>NZ_CP094669.1:390000-705000 GCF_022827545.1 Hymenobacter tibetensis
CGAAGTGAAGGGATTGATACACTAAATCGTGTAGCGTTTCGCGTTCGGGGGTGCGGCGGTCATCTATCCACGGGGAAGCTTGCTTGCCGGATGGGTTGGCCGGGGCACTGGCTTCTTGCAGTAGGAGGGTGTTGGTTCGGTCACGGGCAGGGTAACGCATCGGGCGTTCTGGCGTGGTCCCGAAATCATCGTCCCAGAGTCGCTTCACTAAGTTGCCGTACCACAAGTCGAAGATGCTGGGGGCAGTTGCGTCGGCCTCGTAGCGGTAGTTCCATTGGCTGAGTAGCTGCAACGCCGCGTGTTCTGGCGAGTTGGGTGCGGGGGGCGCCACGGCTTTGTTGTTCAATACGCGCAGCAGGGTGGGTAGTATCAGCTGCGCGTTGAGGTTGAGGTTGTCGTTTTGCAGCACGCGCAAGCTGTCGGGCGTGGCCTGGGTCATGCTGGCCAGCCGCTGATTGATGCGGTGGGCCCGGTCGTAACTGCCGTCGCCGTAGTTCCAGTTCAGGTAGTACGGATAGTCGGGGCCGGTGGAAAACTGGTTGGCCGACGACACAAAGTTGCGCGGCGGGTTCTTCACGTGTGGATTCTGAGTGGCCGGAATCCAGCCCTGCCAGTCGTAAGCGGGGTCGGTGCCATCCAGGATAAACTTGCCTTGGTTGCGCCATTTCAGGGGGAAGTGACCATTGGGCCAAATGGCAATATCCTTAGTGGCACTAGCGAAAATGAAGTTCTGCGCTGGGGTGCCGTAGGTGCTCAGGGCAGCAGTGTAGTCTTGGTAGTTTTGGGCGCGGTTGAGGCGGTAGAAGGTTTGGTACTCGTTGGCCGCGTCGTGGGCGGTCCAGCGCATGGCGTGGGCAATGGGCGTTTGCAGCAAGAATGGCTTCTCGGGCTTGTCGTACACGACGGGGCCGTGGTGGGTGTAAAGCACGGTATCGAGGCGGTCGGGCTGGCCGCGTACTTTGATGCGCTCTACCACGCGGCGCACCGGTTTCCAGCGCCCATCGTGCCAGTACTCCCGGCGGCTGTTGTCGCGGAATTTCAGCTGGTACCAGTCCATCACGTCGGCGGCCACGTTGGTGACTCCCCAGGCCACTTGCTCGTTGAAGCCGATAATAGCGAAAGGCACCCCTGGAATACTGACCCCATACACGTTCACACCGGGAGCTGCCAACTGCACCTGATACCAAATGCTAGG
The DNA here is from genome assembly GCF_022827545.1 of Hymenobacter tibetensis. NCBI lineage: Bacteria > Pseudomonadati > Bacteroidota > Cytophagia > Cytophagales > Hymenobacteraceae > Hymenobacter > Hymenobacter tibetensis. The sequence continues at coordinate 391,196 of NZ_CP094669.1, forward strand.
CAGGTTAAGCTGCAAATGCGGGTCGTTGGCCAGCAGCGGATAGCCTGAGGCCGATTTCGCCCCGCTCACTGCAAAGTTATTGGAGCCTAGTTCGGGGTCGGGTTCGTGCTGCGGCGTTTTGCTGGACATAGTGGCCGCAAAGCCAGGTGGCGTGGCCGGTAGCGGGAGGGGCTGGAAATCCAGCGGCGTCCCGACGGGTATAATCGGGTCTTCGCGGGTCGGGTAGTCCGGAAACAAGTCCTTCACCACGTCGGCCCCATACGTTGCCAGCGCGTTGCTCATGCGTAAGTCATCGGAGCGGCCACTCAAGTCGAACGCCATGTACTTCAGAATAAAAGCGCTTTTCAGCGGCTCCCACGGCTCCGGTGTGTAATCAAGCAGCTTGTACTCGAATGGCATCGTGCGGGGGGTGAGCGTGCCGATGTAGGCATTTACCCCGTCGGAATAAGAAGTCAGGACGGTGCGCGTCACGGGGTCGGCCATGGCGGCATCCAGCGACTTGCGGGCCCCAAACCCCATGCCCATCCGGCGGAAAAACCGGTCGGTTTCTAGCCGTGCGGGCCCCACTATTTCGGCAAGCCGCCCGCTGGCTACATGCACAATGAAGTCCATCTGCCACAGCCGGTCTTGGGCCGTGAGGTACCCTTGGGTGTAGTACAGGTCGTGGTCGTTCTGGGCGAAGATGTGCGGCACCCGCTGGTCATCGAAGCGTACTTGCACGGGCTGTTGGAGACCCGGCAGGCGGAGCGTTTGCTGCGCGGGTAAGGCATCAGCCGTTTCCCCGTTCTGCCAAAAGCCTCGGAATGGGCTTAAAAACTTGCCGAACGGCGGGATGTCGCCGTGCTTGGTATTTAGTACCCACGTAAAGGCCAGGGCAACAACGGTGGCCAGCAAGGCCCGAACGTAACGCAGCATAAGTCAGGCAGGAAAGTAAGTCCGCCCCACAACATCCGACAAAAAAACGCGGCACGCAAACCCCAAGATGAGTTGCGTGCCGCGTCAATGTATGCTTAATACTTGTTTACTGAGCAGGAGAAGTAGTCGGCAGCTTGGAAGGCAAAAAGACGGCGAAACCTGCCGTTACGTTTAATACGCCTGTGCTTTGCTGACGGTTAGAATCAAAGACATTAAATGAATCATAACGCTTGTAACCAGCCATTACTTCTAAAGCAGCTCCTGGAGTCAGGAAATAATTGTAACCTAGAACTCCTCCATAGTTGAAGGCAGTAGCGTTTTGGCGCTGAACAGCAGGCGATGCTACAGAGTTTTCTGAATTGTAATAGTAGTTGAATCGTGAAATACCGCCTTCTACCTGACCGAAAAAACGATGTGCATTAGTGCCTGCGAAATAGTAGCGGCCATAAGGAGTGAGGCCATAACTTATATTACGATTTATAGTTTTGCCAGATCCTATTTTGTCGCTACTCCTGGCATAACTCAACGGTAAGCCAGTGCCTAATAACAAATTGTCAGCGATAAATACACCCGCTGACGGAGTTAATGTTGCTCCTATATTGGTTCTAGAATCGACATCAGTATAGCTGACGTTGCCAATGTTTGCTCCTATGTATTTGTTGCCCTTTTCAGTTTGGGCCATAGAAGATGCAGACATAGCACAGGCTATACCTAGCAGAAATAATTTTTTCATTTGCTGTAAAAAGAGCGTGAATTATTGAACCAAGGTGAGGGTCCAATAATCGGACCAAGGCTATATAGAAAAAGCCGTTAGCACCTAGTGCCAACGGCTTCGCCTTACCATGCAGTCGTTTACAGGTTTTCGCCCTGGCGAACCAACCCAATCACGCCGACTTTCGCTAGGCGCTGGCAAATTGCTTTGGCCTCTGCGGGCGTAGCGAAGCGGCCTACAACTACCCTATTCAGCGTCTTGCCTTCCGGCGTGTTTGCTGCCACGGTCGTAACCAGCAGCTTCGGGTCGAGGCTTTGGATTCGGTCAATCATGGCTTGCGCATTGCGAACGTCGCCGAACGTACCGGCTTGTACTACATAGGTGGCGGCGGGCTCTGGGAGCAAGGCCACATCATCGGCTTCCGTGGCGCCCGTACGGATATTAGTGTGCATGCCTGCTTCCGTCCCGATGGTTGGATCTTCAGCTAGGGCAGCCAAGTCGGCGGGGGCTTCGCTAGGCCCAAGTGGTACATCCTCGGGCACTATTTCGGCCAGCACCGATACGGCGCCGTGCTCGACAATGCCCAACGGGCGAGCCGCAATTTCGGAAAGATCTAGAATGCGCTGGTGCCGGAAGGGCCCTCGGTCGGACACCCGAACGACCACCGATGCTTGCGTTTCAAGATTGGTAACGCGCAGCTTGGTGCCGAAGGGTAAAGTCTTGTGTGCGCAAGTGAATTTGTTGCGGTCGAACCGCTCCCCGCTGCTGGTGCGCAGGCCCTGATGCTCTCTTCCGTACCAGGAAGCCCGTCCTCGCAACACCGCCGCTCGGCGGGCCGCAAGTGCTGGATTCTTGTCATCGTCGCTGTTAGGCCGCATGGCGTGAGCCTGCGGTGAGAAGAGCGACAAAATTGAAAAGTACAAAACACCCATCAAGCCCGAAGCACTCAGTCGTAAGGTCAAATTCATCGATACGCTGTGTTGGTTAATAACCAAATCTAACAGGGACTTTGAAACTAACACCATGCTTCACCCCTAGAAGCGCCTGAACCGGACTTTAAAATTGTCCTTTTACAATAATATTTGCATTTAGTTTATTGAATGCAAAATAGCCAAAGTGTGGTTTGTGTTTACTTGAGGCGTTATTTGCACTATTAATAGACAGCTTGGTTGCGCTCAAAAAAATAAGATTATCGGTCGGCAATTTTTTTTCTCGGACTTGACTGGTTTTGGGTTTTCCAACTGCTTGCATATGTCACGGAATTTTCATAAGGATAGAACAGGCGCCTACTCGCCGCCAAGGTGAGAGCTGTGCAAAAAGCAGCAAGTGGTAGTTAGGCCGTAACGGTGGTTCGGTGGCGTGTTGGACACCTCATTGCGAAGGTCAGCCAAGCGGCTCCGCGCTGCCAGGCTAGCCCTCATCTATTCCACCGTATAGCTTCCCGCAAGTGGGCACATACGGTGAAAAGCAGTCAACATTTTAGGGTCACCTCTACCCCAAGCATAGGCTGCCAATTCATTTCAGCGTAATTTGCTGTATGGATTTTGGCCGTCTTTCCGACCTGCGTTACGTAGATTTTCGTTTACCCCCCGACCACCCTGATACTGCTGCTGTGCTGGCCCGCGCCGCGGCTGCGCCTGTTGCGCCGCAGGTATTTGTTGGGTGCCCCATCTGGACCAACAAGGCGTGGCTTGGCTCATACTTTCCGGCCGGTATCCGCGACGCCGACTACCTGCACCACTACGCCCGCCAGTTCAATAGCTTGGAGCTGAACACCACGCACTACCGCATTCCGGATGCGCCCACCGTGCGCAAGTGGCGCGATGCTGTGCCTGTAGGGTTCCGGTTCTGCCCCAAACTGCCCCAGGTAATTAGCCACGACCGAGCGCTCTACAACGTCGATGACTTGACCATCAGCTTTTGCCGTTCCATCCGGGAGTTAAACGAGCGCCTGGGATGGTGCTTTCTGCAACTGCCGCCTACTTTCGGGCCCGAGCATCTGAGCCGATTGGAGCGTTACCTGCTCGACTTTCCGGCCGACATACCGCTGGCCGTGGAGCTACGCCATCCGGGCTGGTACACCGACAAAGTAGCGTTTGCCGCCGTGGCCGCCATGCTCGAAGCGCTCAACAAAACCCTGGTTATTTCAGATGTAGCCGGCCGCCGCGACGTGCTGGCCATGCGCTTGACCACGCCTACTGCCTTTATTCGCTTCAATGGCCACGGCCTCATCAACTCCGACTACCAGCGCGCCGATATCTGGGCTACGCGCATTGCGGAGTGGCTGCAACAGGGGCTGCAAACGGTGTACTTTTTCGTCCACCAGAAAGACATCATGCACACACCCGTCTGGACGCAGCATTTTCTGGAGAAGCTCCAGGCACTAAGTGGTGTTGCAGTACCAGCCCCGCACATCATTCCGCAGCCAGTGCAGGGTAGCTTATTCTAAAGCCTGGTGCTCTAGCGGCCTAATGCCAAGCCAATCCGAAGAGTGGAGGTGAAGCCAAAGTCGTCGATTTCGGGGGCGAGCTTGGTGCACACGCCTACGTTGAAATCAACAAAGCCATACTGCCCTAGCCGTCGCTGTAACCCGTAGAGCATGGCCAAATCGGCGCGGACGAAAGGCTTGCTGAAATCGTAGTAGTAGAACGGCGTTTCGTGGGCCCGCCGGCCAAAGCCGGTGCCTATAGCCAGCGAGAGGTAATTGGCGGAGAAGTTGCTGGCGCTTTTGCCTTTCCGAATCCGGTCGTTGAGGTTGTAGTAGAACCGGCCAGCGACCTGCGAACGAACCGCGAGGCTAGTGCGCGTGGGCGTATCGGTGGCTCTTCTGTAGCGGGTTATGTCGGGGCTCAATTCAGCCATTACCGATATGTCGGGTTGTAGCTTGCGCTCATAAATCAGGTACAGGCCGTAGCGGGTGTACAGCTTTCCTTCGCTGCCGGTATACGGCAAGGCGAGGTTGTTTAGTCCCAGCTTCCAGACGCTTTTCTCTTCTATTTGAAGGCGGGCTAGGTTGCTGTACGTACTGCCCAACGACGTAGTAGGGGCGCTGGCTTCGGTAACAGTTTCTTCGCTGTAGCTGATGCGGGTGGTATCGGGGGCTGTTTGAGCAGCAGCCTGGCCCAGCAGCCCGACCCACAAAAGCGGGAGCACCAAGAGGCGCAGTACAGCCCCACCAGAAATAGAAATTGGATTCATAGAGAAGCAGAAGAACTTAGCGCTGAATGAGAAGCGGCTGCGTTTGGAGCTTGATAGGGGCGTAGGACGTGCTGACGCGGATAAGCGGCAGCTTGGGAGCGTTGGTGACTTGCAGCGTGTTGCGGCCCGTCAGGGTGCGGTGGGGCGTGTAGCTAGCCGGCACAACCAGCTTGTCTTGGTTGGTGCTGAAATCATAGTTGAAAAGACCAAGCTGCGGAACGGCAATGGTTACCTCGGTGCGTGTGGCATCAATAAAGGCACTTTTCAGTTCGTCGGAAGGCTCCAGCACCACGCTGCCGTAGCTGTTGCTGATGGCATAGGTACCGCCCGCGCCCGTTACCTGCACCGCCGATTTATCGGCCCGGCAAATAAACACGCAGTTCAGGGAAGCACCGGTCAGTTCGGTGTAGCGGACCGTGGCTTCCAGGCTGCCGCCGAGGTCGTGGAGGGTCACCTTCCCGAAGTCCTGCGTCAGGGTCTGGCGACCAACCAAATCAGCTAGGTCCGTGTGGCCGTAGGCGTTGATTACCTCAAGGGCGTTGTCGGCAGGCATCATCACGATGTATTCGGCCCGTAGGGCACTCCGGACGGGAGGAGCCCCAACAGGCAACGCAAAGTAGTTCACCAAATCAATGGTAGCGCCTTTTTTCGTTATCTGATAACGGGCCGCTGGCAGTTCGCGCTCGGCTATGGCCCGCTCTGGGTGCCGGGCGCTCAACCGCAGCACCACCTGCACGCTGGGCTTGTCCCAGCCCTGCACTTTCAGCGAAGCTTTTTCGGCGCGGATGCGGACCAGAGTGCCGGGCGGACACGGTAGCGTTTGCTCGATTGTGCGGGTGAGAACCTGCACCTTGCGCTGGGCCTGCACGGTGCTCGGTAGCCACACGCACACCAGTAGCAGCAGTAGGACTTCGCCCCACCGGCCCGGCTTCCAGATGTATGGTAGGCAGCTACTCATGAGATAAGCAATTCAACAAGCTCCCGCGTAACGGCCGCTTTCAGGGTGGTAACCCGCACTTGGTTGCGCACCAGTTCCGGGGTGGTGCCGAAGCGCTTAACGGCCTGTTGGAGGCGTAGTTCTTCGCTCTCCAACTCGGTGAGCTGGGTGCGCAACTCTCGGAACTCGCCGGACTGGCACACGGTAGGCAGAGAAGTGCAGTGCGCATCAATAAAGGCCACGCCTTCCTCAGCCAGCGGGTCGGTGGCAGCTGGAGCGGGTAGGGCAGGCGCAGGACCTTCCACGGTTTCTTCGGTGTAGGTGATGGTTTCGTGGGGTATGGAAGTATCGGCGCTGCTGGGGCGCTGCCACCAAGCTAGCACCAGCACCAGAATGGCGGCGGCTATGCTAGCCACCAGGCGCAGTTGCTTGGCCGGCCACATCGGCCGGACCACACGAGGGGCAGTTGGGGCGGCTTCTTCCTGAAGCTGGTCGAGGCGGCCGGCAATGGCGGCCCACACGGCGTCATCGGGCGTATGAACGGGTAGTTGGGGAAGGGTACGGTGTATGGCTTCCTCGGCCCCCAGCTGGGCTTCAATGCGCGGCCAGGTGGAAGGGGCGGGTTCGTGAACGGGCAATTCATTCAGCGCCCGCCGCAGGTTCTGGTACCCTTCTTCGGGCAAGTCGGGGGTCTGGTTCATAGATACAAATGGTGAAGTTTGAGTTGAAGCAGCCGCTTGGCATGAAAAAGCTGCGACTTGCTGGTGCCTTCCGAAATGCCCAGCATCTCGGCCACTTCGCGGTGCAGGTAGCCTTCTACCTCAATCAGGCAGAATACGGCGCGGTAGCCGGCGGGTAGCTCGCCAATGGCTTTTTCCAGGGCTTCGCCAGTGAGTTGGTCGTGCCAGGCTACCACGGGCTCGGGGTGACGCTCGGGGTCGTACACTTCCATACGCTGCTCGCGCCGGAGCGTGGCCAACGCCCGCCGTACCACAATGGTTTTGATCCAAGCACCCAGCGTGGATTGCTGCCGGAAGCTGGCCAGCTGCCGAAATACATCCACGAAAGCTTCTTGCAAGGCATCCTGCGCTAAGTCATGGTCGTTGCCGACGATGCGTAGCGCACAGGAAAACATGGCCGTCTTGTAGCGCTGATACAGCCGGTACTGCGCCTGGCGGTCCTGCGCAAGGCAGCCAGTGAGTAGCAGTTGTTCTTCAGACGTGTCGGACGGGGGAAGCAAAGTGACGGAACGCTTGTTTGCTGTAAAGGGAATCGGGAATCGCCAAAGGTTGGCAGAAGCTTGAAAAAAGGTGGGCAAGCGCAACGCCTACTTTTTCCGTATGCAAGTACGGGGCCACACTGGCCCCGCCCGTGGCCTAGCGGTAGTGTCGGGCTACTTGGTAAATCTCGTATCTTGAGCGAGTCTCTTTAGCGTTACTTTATGCTTGTTCGTTTATTGGTTTACTCTTGCGTTTGGTTGCTTTTGAAAAGCACGGCGCAAGCGCAAAGTCCAGCTGCCGCGCCCGAAACCCACTGCTTGCTGCTCGCCCTCGATCCTGCCCAACGTGCTGCGCAGGCTACTTTGGTAGTAGAAGGGGAGGTAACCACCAGTCGCAGTTTTTGGGACACCGAACACCACCGCATCTACACCGCTCACCAGTTCCGTGTGTTCAGCTCTCTGAAAGGCACCGCTCCCGCCGAGCTAACCGTGCTTACCGAAGGGGGTACCGTGGACCTAACTCGGCAGGAGCTAACCAATACGCTGGTTTTGCAGCCAGGCCAGCAAGGAGTGTTGTTCTTGACGCGGGCTGCCTTCCCGGGCACCGAAAGTGCCGGAGCCGCCTGGACGGCCTATGGCAGCCAACAAGGCTTTATTGGCTACGACTTAGAGGAAGGAACCGCTACCGAGCCTTTCCGGGAGTACGGGTTGGTCACGAATGCTTTCTACAAGACGCTAACAGCCACCACGGGGCAGGCACGCCAGGTGGTGCAGCCCAATCCGGTGCTGGCGGCCGCAGTGGCGCAGCAGTTGAATCCGCCTGCTTTGTCTCGGGTGCAGGCGCCCATTATCAGTGGCCTGAGCCCAACCACCCTGCCGGCTGGCACGGGGGCCGTGCTTACCATCACGGGTAGTGGCTTTGGCGCCACGCGCGGCAGCGGATTTGTGCAGTTTCGCAATGCCGACAACGGCGGTGGCTCGTTTGTTAAGCCTCGCGCCACCGATTACGTGAGCTGGACCGACACCCGCATTCAGGTGCGGGTGCCTTCGGTGAGTGAAACCAGTGGCGGTGCCCGCAGCCCCGCAGGCAGCGGCACCGTGCGCGTCACCAGTGCCGACCGGCTTTTTGCCACCAGCGCCATGAGTATCTTGGTGCCGTATGGTATCAGCAATGTGCTGCCTGCCAATGACAGCAGCCAAGTGGTGCGGCCCAGCCTAAACAACCAGAACAACCGGGGCGGGTATGGGCTACGGTTTGAAGCTAGCTTTGCTTCCAACGCGCCCGCCGCTACGGCTTTCCGGCGGGCATTGACTACGTGGCGCTGCCAAAGCGGAGTGAACTGGGATATAGAGCCCACACCCCGCACGGCCCGCGGCACCGAACAAGACGGCGAGAACAGCATCGGATTCGACCAAGGCACTGAACTGCCCGTTAATGTGCTCGGCCGGACCACCAGTTATTACCAAGGCTGTTTCCAACCCAATGGCACCATCTCCTTTGCGGTGCAGGAAATTGATATGCAGTTTGACGCCGAAATCAATTGGCAGTTTGGCCCTTCGGCGGCAATTTTGTCCCAGTTTGATTTCGAGACGGTGGCCGTGCACGAACTAGGCCACGCCCAACAGCTGGCCCACGTAATTCTGCCCCGGGCCGTGATGCACTACGCCGTGGCCCGCGGCCAAACCAGCCGGGCCATTAGCCCCGACGATATAACGGGCGCACGCCTGGTATTGAGGAGCCGCAGCTTTGTGCTGCCAGCGTGTGGTCCCCGGCCTATGCTGCCTGCTCCACTCACCACCCTTAGCGCCACCACCGGCACCACCGGCGTTGGCCTGACTTGGACAACTCAGGACGAGTGTTTCCTGCAAGAATTTGTGGTCGAGCGGTCGGTGGGGTTTGATACCACGGCCTGGCAAACGCTGGCCACCGTCCCGCGGGCGGGCAATGCGTACGTCTACCTCGATGCCCAACCTCAAAACGGCCTGCGCTACTACCGGTTGCGCCTGCGCCGCCCCAACGGCACCTTCGATACGGCCGCGCCCTTGGCCGTTTACGGCGATGCTGCCACTGCCGGAGAGCCCCAGGTATTCCCCAATCCAGTAGGCACGAGTGGGTTCCGCCTTCAATACCCTGCCACAACCAGTGGGCGTCTGTCGGTTGTTATCGTTGATGCCATTGGGCGGCAGCATGGCTTGTATGCGCTTGACTATCAGCCCGGGCTCAATCTCCTGCCGGTACCCTCCGCTACGCTGCGCCCTGGCTGGTACGTGCTCCGCCTACGCTCTTCCGAAGGCGAACTGCGCAACGTACCCTTCCTGCGGCTGCAATAACAACCAGGGTTTGGGTGCCCCAGCCCATTGCCAAACCGCGGACCTTACCTGATTGGTACGGCCAAGGCCACTGCGTTTGGCCCGACCTGCAAGTAGCTGAGCAACGGGTAGAGCGCCCGGTTGCCGTGCTTATGATGAGCCACGAACATGAGGCCGTCGAAGGCTAGCAGGAAGCCGCCTTGCAGGAGCAGCGAGCGGCCAAAGCCGGTGAGGCGGTCTTGCTGGCGCTGGGTGGTGCGGCTGTTGGCGCGTTCTTTCAGGTAGAAGCCCGTAGCCACGTACGCCACGTCCAGGCCGGTGTTGAGGAGGTATAGGTTTTCCGTACGTAACTGCGCCTTCACCACGGCCGGCCGGTCGGTGGGTGGAGCGGCGGTGTGGCGGGTTGTCAGCAATGCCGTACCAGCCAGCGCCAGATTCACCACACCCCACCCAACATTCATTTGGTGGAAGTACTTCTCGGGGCCTTCAGTAACAAAAGCCCTCGCCCCACTCACGCCCACATTACCAACCGCCCACGCACCCAGCACCCGCAACCCGCGCTGGTCGAGGACAGTGCGCTGGGTGGTGTAATCCATCAGGGAGGAAGGGTCTTGTTGAGCTACTGCCGGTAAGGCCAGCCCCCAAACTGAAACCAGAAACAAGCGTAGCGGAAGGCGCATAGCAGCAAACAACAAAGAACAGCAGACAAAGCCTGTAGCCGGGGTGTTTGTTTGCGGCACTACGCCTTAGCTACACTAGCAGTGCCAGCTCTAGCGTTCCAACAACATGGCGCCGTACGAGTAGCCACCCCCAAACACCGTAATTATCACCCGGTCGCCCTCCCGGAGCTGGTTCCACGTGTCGCCGAGGCCGATGGCGGCACCGGCACAGCCCGTGTTGCCAAGCTGCTCGATATTGGATACTGCCCGCTCAATGGGCATGTCTAGCTGCTTGAGCACGTTCTTGGTGATGCGCAGATTGGCTTGGTGCGGAATCAGGAACGTTACGTCCTCTACGTTGAGGCCCTGGCGTACCAGTAGCTGCTCGGTCACGCGGGCCATGTAGGTGCAGGCGTGCGTGAAAACGTCGCGGCCGTGGGGCATCACAATCCCTTTCTCTACGGGTTTCAGGGTCACGGCCTCGTCTGCTTTGCCCACCACGGCCGCCCCGCCGGTCACCACTTCCGTCACGCGCAGGTCGGTGGGGGCAAGGCGCTCTTTGCTGATCAGCAATGCCGAGGCTCCGTCGCCCCACAGGTGGCCGGCCATCGTATCCGTTTCGTTGTTGTAAGCCGTGTTGTGCTCACTCACTACCACCACCGCGCGCGACGCTTTGCCTAGCGCGAAGTAACCCTCTACTATTTCAATGGCATTCAGCAACGAAGAGCAGGCCGAGGAAATACTAACCACCGGAATTTCGTTGATACCCAAGTCGCGCTGTACAGCATGTGCCAGCGTGTAGATGGTGTCGTGGGGAGTGTACGTGGCCCCCACAATCAGGTCGATGCCGGCCGCGAAGTCGGGGGCTTGTGCGAGAACCCGGCGAGTGGCCTCAATGGCCATGGTGTTGGTGTTTTCGCCGGGGCCTGCTTTGCGCCGCTCCCGAATACCGGTGCGCTCAATTATCCACTCGGAGGCAAGGCCGTTGAGGCGAGTAAAGTGCTCGTTGGTGACTACGAAGTCGGGCAGATAGGCTGCCACCTGATGAATATACACGGAATGAAACGGTCGGGAGTGGGGCAAAAACAGCCACAATGTACGAGACTCTATCCGGACGGTAGGTCTTGATTCACGAAGTAGCCCGTACTTTGCGAGGCGTTTTTGCGTTCAAACGCCGAAAAAAGAAGGGTTGTTCACCTTCTTCAGTTACAAGATTATGATGTTTCCCTTTCCTGTATTCCAGCGGCAGTTGCTGCTGTTTGCACTGTTGGCAGTGGGCACGGCTAGCACCGCCTCCGCCCAAAAGTACCGTACGGCCGCCGGCTTGCGTTTCAGCTCCGGCCTCTACGGCCTTACCGTGCAACAAAAGGTCTTGCCCAAGACCACACTTGAAGGTCTCTTGCTTGCTGGCTCACGGGAGGTAACGGCCACGGTGTTGGCCGAGCAACACTTCGGGTTGTTGGGGCCGAGCCTCAACTACTACTTCGGTGGCGGTGCGCACGTAGGCAACCACAAGGATAACGGCGCGTTCGGCGGCATCGATGCCATTGCCGGGATTGAGTACAAGATTGCGCTTACCCGTTTTGTGGTTTCTGCCGACTTTAAGCCGACAATTGAGTTCAATGCCGAGGACTGGGCCCGTTTTGCCACGGGTATCTCGGTGCGCTACATCCTGATAAAAGAAAAAAAGACCGGCCTGCTCGACAGCTTGTTCAACGGCGACAAGAGCGACAACAAGCGGAAGAGAAACCCGGAAAAACGGCGCGGATTATTTGACTAAAGAGGCAACAGCCGCGTCTTTAGAAAAATACTTTATTTGACTATTTCTATAAGTACATGCAATGCGGCGGAGTCGTTCCTTTGAGTTAAAGAAGCGGCAAGGCGTGCTGAATACCTCAACAGCAGATATTTATATTCACCACAGTAATGTTCATAATACGCATAAATAGTATAACTATTTCGCTTCATTGATCTTAGCAAGTTCTAACTGTAGTAAGTATTATGCAACTCTTGGGTAAGTTGTACGTAAAACGTGGCCTTGCACTTTCACTTACACATTCACACCCCTTGTATGCAAACAAGCATTACTACCTTTTTCAAGCGGGCTAAGAAATTAGGAGCGCTGATTGGATTCTTAGGTTTATGTTCAGGCGCAGATGTAGCAGCGCAAACTCTTGCCTGCACCGGCAACGACCCAGACGGTAACCCAGCCGGCGCTGGTTTGTACGGCCAGTACTACAGCGGCTATTTCGACGACGATCAGAGCTTTTTCTCGACTAGAACTCCTGGGCTGAGCCGAGTGGATTTTGGTATCTACTTCCCTGGTCCAGTTGATTTCGGCGTTCTGCAGCCCACTGCTGGTGGCACCGCTACCAATCCCGACAACTTCAGTGTTCGTCAGCAAGGCAGCTTGCGGATTACTACCCCCGGTACCTACACGTTCTACCTGATTGCCGACGAAGCTGCTTACCTGTGGCTAGACAACGCCGCCCTCAGCCCCAACCCTACCACAACTAGCGCCACCATCAACAACGGCGGCCGCCACGTAATCCGCACGATATCGGCGTCGGTGTACCTGACGGCTGGCTTCCACAACATATTGATTCACTACGGAGATGTTGATGACAGCAATATCTTGGTGCTGGACTACGAGAACCTAGCCGCTGGTATCACCCGGCAAGCAGTGCCAAACAGTGAGCTGTGCACTTCCCGCCAGCCAGCTCGCAACTTGCCAACGGCCCTGAGCTACTCGCCCTCCGTGCAAACGGTAACCGCCGGTAGTGCTGCCACATCGGCCGTACCTACCCTTACGAGTGCTACTACCCCGCAGTACGTGCTGGCCAATGCCAACAACCTACCTAGCGGCATCACCATCAACCCAACTACCGGCCAGCTCAGCTTGAGCGCGGCCGTGCCAGTAGGCAGATACAGCGCCGATATTTCGGTGATCAATGCCGAAGGAGCTACAACCTTCAGCCAGGTATATACATTCGCGGTGGCTACGGCTGCACCGGCTGCTTGCGTGGGCATGCGTCCTGATGGCGGCCCAGCTACCGGTGGTCTTTATGGCGAGTACTACGCTGGCTATTTCAACGATGACCCGGCTTTCTTCACCACCACTACCCCCGGCATCCAGCGGGTTGATGCGCAGCTGAACTTCACGACCAGTGGCAGCTGGGGCAATCTTCTGCCGACCGCAACCGGCACCATTGTCGATCCGAACTTGTACAGTGCGCGCTACCGTGGCCGTATTCAAATTGCTACTGCTGGTACGTACACCTTCTACCTCACGTCGGACGATGCTTCCCGCATGTGGATTGACGACGCGGCGTTGCAGGCAACCCCAACCAACAGCACTGCGCTCATCAACAACGGTGGTCCGCATGATGTGAAGACCGAAACGGCTACTGTAACGCTGACGGCTGGGTACCACGACGTGTTGCTGCACTACGGTGATGCTGGCAGTGGTAACGTCCTGATTCTGGAGTACTCCAACGCAGCGGCTAGTATTGCTCGTCAGGCAATTCCAACTAGTGCCTTGTGCTCGGCCGCCAGCACTATGCCACAATCTGTGGCATCAGCCAAAACCAACAAGCATAGCCTTTCGGCCACGCCAAACCCAAGCGCAGGCAGCTTCACGGCTCGTGTAGCCCAGCTTCAGCCAAAGCCAGGTCAGCTTCAAGTGGTAGATATCCACGGCCGGGTGTGCTACGAGAAAGCCTTGCCTAGCGCAGCGCAGCAAGACGTAAACGTATCGGTGCCTAACCTGGCGGCTGGTCTGTACCTATTGCGCCTCACCACAGCCGACGGCACGTCCACCCAGAAGATAGTTATCGAATAAGGGACGCCACTTCCCGGTAACTAGTCAAACCCATCCGTTCAACTGCATAGTTGAGCGGATGGGTTTTTCTTTGGGCAAGGCTGCCACATGACTAGGTGCTGTGCGTCGTGCAGGATGTAGAAGGCTTCCCTGTTCGCACCCAAAACCCCTTGCTAAACCAGCATTGCGTTACCGGGTATAAGCAAATCAAAATAAACCGGTTAGAAGACCGAGCCGCCAGCCTATTGGCATAGATTGTGCGGACAGGCCTAGAAAGCCGCTTGGCAAAAACCAGGCGGCACCGAACACGCGTCTTGTTGCTTTCTGCGTAGCGAGACCAAACAGCACTGAAAGCGCTGACTATGAGGGGATGTTGAATGGGCTTTTTCAGAGGTGGCCCAGACACAGGTGGAAAAGAGAGAAACAGCAGCAAAAACAAGCATTTAACCCTCCTTCGCGAATTTATTTTCCTTAAATAACTTTTATTTTTCGATGCCTAGAGTAGAACTTTTCCTAGTGGAAAGTTGCTGCAACCTGCTGCTTTGTTCCCTCAAAAAGTTGATTCATTATCATATTTAATTGTTTTAAACAGTGTTAGCCTAAAACAGCGAAGGGGACTCTACCCACATATGTTATATAACTTTGCTGATTTTATATTAAAATTCGGATTTGAATTGTCGTAAATAAGATAGAAATTATGCAACTGAATACGGATACTACACGTTTGTCAGCATCACTCGCCCCGAGTACATTCAACACCCACGATATGAAAAAACTGTCTACTCTCTCTCGTACATATTTTAGGACAATAACTTTTCTGGTTGTGGTGCTGAGCGTATTGTCCGTTAGCAATGCCTTAGGGCAGTCCACGGCCTGTGTGGGCCTCGATCCGGCGGGTAATCCAGCAACCTCTGGTTTGTACGCCGAGTACTACACCGGGTACTTTCAAGACAACCAGCGCTTCTTCTCAACCACCCAGCCCGGCCTGGCCCGGGTGGATGGTCAAGTCAATTTCCCGTCTATCACCAGCTTTGGCGACATTATGTCCATAGCGGGTGTTGCTGGTTCGGGCTACAACAATCCCGATATGTTCAGTGTGCGCCAACGGGGCAGCCTGCGCATCAACACGGCCGGTACCTATACCTTCTACTTCACCACCGACGATGCCGCGTATTTGTGGCTAGACAATGCGGCGGCCAACCCGAACCCTACTGCCGGTAGCTCCCTGCTGAACAACGGGGGAATCCACATCATACAGACGGTGCAAAAAGCCGTGTACCTAACAGCCGGCCTGCACAACCTGCTGATTCATTACGGGGATAGCACCATTGAAAACGTACTGATATTGGAGTACGAAAACCGCAGCGCGGGCATAACCCGGCAAGTGGTACCAGCAAGCCAGTTTTGCACCGGAACGCAGCCGATACGCAACTTGCCGTCGGCTCTGAACTACACGCCGGCCATCCAAACGGTGCCAGCCGGTACTACTGCTACGTCGGTCGTGCCTACGGTCACGAGCGCCACCACCCCGCGGTATGTAGTAGCAAATGCCAGCAGCCTGCCCAGCGGCCTCACCATCGACCCCAACACCGGGCAACTTAGCGTGAGTGCAGCCGTGGAGGTGGGTACGTACGTGGTCAACGTAGCCGTAACGAATGCTGAAGGAGCAGTAACGTTTGATGGTGCCTACACCTTCATTGTAGCAGCAGCAGCACCGAATGCCTGCGCGGGCACCCGGCCCGATGGTGGCCCGGCTACCGGTGGCCTCTTTGCCGAGTACTATGCGGGCTACTTCAATGATGATCCGGCCTTTTTCACGGCCAAAACTCCTAGCTTCAACCGGCTGGACACCCAACTGAACTTCACCACCGACAACGGCTGGGGTAACCTTGCCACGGTGGCCACATTCCCCGCATCCAACCCCGCCAACCCCGATGCCTTTAGTGCTCGGTACCGGGGGCGTATTCTTGTGGAGAAGGCCGGCAAATACACGTTCTATCTGACCGCCGACGATGGGGCCCGCCTCTGGCTCGATGATGCCGCTGTGCAGGCTTCGGTGAGCAACAAAAACGCTTTCATCGACAACGGAGGGCAGCACCCAGTGAAAATGGTGTCGGCAACCGTAACGCTGGCGGCTGGCCCCCACGATCTGCTGCTGCACTACGGTGACGCAACCAGCGACAACCGGTTGATTTTAGAGTACTCCAGCACCGATGCCGGCATCGAGCGCCAGGTGATACCCGCTTCCGCGTTCTGCTCGTCGGTTAGCCCTACGCGGCAGCCAGTGGTGCCCATCAAAGGCAGCAAGGATTTACTGACGGTGTCGCCTAACCCCAACTCGGGCAAATTCATCGTCCACATCGAGCAAAACCAGCCAGCTTCCGGCCAACTGCACCTGATTGATGTGAGCGGACGCTTGTGCTTTAAACTCGACGTAGAAGGTGCGGCAAAGCAAGAAGTGAACGTCTCGCTGCCCGACCTGCCCGTGGGTATGTACCTCTTGCGGCTGATAACGGCCGATGGCACATCGATGTTTAAGGTATCTGTGCAGTAAGACCAGCAGGGACTGACGTAAATAGAGGGGGTGGCCAAAGTTCAGGCGGCGCTAACAGCACCAACCGAACTCTGGCCACCCCCTCCGTTTTGCTGGCGTGGATGCAGGGTTACTCTTGGCGTACCCGGCCGCTGCCGGCAGTCGAGCTGCTGACTTTCGCGCCGCCGGTTACGTACACGTTGCCGGAGCCGGCAATGCTGGCTTGCAGCGTTTCGGTGGCCTGCACGCGGCAGTTGCCAGAGCCGCTGATGTGAACCTTGCAGTTTTCGGTGCGCATTTTGGGGGCCTGCACACCGCCCGAACCACTAATTCTGATGTCTTGGCGCGGCACGGAGCCCCCATTGATGCTGATGTCGCCGGAGCCGGAGATGGTAGTTTCTAGGTCGTCGGCTTGCACTTGCGCTAGCTCCATGTTGCCGGAGCCGCTCACGGTGAGGTCCAGGTCCTGGGCCTTCAAGCCCGCCGCCGCTTTCATTTTGCCGGAGCCACTCACGGTCAGGGCGCTGATGGTGGGCACAGTTACGTACACCGTCACGGGACCTTTGAACTTGTAGTTCGACCAGCTCATGCCTTTCTCCTGCTTGGTGCCAATGCGCAGCCGGTCGCCGCTGACGCTGGTTTCGAGGTGGGAGAGGTCTTCAGCTTCGGCATCTACCACCACTTTCTGTGGGCTGCCCTGCACCAGTATTACGGTAGCAGAGCCCGCCAATGCCACTTGGTTGAAACTCGCTACTTCACGCGTTTCGCGGCCAGCCGTGGCAGCAAAACCCGACAGCAACAGCGCGCCGGCAAGAACAGGAGAAAGATAAGAGCGCAACGTTTTCATGGCAAAGGATAGTTAGAAGTGAGGTGTCTGTATGAAAGATGTTCGCTCGCGCCGAACCGTTGCCTGCGCCTGAAAATCACCAAGATAAATCTGGGCATACTAGCTTCTGGTGGCACCGAGTTCCTTACCTCGGAGCCAGGTTTCGGTAGCTGAACTCTGCACGCGTGGTGCTGTATGTAGCCGGGGCCCCCGAGTGGTCATGGCTTCTAGGGGCAGCCTGGTTAGGTGGCCCGTTCGGTTCGTCTGGATTCCACTTTGCGTCCATTGGCCTTGCCGCGCTGCAGGAAGTAACTGAAACGGGTTTTGCGCCTGCTTTCCAGGAAGCTGCTACTGCACAGCCAGCACAAGCAGGGGCCAGTTACAAACAATGCCTGCCCTAGATGCGGCGGGCATTGTTTTTTGTGCAGCTTTAGGTTTCCGTTGTGGCCGAGCTTCGGCTACCTGTTATGCCGCCTTGCCATGCACCCACACGACCACCTCGTGCACCGTTTCTACCAAGCCTTTCAACGCCGCGACTATGCGGGAATGGCTGCCTGCTACCACCCCGAGGCCACGTTCGAAGACGCTGTTTTTCAATTACAAGGACCCGCAATAGGCAAGATGTGGCGCATGCTTTGCGAGCGAGGTAAAGACATGCGCTTAGCTTACAACGACATTCAAGCCGACGAGCAACGCGGTAGTGCCACCTGGGATGCCCACTACACCTTCTCTCAAACGGGCTGCAAAGTGCACAACCACGTGCAAGCCAGCTTCACGTTTCAAGATGGCCTCATCCGCACTCACCACGACCAGTTTAGCTTCTGGCGCTGGTCGCGGCAGGCGCTGGGGCCGGTAGGCTGGTTGCTGGGCTGGTCGGGGTTTTTGCAGAACAAGGTGCGCAAATCAGCGGCCGAAGGCTTGGCCAGCTACCGAGCTACCGCCAACGGAACAGCCGGCAGCTAGGCGGCTTCACTGCGTTCTGGCGACCCTGAAAACCACCGCACACCCGCTCTTAGCGCTTGGCCAGCTTGGTAGGTGCATCAGCACCATCCTGGCGCGCCCATCTCACCACTTCAGCGCCCACTTTCTCGCCCATTTCCAGCCCCACCGTATTGTCGATGCGGAAATGAACGCCGGCTTCAAAGCGTGATTCAGCGGCTTCTACGGCTTGCTGCTGGAAGAATTTCGCGTCCTCCGGAAACAAATAGCACAGCACCTTCGCCCGCGCATTAGAGGTGGTGGCGTGCCCAGATGGGTAGCCCGGATGGGGTGGGGTGCCCGGCAGCACGGGCACGTAAGTAGGGTCGTACTGGTTGGGCCGAATGTACCAATAGGTGTACTTGGTGTCCCAGCAGGCAATGCTAGCATCGTTTGCTGCCACGCTGAGCAGCGCGTACACACGGGCGGCGCGAGGAGCATTCAAGTGAAGGTCGGTTTCGAAGAGCTTACGGTCGACTAGGCTGCTCCATAAGTCGCTGTCGCCCCACCGGAATGCGCGGTACATGGAAGCGGGGGTGCGTTTGAAGTTTTTGAGTTCCTGCATGTCGGCGGTGGGGTCTGGCGGAGGGCCGGGCCGAAACTGCTTAGCCGAGGTCAGTACCATGGGGCGCCAATGGCCCCGCATAGGCGCCAAGGGTGGCCTATCGTCGTGCCAGAGACCGGCTTGCGTGGGCACGCTGCCTTTCCAAACGGCGTCGCAGCTATCCGTTTTGGCTTGAGCAATAACGGCGGCGGCTACGTGCTGGCCCAGGGCCATGCCGGCCTCTACGTCGCTTGGGTACGCCACGCCAGCCAGCAGCCGCGACTGGCCCGCCGCCACCGCCAACTGCTGGATTGAGTCGGCTTTAGTAGGGAACAAATACGCTAGTATAGCCCCGGCAGCCCCGGCCGCCACCGCATGTTCCGACGGATAAGAAGGCGAATCGGGACTAGCCACATACGCCGCCACTTGCTTGTATTTGGTAGCAGGCCGGGGCCGTTGGTACGCGTATTTGGTGTTCCAGGCCGCCACCGTGGCATCATAAATAGCCACATTGAGTAGCATCTTGTTGCGCCACCAGTGGGTTGGGTCCGTGCTCAGCGCATCAACTATAGCTTGCCACCGGTAGCCCGGTGCCCCCGCATTCCAGTACCGAATCAGCTGAACGGCGGCAGAGTCGCGCTGCTGGGTTAAGCGCACCAAGGTTTCAACTTCCGCCCGCGTGGCTTTCGCCGATGGCGGCGGCGGCAGCCGGTACGCCGCTCCCGACGGAATTATCCACGTTTTCCACTCGCCCGCGCCGGGTTCTAGTTGGGCGCTGCTTTGCGTAGCCACCAGCCAGCAAAGCGCAAAAACGATAAGCTTCGCATTCATGCGTTTCAGGTGTTTACTTTACCTGAAGGTAGCAACAAGCACTAGCTAGTTACTTGCTACGGGCATCACATAATGATGTGACAACGAGTTGCATAGCCTTGGGCGCTACGCAGGGCATGGCTAGCCAGGCTACTCTAATAGTGCGTGTGGTTGACGACGGTGCTTTTCAAATAGTCTCGGTTTTTCTTGGTGTCTTGGTTGCTGTAGCGGGCCTGGCTGCTACCGTACACTCGCAACCGGCCACGGGCCAGCGTTATCACCTCTTCGGCGCCCTGCCCCATAAAGTCAAACATGTGAAACACGGGGTCGGGGAAGTATAGCTCGCCGGTGCCGGCATCGTTGAGGCGGAATTTGTGCCAGAACAAGTGGGTGGATCCGTCGCCGCGCCAGTTGCCGCGCACGAAATCCGGGTTACCGTTGAGAGGGTTGCCGGGCCACTTCTTGAGCAGAGTGCCGTGGTTGCTGAACCAGTACAGCTGGCTGGACAGGTAGGGCTCACCAATAGTGCGGTTGCCGTAGGTACGGCCCCCTACTACCACCTGCGGGCCGGGCACGCCGCGCAAAAACTGCCCTACTTGTACCTGCTGGCTGTGCTCGGCCGTGTTCTGCCAGATGATCTTGCCCGTCAGCGCCTCGTACACAAACACCCCCGTTTCGCTGTTGGCCGTCACGATGTCGAGCTTGCCGTCGCCGTTTACGTCGCCGAATTTGTAGCTGTCGGCATGGTCGTGGTTGTCGGGTAGCAGGTCGAACCGGTTCCATAGCTGCTGGCCTTTGTTGTCGAGTAGCAGCGAGCCTACCAGCACTTCATCGAGGCCATCTTGGTTCAGGTCGACGGGGTAGATGTAGTGGCCCAGGTTGTCTTTCTTGCGGGTTTCGGTGTGTTTCCAGAGCGGCTTAAGCGCAGGGCTGTAGGCACTGATGGTGATGGTGCCGCCCATGTCGGTGAACACCACCAAGTCGTTGGGGCCGTCGGGGTGCAGCTTGGCCACGGCCAGCCGAAAGTTGTTGTACACGTGGGGGAGGGGCTGCGTCGGCCATGGCGTTTGGCGGCGCACCTTGCCGGTGCGGCCATCGGCTACCACCAAGTATTCCTTGCCTTCCACCTGGCGCCAGTGCACCACTTCGGCTTTGCCGTCCCCATCAAAGTCCCACACCACGCCCGGTGCTTCAAACTCGGAGCGTTCTTTGGTGTACTCGGTGGGAGCTTGGTAGCTCCACAGCTCCCGGCCATTATGGTCGAAGACGTGGGCGGAAAAGTTGGGCTCCAGCACCAAGAAGTCGGTTTTGCCGTCGCCGGTTACGTCACCGAACTTCACGGCATTGGAAACCGGAATGCTGTACTCCTTCAGCAGCTGCACATCCTCCGGCAGTTGGTACGGGCGCATGTCTTCTTCGCGCAGGTTCGGGTTTTTGCTGAGCACCAGCAAGTCGAAAGCGGGGCCGCTGTCGATGCGGGTTATCTTGACGTTGAGGCTGCCCGGCTGCAAGTCAAACGTGCCACCCGCCTGCCAGCTCAGGGGCGCCTGCCCGAAGCTAGCAGCCGTCACCTTATCGTTGAGGGCCACCTTGAAGCTGGTTCCTTTCTCGCCGTGGCTCCGAACAAAGAGGTGGTAGGTGCCCGCCTCTGTCACCTGTACGGTAGTCATCAGGTTGGTTTCCGACTTCAGCACCAGCGCCGTATTGTTGAACACCCACGGCACTTTCAGCGCGTCCGCGTCGGCAATGGTGTTGCCTTTCGGAATCTCCTGCAAAAAGTCGGAGGCCGGTAGCAGCAGCGTGGCTGGCAAGGGCGCCGGACGAGCCGCCGCAGTGGGCTGAGTGGCTGGTAGCGGCTGCGCCCAACTGGGGGGCAGGGCTGCAACCAGGCTAACGGCCAGCAGAAGGATAGAAGTCTTCACAGGATTTGTATAGAAGTGCTTCGGCTGCTTTGTGGTACCATTGCCAGGCGTACGAACACCGTAGAAGTAGCTAGCGTGCTGCCGCAGCACAAAGTCAATGAGGTGGTGGAAACTGATGTGAGTATGCCGCTGCGTGCTGCCTTGTTGCCTGCGCAGTTGTCTGCTTCCTTATTTGCCAACCGCAAACGTGCCGGTGCGGAGAAGCGAGCATACAAGCACTGAACCGGGTGGGATAGACATAGCGAAGAACGGAGGGCTGGTTGTAAGTCAAGTCTAGCGTTTTGCTTGGGGCAAGGCGTCCTGTACTTTCCTGTCAGAGAAAAGCGGTGCAAGCACTTGAAATAAAGAAAGCCGCCTTCCAGCTGGAAAGCGGCTTTTCAAGACCAGTAAGCAGGTTGTTCGCGCAGCTCCCAGGTATAGAGGAGCCCAAAAAGCCAGAGGATTTTACAGCGTTCCTTTGACAGGATAGGGCCTATCGTTAGCTAGTTCTTTAGTTCGAATAATTTAACGTCGATACTTTCTCGTTGGAAACTATCCACGGGTGTACCACCAAGCTCCATAACCTTGTTGGTTAAGGCTGCGCTATGGGAGAACGTGCTTTTGTGATACCACCTTGGGTTGCGGCCAGGATACTCCCCGATGTTATTTTTTAATTTGGGATTTTGGATAACCCAAAGCCTTTTCTTGCCGCTTAAATCACCTATTTGCTGCTGTACTTTAGTATAGTAGTCTTGCTTGTTGGCTGACAAGGACCGTAAATCTTCACCGCCTCTTGCTATATAAGCAAGGGGATAGGCTTCTTTATAATATTTGTACGCGTGGTTCATATTCCAATAGACATATACAGCATCACCTGGCTGATACCTATCGTTCACATACAGGATAGCTTCTCTATTATATTCTTTTTTATATAGCGTAGTTAGAAATACGGTGAACCTAACGGCATTCCAGGTTGGAGGAAATAATAGGAGCAAGAAAAGCACTGATGCTACAATATTTCCTGTGCGCTTGCTAAAAAATTCAGCTGCTTTTTCAGCGCCATAGGCGATTAGAATAATAAAAAGAGGGGATAAAAATAATATAAACCTCTCGTAAAATGGGTAGAGTCTGAAGCTGGAAGCAAGCAACGCTAAGCCTATAGGAAGAGCAAGCAAAAACAGGTGATATCTATTTCTTATAAACAAATAAATTATGCCTACCATTTCCAGTGAAAGTGGAAGAAATGGCATCCGAAATAACGTTTGCATAGCAGAGTAATCCTTGATATCGCCGAACTTGGTTAGTATGCCCAGGTCTCTTTCCAAGATCATGTAGTGGGAATACGCAAGCCAAATCATATCCTTCAACGAGGATGGAGGTAGTGGCATGTACGCACCATATACAACCTCAAAGAAGTTTTTAAGCCAGCCTGAATCTTGATATCTGCTCAAGAAAAAGTAGTAGACAAGAGCAAAGCTGAGCAGCCACGAGACAAAGGGAATCAGGCGAAGGAAGAACTGCTTCCATTCTTTTTGAAGTAGGCTGTTGCAACTCACTACAATGGCTATTCCTGCAAGAACAAATATCGATGAGTAAGAAAACCATAATAGAATGGCGCCACTAATTCCCCATAGTAATAACGAGGATACTTTAAACGACCTGTGATATTTTGTAAATAAGTAGAAAGCCAAGATAGAAGCTAAGAGCTCGGTCCCGTATTGCTTGGCTTCAGTGGAATGGTAGACGAAAGGCTCCCCTAACGCTAGAATTGCCACTGCTAGTATTACAGTCCAAGGTTTCAAAAAATAGCGTGCAACCGGTATGAAAGCAAATAACGAGATAATGCCGCCGAGTAACGAAAATAAACGCAGGGCCATTTCTTGCTTGCCAAAAAGCACTACTGCAAGTTTCGAGGCCCACAAATAACCAAGAGGAGCTTTTTGTTCGTAATCCATGGGTTGAGTAATCAACTCCATGAACCCCATCTTCACAAGATTTACGTTCAAGTATAGCTCGTCTATCCAAAAAGATCTGTTGTCAACGAAATGATATATTCGCAAGAATATTCCTATGGCAACAACCGTTGTTAGAATTTGCTTCTGATTTTCCCGTAATAATTCGAATACAGTAAATTCTTCTCTGCGTTGTCGGATTTTAAATTGTGTAGCGGCTGACATAAAGTGTTAGTAAGTGTGTAGAAGTGAGGAACGAGAGCGAGGTAATGCAAGAAGAGGCAGGCGCTATAAGGCGCTGACGGTACGACGATCAGCAGGAGGTATGCCTCTCACAGTGAGTGAGGACGTATAAGAGAGGCTAGTTGGGCTGACTTGGCTTCAGCTTTTTAGTGATTTGTAGTTGTATAAGACTTATAAACCATAGCCTGCCGTATGCTCATGGCGGCGGGCATATCAATTGCTGATTACAGCAAGAAATGAGGGCGTAAGCTTGCGAGTTGGATGAGTAACCAGGACTATATAAATCTGGTTTTCAATATTATTAATATTCTATGACTTTTTTATATTTAAACTCCTCGTTAGCGTAAATTTTGTTTTATATGGCTATAAAATATAAGGATAAATGCACCTGTAACGCGTATAGGCCATCTTTAGCAGGCCGACAAACACACGAAAAGAGGCTATTTAGCCTGGACAGCAAACGACCTCAACAACCAGAACAATGATGTGGGTGTTGTTCGGGCAACAAGCTTTTGTTCTGTCTGCTTTTCACCTTTGCTATGTCGCTTAAGCTAGTGCTGTTGCTCAATTTCACGTTGGCCATTTACCTCACCGGAGTAATCTGGACGGTGCAGCTCGTGCATTACCCCAGCTTTGCCCAAGTGGCCGCCGATAAGTTCTTGGCTTTTCATCAGCAGCACTCCACGCGCATCAGTTGGGTGGTGATGGGGCCGATGCTGGCCGAGCTGGCGCTGGCCACCTGGCTGGCCTGGCAGGGCCGAGCGGTGGGAGCGGCAGTGTGGTGGGCCTTGGCGCTGGTGCTGGTCGTGTGGGCTGCTACGTTTTTCATTTCTGTGCCCTTTCACAACCGGCTTGCTCAGGGCTACGACTATGTGGCGATTGATGGGTTGGTGCGCACTAACTGGATTCGGACCCTGGCCTGGACCGTGCGTAGCGGGTTGCTGGGGTGGCTGTTATGGAAAATGTAAGCAGGAGCGTAGCAAACAATAATGTAAGCTCGGCCTAACATGCTGAGACCGAATAGCGTAAGGGGTAGAAGATTTTACATCACCCTATCTTCTTACGCTCATGAAACAACCTCAGCAACCGACCTCGCCTGATAACGGCCAGCCCGAAGCACCTACCACCGACAGCCAAGCTTCAACCTCCGAAAACGGCGGTGCCGGCAACCTGCTCAACCAAGCCAAGGACTTGCTAAACCAAGGCAGCGTGCCTGATCTACTCTCGCAATTACCGGATTCGGTAAAGCAACTGCCCAAGACGGTGAAAGGCGCTAGTACCAACGCCCTGTCGAGCATCAACAAACTCAGCACCACGCAGAAAGTGGTTGGCGGAACCTTGTTGGCCGCCGGCCTTGGCTACTTAGCCGTACGGAGCCGCAAGCCTAAGTCAACCGGCCAAGCTGCCACCCTACACGAGTTATTGCTGTTCGTCAACGACCGGATTGAGGGCTACCAGCGTGCCGTAGATGAAAGCCAGGACACCAAACTCCGCGGCTACTACAAGCAGCTCGTAAGCCAGAGCCAGCAGTTCTCCAACCGCCTCAACCAATTCCTGCGCCAACAAGAAGGCGGCGTAGAGAAAGGCAGAACCGTGAAAGGCCGCCTGTATCGTGCCTGGATGGACACCAAGGCGGCCATTACCGGCGCCGACGAAAAGGCCATCTTGGGCTCTAACATCTATGGCGAAGAGTGGGCCCTGAAAGCCTATGAAGACGCCATCAACGACCACACCTTGACCGGGGCAATTCGTTCGGAAGTGGAGCGTCAGTATGCGCAGTCGCAGAACACGTACAAAGAGTTGCAGAAGCTGGACGCCAAGCTCTAAGCAGCTGAAGTTCGCTTACGCATCAGACCCCATCGGGAACAGCACACGTTGTTTGTTCCGGGTGGGGTCTTTGCTGTGGTGCTATCTGTGAGCAGTAATTCAACCTGTAGTTTAGCTGCACGATGGTTTATTTTGTTCGCTCTATCTTCCGGCCGTTGTGCCCTTGTGTTTTGCACCTTCCCGTATTGTTGAATGCTACCTCCCGTTACCGACTTTCTGCCTGAACTACAGTTCCAAACCAGCCGTAGCAGCGGCCCCGGCGGCCAAAACGTAAATAAAGTGGAGTCGCGCGTAGAGTTGCGCTTTCGCCTCCCCGATTCCGAGTTGCTCACCGACGAGCAGAAGCAAACCCTGCTGCAAAGGCTAGCTTCCAAGCTCACCACCGAGGGCGACTTGCTGGTGGTAGCGCAAGAGGACCGAAGCCAGCTCCGCAACCGGGAAATTGCCTTGCGCAAGTTTTACGAGATGCTGCAAAAGGCCTTGCACAAGCCCAAGCCCCGCAAAGCCACCAAGCCCAGCAAAGGAGCCGTGCGGGAGCGTCTGGAGTCCAAGAAAAAGCACGGCGAGAAGAAAGCCAACCGCGGTAAGCTAGACTACTAGACGTAACCATTCCGGGTAGCGGTACACAGACCACTCAATTCAAATCCAGGCCGAACAGCACGCCGAACCAGGGTTTGCGCTGGTACAGCCAGCTGCGGCCATCGGGCCCCAGCAGCTGGTCGGCCCCAATGGCTAGGCCGAGGTTGAAGATGCGGGCATCGTAGATGGCAGCGGCGCCTGCGTGCACCACAAAGCCTTCGTACTCGGCTATGCGGGTTTGCTGGTTGGTTACGTCGGGGTTGATGATGGTAGAACCCAGGCCCGTAAACAAGCCGTAGCCCAAGCCCACCGTTCTGATTTGCGGGGTTTGGTGCCCGTTCAGGAGTTGCTTGCTATTGACGTGGTAGAAATCCAGCCGCCGGCCAAAGTACAGCGCCGCATTGAAGTTGGTATTGAGCTGCACTGGCACTGGGCCTTGTGGGGGCCGGGCTTTAAAGGGAATCGTGAAGACATCCAGGTCGAACTTCCGATCTAGCAGCAGTACGTGGTGCCCGCGGCGAACCGGGTAGCTGAAGTGGCGCGCCGTACCGCTAGCTGGCTGCGACAAGAACAGCAACGAATCGTGCGCCTGCTCGACGTAGAAAGCGCGGTCCTGGCCCACCGCCGCTGCTAGGGCAGGGTCGTTGGTACGAAAGAACTGGTAGTCGCCGGGCTCTAGGGTAGGCAACCGGCCAACGGCGGCACACCCCGCAAGCAAGCTGCTAGTTGCCAGCACTGCAAGCCCTGGAAAACACAGCCCACGCTTGCGGCGCACAAAATTGAAATAAGACATAGCAGGCAACCTCGCAAGTAAGCGCTCTATCGGATACGGTGACGTGCGCGGCTACCTCGAGTACTGCCCGAGGAAGTGGCGTTTGCGCCAACCGCAGCAAAGTACGGGGTTCTATATCCAATTTTTGCGTTTAAACCAGGTGTAAATACCAACGGATATAACCACCATGGCCACCATAGCGCCTGGGTAGCCTAGCTTCCAGCCTAGTTCAGGCATGTATTCGAAGTTCATGCCGTACACGCCCGCAATAAAAGTCAGGGGCAGGAAGAAGGCCGAGAAGACCGTGAGTACCCGCATGGTTTCGTTGGTGCGCTGCGACGACAACGACAAGTACAGGTTCATCAAGTTGGTGGCACCCGCATCAAGCTGTTGGTAGAGCGTTTCCACTTTCACTTGCAAATCCTGGGTGTCTTGCAGCAGAATGGCATCGTCGGATACCATTTGCCGCCGGAGCATGGTCAGGATGTCGCGGGTGAGTAGCAGGAGCTGCTTGGCGGCCGAGGCTTTGCGCTTCAGAAAGTACAGACCCTGCAACGCATTGGGCACCTCCCGTTTCAGAAATATCTCCGACTCGTAATCGTCTAGCTCCCGGGTAAGCGTGAGGGCGGGCTGCAGGTAGCTGTTGAGGGCGTAGCGCACCAAATGAATGGCCACTTCCGCGGGCGTGTCGCACTCCTGGCCGGGTGCGCGTGCTATACTTTTCAGGCTGCTCAGCACCGGATGCGGACGCCGATGCACCGTAATCATGTAGTCTTTGGTGTAGAAGATGGCAATCTTGGTGCTCAACTCCTGAATGGTATCGGCCTGCGTGTTTTCGGGGGTGCTGAAAATGCGCAGGATAATGAAGTTCAAGCCATTATTGGTTTCAAACTTAGGTAAGTGGCTTGGCTCTAGGCAGTCGCGCACCAACGAGTCGGGCAGGTCGTACTGCTCGGCCACGGCTTGCAGCTCGGCGGCGCTGGGGCTGGTAATATCAAGCCAGGCAAAGTCGCACTCTTGGCGGGTAAGAAGATTTTCAGTCATAAGCTCGTCAAAGGGAAGGCCGCGCGCACGAGGTGCCCGCTCGTTCCTGGGGTGTACGTTGCCTACATACGGCGTAGCCCTTGCAAAGAGTTAACCCAGTAGTTACTACTGCTTTCCGAGTTGCCGCCCAAAGCCCCCGTAGCCCGGCTGTAGCTGACGTCCAGGGTGCTGCTTGGGCCGAAAAAAGCAGCCGGAACTGCGTGCATGTAGCAGAACTGTGTGCTTGGTTTGCGGTGCTAATGGAGTGTTGAGCTTACCTGCTCAGTAGCAAGCTCGTCCTTTAACCTTCTGTCTGTGTTGACGTTACATTGCTGGTTTGGCCTGTTCGGTAGCTGTTGCAACGCAAGGTCAGGCCTCATGAAACCCACCTTGAAACCCAGACCTTATGAACAAGCTACATCAGGCTACGCCACGCCGGGAATTTCTTACGCATTCAGTGAAAAGCACCGTGGCGCTAGGCGTCGGAATGTCCGCTTTTGCTTCACTGCTCCAATCGTTTACATTCAAAGAAGACGAGGAAAGCGGCTTGCTCCTGCAAGGCGCGGGAGCCATTACCACCGAAGCCCAGTTTCGAGCGGCCATAGCCGGCCCCGTCAATACCTCGATGCTAAGCAGCCAGTTGGCTACCACTCAGGCGTCCAACCAATACGCCAAGCAGTTTGCCGGTTTCGAGTTAGAGGAGACAAAAGGCATGCTGAGTATTCTGAAGGACATGGGTACCACACCTCCGCCCCCAGACGCCAAAGCACAAGCCATGATGACCCAAATGAAAGCGGCGACGGGCGCTGCTTTCGACAAAGCCTACATTGCCGCGCAGCTTCAAACGCACCAGCTGTTGCGCACCCTCACCGAAGGCTACCTCGCCAGCCCGGCCCCCGCCCAAACCAACATGATGGAAAAGCACGGCCGCCACATTGCCACGTTGGCCCTAGCCACCATCAAGGAGCACGTCGCCATTACGCAACGCCTGTCCACAGTAGTAGGCAGCTAACACCACGGCCCGCTACATGGAAAAAGCCGCTGTTCCCATCAGGAGCAGCGGCTTTTTAGGTGGTAAGGCCCGAAAGAAACCAACGTTTGCGCCGCATCAAGCAGGCGCTACAACAAGGTGCCGCGTAGCACCAGCGTGGCCACTGAGAAGTAGATAATCAAGCCGGTTACGTCTACGAGGGTTGCCACGAAGGGCGCCGAGGCAGTAGCTGGGTCGAGGCCCAGGCGCTTAAGCAGCATGGGCAGCATTGCGCCTGCCAGCGCGCCCCACAGCACAATGCCTAGCAGCGAGAAGCCCACCGTAATGGAAATCAGTTGCCAGTACTGACCGAAATAGCCGGGGTCGATGAGCGTAGCCCACAACACAATCCGCAGGGAGCCTACTACGCCCAATATCGCGCCCAGCAGCAAGCCTGATATGATTTCGCGGCGCATCACCATCCACCAGTCGCTGAGCTTGAACTCGCCCAAGCTCATGGCCCGGATAATGAGCGACGTAGCCTGCGAACCAGCATTACCCCCGGCCGAAATAATCAGCGGAATAAACAACCCCAGCACGGCCGCTTTCTGCAAGTCATCTTCGAAGTGGTGCATGGCCGACGTAGTCAGCATCTCGCCGATGAGCAGGATAACCAACCAGCCCGCCCGCTTTTTCACCATGCCCCAGATAGAGGTAGCCAAATACGGCTCATCCAAGGCCTCGGAGCCTCCCAGCTTCTGAATGTCCTCGGTGTCTTCTTCTTCTCGGATGTCTAGTATGTCGTCAATGGTCACGATGCCGAACAGCACACCGTCGTCGTTGACGACGGGCAGCGCTACCCGGTCGTTGCGCCGGAACACGTCGATGGCCTCTTCCTGGTCCTGCATGGCCTTGAGGTTGACGTAGCGGTGGTCCATTAGCTCGCGTACCTGCTTTTGCGGGTCGGCCAGCAAGAACTCCCGAATGCGAATGTCGTCAATGAGGACGCCTCGCTCGTCGGTCACGTAAAGCACACTCAGCGTTTCCGACTGTCCCCCGTGGCGCCGAATGTAGTCGAGCACTTGCTGCACCGTCCAATGCTCCCGAATGGCAATGTAGTCGGGTGTCATCAGGCGGCCCACCGAGTACTCGGGGTAGCCTAGTAGCTCCAGCGTCACCTTGCGCTCCGGCTCCGACAGCGTTTGAATCAGCTCCTTCACGAAATCATCGGGCAGGAACTCCAGCAATGCCGTCCGGTCGTCGGGCGACATTTCGTTGAGGATGTTGGTGATTTTCTCTTGGGTCAGGTTGGTCAGGAAGTGTTTTTGCACTTCCAGGTCGAGGTACTCGAACACCTGGGTGGCCAGCTTGAGTGGCAGCAGCCGAAAAATGATGAGTTGTTCCCGCTCTTCTTCTTCCTCGATCAGCTCTACTATCTCAGCCGGCTCGTATTTTTTAAGAAGTTCTTTGAGCTTGAAAAACTCGCCCTCCTGAATCAGGGACGTAATGTGTTCGGTGGTCGGATGCTGATTCATGAAAAAAGAAGGGAGTGTCTCGCTAGGCAGATGGAATTAGTGACCAAAAGGCGCGCAAAAATAGCCTGATTCTGTGGCTCAACCGCATATCGGGTGAAAAATAGCAGGGCATCTCCCTGACCGCTGCTGTTCTGCTTGCAGCGCGCCAGCGGCGGCCACCTGCCACCGTAAACAAGCCAGGGAAACCCACCCCAGACGGAGGGAAGAGCTAGCCTATACGCGCAAAAAGGGGTTGCGGAACAGCCAAGCAGACCAGAATACCAATTCTTAACACGGAAAATAGAAACGTAGCCGCTTCTTAACCAGCCAAAATTTCTGGCTGCGCGTACATTTGAACCGTTTCCTTCGCGTTTCTCATGCCCCAACCGACGCCCGCCGCCTTACCACTCGGCACGCTCGTTGCCCTCGGTGGCGGCGACGATGATGCCCTGCTAGCGCTGCTCTGCGACCTGCTCCCTACTCTCGATACGCCCGTCGAAATCCTGACGACGGCCTCCAGCAACCCCGCCCGTACGGCCGCCGCCTACGAAAAGGCCTTCCACGACCTGGGCTGCACCGCGGCCCGGCACCTGCCCATCAACCAGCGGCACCCCGCCGATACGCCCGCTACGCTGCGCCGCCTCAGCCGCGCCGGCCTGGTTTTTTTCACCGGTGGCGACCAGCAACTCATCAGCGAGTTCATCCGGGGTACCGAGTTTCTGACGCAGCTCAAGCACCGCTTCCAAACCGAAGCGGGCTTTATGATAGCCGGAACCAGCGCCGGCGCCGCCGCCCTGCCCGAGCGTATGCTAGTGGAAGGCTACGGCTGGCGAGCGTTGCGCAAAGGGGGCATCCAAACAATGGCCGGCCTAGGGCTGCTACCCGACTTGTTTATTGATCAGCACTTTGTGGAGCGCGGACGGTTTGGGCGGCTAATGCACGCCTTGTTGGCCCATCCAACGTGCCTGGGGCTGGGGCTGTCAGAAGAAACCGGCATTATCATCCGGAGCGGCAACGTGGCAGAAGTGTTTGGCGACGGCATCATGATGATGATGGATGCTCGCCACTTGAAGAGCAGCAACCTCGGCCGGGTAGGGAAGGGAGAGCCAGTAAGCGGCCAAGACATGCGCGTGCATATGCTGGTGTCAGGACAGCAGATAAATTTGCAGACCCGGCAAGTGCTGGCGGGTTAAGTGCATTTAGTACCAGAACCGGCCCGCCGCTCGATAAGTGAATATTGTATAAATCCTATGATTGCTCTTGAGTATGCCTTGAAATTGTTAGGCAAGCCTACTACTCTTGATTTTTTTCAACTACATTTAATGCCATAACCCCAACTTCTCACCCACTTACTTTAATCGTATGAACTTCAAATCTTTACTCCTCGCGGGGGGGCGCTGCTTTCGGGCACAGCGGCCTCGGCGGGCGGTTACCAAGTAACGCTGGCCGGGCAGAAAAACAACGGTATGGGTGGCGTCGGCGTTGGCTTGTCCCTCGACCAGGCCGCTATGTTCTACAACCCGGGTGCTTTGGCTATGGTCCGCGACCGGGGTGTGCAGGTGGGTGTAAATGCTACGCTGGCCCGCAATGCCTTCGTTGCCGAAGGCGGAAGCCAGCAGCGCCAACTCCGCAACAGCACCGTAACCCCTTTCAATCTGTACGCGAGCTTCGGTCCGGCTGAAGGCAAATTCCGGGCGGGTATTGCGGTATATACGCCTTTCGGTAGCAAACTTCAGTATGCCGACGGGTGGGAAGGGCGTACCAGCCTTACCGATATCACGCTGGAGTCCATTTATGTGCAGCCTACCTTCAGCTACGCCATCACCGACCAACTGAGCATCGGTGCGGGGCTGATGATACTAGCTTATGGCTCCGTGAACTTGCAGCGCGACATCC
Organism: Hymenobacter tibetensis; assembly: GCF_022827545.1. Taxonomy (NCBI): domain Bacteria; kingdom Pseudomonadati; phylum Bacteroidota; class Cytophagia; order Cytophagales; family Hymenobacteraceae; genus Hymenobacter; species Hymenobacter tibetensis. Next base: position 423,334 of record NZ_CP094669.1, read on the forward strand.
CGCTGCCCGATTCGTTTGGACATGTTGAGCTAGACGGCAAGGCTGAGAACAAGCTCGGCTTCAACGTTGGGGTATTCTTCAAGCCTTCCGACAAGTTGAGCGTGGGTATCAGCCACCGCTCCAAGATTGATGCGCAGGTGAAAGACGGCGACGTTACATTCACCAACGTAGCTCCCGCGTTTGCCGCCAACTTCCAAGCCACCAAGTTCAACGCTACGTTGCCATTGGTAGCCACTACCAGCATCGGTATTGGCATCATGCCGAACGAGAACCTCACCATCGGCCTCGATGTGAACTACGCCGAGTGGAGCAAGTACCGCACGCTGGTGTTCGAGTTCGACCAAAACGTAGCAGGCTCCAACCGCAGCGAGTCGAAGCGCTTCTACGAAGATGCGCTTACGTTCCGCGTAGGTGGGCAATACAAGCTCACCAGCGGCCTGACGGTTCGGGCCGGTGGCTCCTATGACGCTAGCCCCGTGAAAGACGGCTATGTAACGCCCGAAACGCCCGACAACGACCGGATCAGCGGTACGCTGGGTGCTTCCTACGCCTTCGGCAAGTTCGGGGTGGACCTGTCGGCCCAGTACGTTTCCATCCAGAAGCGCACCCAAACCACGCAGGACCTGCTCAACAACGGCACAACCGACCGGATTGCCGGTACCTACAAAACCAATATCGTGATTCCGGGCATCGGCCTGAACTACAACTTCTAATTGCGCCTTGCATCCCACCACAATGACTACTTCTCTATTCCGCAAGTGCGCGCCGGTTGTGGCGCTGATGGGTTTGGGGCTCACTGCCTGCCAACCCGATATCGAAGACGATTTCACGCCTAGCGCCGGTTCGGTTGATTTCACCCGTTATATCGCCGTAGGCAACTCCCTAACGGCCGGATTTCAGGACAACGGCCTGTATTTGGAAGGCCAGCAAAAATCGTATCCGGCTCTGTTAGCTGAGCAATTTCGTGCCGTTGGTGGTGGCGAATTCGTGCAGCCACTATTCCCTGCCGGACAGGAAAATGGATCGGGCTACGTGCGGCTGGTTGGCATCACCAACGGTTCGCCGGTCACGGCTAACGTTCCTGGCAATGCTGGCCGTGTTGCGCCAACTTCAGCTCCGTACACCAAGTTTACGGCTGCTATCAACAACTTAGGCGTACCTGGTATTCGTTTGTCGGATATTGAAACGGCTGGCTTTGGAAACGTTCGGACTACGCCGTTGAATGCTAACACGTTCAACCCGTATTTCGAGCGTATTACCCCAGACGGAAGCAATCAAACGTACTTGCAGAGAGTTGCCACTGAAGCTACTACAGCCACGTTCTTCACCAACTGGCTCGGCAACAACGACGTGCTTGGTTTCGCCACTGCGGGTGGTGCTGCCAGCAGTCTGACAACACCGGCCAACTTCACCGACAAAAACAACAAAGTAGTTGACGCGCTGACGGCGGGTGGTGCCAAAGGCTTGGTAGCTACTATCCCCGACGTAACCAATATCCCGTTCTTCACGACGGTTGGGCCTGTACTACGAGCAACTTTGACAGCTAGAAACGTAGCAGGAGTTGTTATTACTACCGGTGGGTTCAATACCACTCCGGGTATGTCGGCTACTCGCCGCTCAATTGCTACTACCACCATTCGGGATGCCAGCGGCAATGGTAACCAACTGTTCACCTTGACGGCGTCGCCTTACTTGCCTCTGATTGGTGTTCCTAACAACGGCAGAGCGTGGCGTGATGTATTCAACCAGGCGCGGCCTTCTTTGCCTCCTATTGTTACGTTAGGTTTGTTCCTAGCATTGCAAGGCGTAGATACCACGAAGCAGTTCGGCATCACCGCTGAAAACCCAATTCCTAGTACGCTGGTATTGGATGACACAGAGCAAACTCAAGTGCGTAATGCTACTACAGCCTTCAACACGGCCATTACCAACAAAGCCAACGAGAAGGGCCTAGCCATTTTTGATTCCAACACCTTCTTCAGCGGGGTTGCACAGAGAGGCTTAGTCACCAATGGTGTGTCGAATACGGCAAGCTTCGTTTCCGGTAACCTGTTCTCACTCGATGGCGTGCATCCTACACCTCGCGGCTACGCTGTGATAGCCAATGAGATGATCAAGGCTATTAATGCGAAATACGGCTCGCGTATTGCGCAGGTGAATCCGAACAACTACCGTGGCGTGCAGTTTCCACGTTAAGTAAAACGCTCTTAATCTAAAAGCAAAAAGCCCGCAACTGCTAGCAGTTGCGGGCTTTTTGCTTTTGCAGTGATTATGCTTGAGGCGTGAGCTGCACGGGTTGCAGCACTTCGGGTAAGGCGGGTGCGGCTCGGCCAGCCAAGTGCGCGGCTATGACCTGGGCGTGGTAGCGGCCGTTTTCAATAAACCAGCGGCTGGTGTTGAGTCCTCCACAAACGGTACCTGCTAGGTATACGCCAGGACGGTTGGTTTCCAGAGTTTCGGCGTCGTGAGTGGGCGTCTGGGCCGCGTCGAGTTGGCAGGTGATGCCGAGGGCAGCCAAGAAGCTGAAGTCGGGATGGTAGCCGGTGAGGGCGTACACGTAGTCGGCAGGGACAGTGAGCGGACCTTCCGGGGTGTCGAGCTTCACGGTGTCGGTGAGGATACGCTGAATCGTGGTGTTGAAATGCACCTTGATCCGGCCTTCCTTGATGCGGTTCAGCAGGTCGGGCCGAATCCAGTACTTCACCGAATTGCTGATTTCCGCACCCCGCACTACCATCGTGACGCGGGCGCCGGCCCGGAGGAGTTGCAAGGCCGCTTTGGCCGAAGAGTTTTTAGCCCCAACTACCACCACATCCTGCCCGACGTGAGCATAGGGCTCCTTGTAGTAATGGTTGACGTGAGGTAAATCTTCCCCAGGCACGTTCAAGTAGTTAGGTACATCATAGAAGCCGGTGGCTATAATAACGCTGGCACACTCGATGCGGCCTTTCTCCGTTACTACTTCATACTTGCCAGGTTCCCCTTCCAACCCCGTAACCCGCTCATAGAGGCGCAAATTCAGGTTTTCAGTCTGGGCCACCCGGCGATAGTAGTCGAGGCCGTCTTCGCGCAGGGGCTTGTAGCTGCTGGTTGGGAACGGGTGCCCTCCGATTTCCAGCAACTCCGGGGTGGAGAAAAACTCCATGTTGGTCGGGTAGCCGATGATGGAATTCACCAATGCTCCTTTGTCAACTACTACTGCTGTAAGGCCAACCCGCTGCACTTCCAGTGCGCACGCTAAGCCTACCGGGCCTGCCCCAATTACAACTACATCAACCATAATTACCTTTCAACAACAAATGAAGATGCGCGCTGACATCTAAAGTTTCAAACCCCATACCTCTGCCCGAAGTTGTACGAGGCTGGGCTGGTTTTAGCGTTCTGCCCGGCCTTACATAAGGAGTGCTGGGCCACCAACCACTCCTAGAACAGACAAAGCCTACCTGCGGGTTTCGCAGATAAGTGCGAACTTGCCTCTTAGTTTGATTCAGAGCACTATGCGTACTTGCGACTTATGTGGGCATACGGCGTTTCGGCCGCGTCCTTTCTACTACGTTTTTGAAGGCCAGCGCCTGCAAGGTATGCAATGCCAGCACTGCGAGTTGGTATTTCTGGATCCCCAGCCAACGCCGGAACAGCTAGAGCGACTCTACGGCAAAGAGTACTTCACCGAGCGCCCCAACTACGACCGGACCGTTCAGGACCAAAAGTTCATCGAGGAAGGCGTTGCGCTGGACCTGACTAAGCCCCGCGCCGACAAGTTCACCGATTATATGATGCGCCGTTACCCCGGCCGCCAGTTTCGGTACTTGGAGGTAGGCTGCGGCCCGGGTTACACGCTGAAAAGCCTGCAAAGCCTGGGTTGGGAAACGCACGGCCTGGAAATATCCGCTCACGCCGCCGATTTTGCACGCCGTGAGTTGGGCCTGCCCGTCGTGACGGGCAACATCGAAACCACCGAGGACTTCCAGGAAAACCAGTTCGACCTGGCGTATCTCGGCGACGTGCTGGAGCACTTGCTGTCACCGTCGGCGGCGGTGGCCAAGTTTGGGCGCATTTTAGCGCCGGGCGGGTTGCTGGTGTTGGCGTTGCCCAGCGTGCTCAACCTGCCGAGCATGCGGGCGGGTTTTGCGCTCTATGGCTTGCTGGGCAAGCAACGCCGTATGGATATACCACCGTATCACCTCTATGAGTTCACGCCGGATACTATCCGGCAGCTGTTAGCCAAGCACAACTTCGAGGTAGTGGAATTGCTGAACCCGGTTAAGAAACCCCAGCAGATTCGTTTGGGTGGCAACCCTCTGGAGCAAGCCGGTAAGCTGGTAGGGCAGTACCCTACCTACTGGCTCAACCAACTCACCGGCCGCTTCGGCGACCGGATGTTTGTGGTAGCCAAAAACAAGAAGTAGCCGCACTAGGAAAACAGAAAAGGCAAGCGTGCTCACAGCACGTCATATTGGAAAATCAGCTACTACCTGCGCGGCAAAATACCTACTACTAGGTATTTCCGCCGCTAGCTAGGCTTTCTACTTTCGTAGGACAGCTCTTTTTCACCTTGTTGCCCTATTGCATGAAACGTATTTACTTGGCCTTGCTGCTCGCTAGCAGCGCATTTACTGGAGGTTGTGGCCTTCTGGGTGGAGATGATGAAGAGGAAACTCGGAGCGAAATCCTTGCTTCGGGGGAGTGGCGCCTGATCAGCTTCGTCTCTCAAACTGGCACGCAACCCGCTAGAAGCTTGATAGAGGCTTGTGACGAGGATGATTTTTTCAGGTTCTTAGAAGACAAGTCGTACGCGGAAGAACGCAACCAGCGCATTTGCTCTAATGCCACAAACTTCCCTCCAGTTGCCCTTGGCACTTGGTCTCAGACGGGGGACGTGGAAACTATTACGATTACCAACTCCACCTCGGCGGGTGGGATGGTGCTCGTGGGCACGTGGCAAGTAACAGAGCTCAACAACAATTCGCTGAGACTAACCGCTACCACAACCGTGTCGGGCTCCACGCGGGTGTCAACGGTGGAAATGAGGCACCAATAACTACTAACAGAAAACCCGGCTACGACAGGTGTAGTGTCGTAGCCGGGTTTTCTGCTTTTAAACCGTTTAGCGCTTCTAGTGCGCTTGCAGCCAATTGTTGCCGGTGCCTACTTCCACTTCCAGTGGCACGCCGCGGGGTAGGAGCAGGGCCGTGGTCATCAACTCCTTCACTTTGGGCGTGATGTAGTCGATTTCCTCTTTCACGGCATCGAATACCAGTTCGTCATGCACCTGCAAGATCATCCGCGTGGCTAGCTTTTCGTCGTGCAGCCAGTCGTGAATGTTGATCATTGCCTTCTTGATAATGTCGGCGGCGGTGCCTTGGATGGGGGCGTTGATGGCGTTGCGCTCGGTGTAGCCGCGTAGGGTGGCGTTGCGCGAGTTGATGTCGCGCAGATAGCGGCGGCGGCCCAGCAACGTGGTGGCGTATTCCAGCTCCCGCGCCTTGTTGATGCTTTCGTCCATGAACTTCTTCACAGCCGAAAACTCCTCGAAATAGGTGTCAATGATTTCGGTGGCTTCCTTGCGCGAGATGCCAATGCGCTGGGCCAGACCGAACGCCGAAATGCCGTAGATAATACCAAAGTTGACGGTTTTGGCTTTGCGGCGCATCTCGCCATCCACTTGGTCGAGGGGCACATGGAACACCTTGCTGGCGGTGCTGGTATGAATGTCTTGACCTAGTCGGAATGCCTCAATCATGGTTTTGTCGCCCGAGAAATCGGCCATGATGCGGAGCTCTACCTGCGAGTAGTCGGCGGCTAGCAGCACATGGTTCTCGTCGCGCGGCACAAAGGCTTTGCGGATTTCGCGGCCTTTCTCGGTGCGAATCGGGATATTCTGCAGGTTGGGGTTGGTGCTGCTGAGGCGGCCGGTAGCTGTTACGGCCTGGTTGAAGCTGGTATGCACGCGGCCGTCCAACTCACACACCAACTGGGGCAGAGCTTCCACGTAGGTGGAGCGTAGTTTAGTGAGCTGGCGGTGCTCCAAAATCAGGCCGGCCACGGGGTTGTCGGCGGCCAGCACACTCAGGATTTCCTCGCCGGTGGCGTATTGGCCGGTTTTGGTTTTCTTGATTTTGCCGCCGCCCAGTCCGAGCTTGTCGAACAGAATTTCGCCAAGCTGCTTCGGCGAGCCAATATTGAACTCCTGCCCGGCCGCCGCGAAAATCTGCTGCTCTATCTCTTGGATGTAGCCTTGCAGCTCCGCCGAGTACTCGCCCATGGCACCGGAGTCAATCTTCACACCCTCGTACTCAATAGCCGACAGCACCGGCACCAACGGATTCTCCACCTCGTTCAGCAAATCCAGCAAGCCTACTTCCTTCAGCATCGGCTCGAATACGTGCTTAAGCTGCAAGGTCACGTCGGCGTCTTCGCAGGCGTAGTCGGATACTTCGGCCGGTGGGAGGTCGGCCATGGTTTTCTGGTTTTTGCCTTTGTTGCCGATGAGGGAGGTGATGGCAACGGGCGTGTAGTGCAGGTAGGTTTCAGCCAGCACGTCCATGTTGTGGCGCATATCGGGCTCCAGCAGGTAGTGCGCCAGCATGGTGTCGAAGAGCGGCCCTTCCACTTCCACATTGTAGTGGCGCAGTATGGTAAGGTCGTACTTGATATTTTGTCCGATCTTGAGGATGCCCGAGGCATCAAAGAAAGGCCGGAACTCGTCAATTAAGGCTTGCGCGGCGGCGTGGTCGTCTTGCGGAACGGGCACGTAGTAGGCCTCACCCGGCAGCCAGCAAAACGAGAGACCCACCAGCCGGGCCGTCATGGTATCGAGGCCCGTAGTTTCGGTATCGAAGCTGACCTCAGTTTGCTGAAGCAGGAAGTTAAGTAACGACTGGCGCAACTCGGGCGTGTCGATGAGGTGGTACTGGTGCGGCACGTCGGCGAGGGTGAGGCGCGGGCCGGCAGGCGCACCGAAGCTGCCTGTTTCGCCTTCCTCAGCCCCAATAGCTACGGCCGCGTCAGAACTGTTGCCAAACAAGCTGGCTTGGCTGGCGGGTACTTTCGGCCGCCGCGAGCTTGACCGTGGGTTGGCGCGGTCGTCAGCAGTTGCTGGGCCACCGGCCTTTTCACCGCCACCCAAAATGCGCGCAGCCAACTGCCGGAACTCCAGCTCGTCGAACAGCTGGCGCAACTGGTCTTCGTCGGGTTTGTCGAGCACCAGCTTATCGGCTTCGAACTCAATGGGTACGTCCAAATGGATGGTAGCCAGTTCCTTGCTAAGCAACCCCTGCTCGGCGAAGTTGCGCACGTTTTCCTGCTGTTTGCCTTTCAGCTCGTCCACGTTGGCAATCAGGTTCTCCACCGAGCCGTACTTCTGGATCAGCGTCTTGGCCGTCTTCTCCCCGATGCCGGGAATGCCAGGAATGTTGTCGGAGGCATCGCCCTGCAAGCCCAAGATGTCGATGACTTGCTCGGGCCGCTCAATCTCGAAGCGCTGCAGCACGTGCGCCACGTCCAATATTTCGGCCGCATTGCCCATGAATGCCGGCCGGTAGATTTTCACGCAGTCGGTTACCAACTGGCAGTAGTCTTTGTCGGGCGTCATCATGAACACCTCGCCAAAGCCCTGCGCCTCGGCCCGGCGCGCCAGGGTGCCAATGACGTCGTCGGCTTCAAAGCCATCCACCACCAGAATCGGGATATTGAAGGCCTTGATAATCTTCTTGATATACGGAATAGCCAAGCCAATGTCTTCGGGCATGGCTTGGCGTTGCGCCTTGTATTCGGCAAACTGCTCGTGGCGAAACGTCTTTTTCTGAGCATCGAATGCCACGCCGATGTGGGTGGGTTTTTCTTTTTGCAACACCTCTACCAAGGTGTTAGTGAAGCCCAAAATAGCCCCGGTGTTGAGGCCCTTGGAATTGACGCGCGGGTTCTTGCTGAACGCGAAGTGGGCGCGGTAAATCAAGGCAAACGCGTCGAGCAGGAAAAGCTTGTGGGGTTGGTTGGCGGCGGTATCGGTCATGAAGGCGAAAGTACAGAGGCAGCGGGGAATGACTTGAGTAGCTATTCTACGATAATCAAGAAACAAACAACCATCACGAAGTGATACGAAATACACCAATAAGTGAAAAGCCGTTGACGTGCCAGCACATCAACGGCTTCTCGGCACTCAGCGGAACGCGGTACCTACAACGCCTGCTTCACCTCAAATGTGAAGCTGGTGCTGCCTGCGGCCCCGTTGCCGGAGAGGCCCTGGAGCACCACTACATAGCGTCCGGCTTGGTCGCCGGTATAGAAATCCAACTTGCTGGCTTCGGTACCGGTGGTTACGGTGGGGTTCCAGTAGAGCAGATTGCGCATATCGGGGAGGCGGCTGCGCTTGGCTTCCGGTGCATCGTAGCGAGGCGCGTAGAACTCGCGCTGGCCTTGTAAGCCCTCGTATTGCTGCACCAGTACCCGTGGGTCTAGCGGAAAGTCTTCCAGGTCGCCCTTGTACGTGGTGTAGCTTACCACGCCACTGTACACGGCCATGCCCTGAAAGTAGCGGCTGTCAATTACTTCCAGCTTCTGAATTTTTAGCGGATTCATGGCCATCATCTTGTTGATGTTGAAAATCGGTACCCCATCCAGTAGCACCATCGGATTTTCCGTGAAAACCGTTTTGTTGATTTTGTCGACCACCAAGAAGTGAAAACCGTCTTTGCGAATCCGGACGACCACACCTGGTACATATTCGCGCATCACTTCTTCCAGCACCTTGAACCGGGTGTACTTGTCAAGGAAGTAGGTTTCGTCGGGCTTGCCGTAGAAGGCTGCGCTGTCCGTGACGGCGAATGGCGCTGTGTAGCGGGCCTCGTTCTTGCGGGCGTAGCTGGTCTGCACTTGCGCTTGGAAATGTCGTTTGGCGTACGCTTGCTGCAAGCGGGTAAAGGCGCTAAAGGGTGCGGGTGGCGTGGCCGAATGCTCCTGAGAAAACGGATTCAGTATCTCGATGCGGCAGGTGCTGTCTTGGCCCGGATCTGTCTGCACCACCAGTTCTTTGGAGCCGTAGAAGTTGTTGGTTTCGAACTGCAGAAGCCCTTGCGCGTCGCTCAACGAGTTGTTGAGTCGGATCAGGCGGCTAGGTGTTGAGAGGTAAGTCAAGACGCCTTTTACGGGCGTGGTGGTGCCTGCTTTGGTTAATCGGCCTCTCACCACAAGCCCGTTGGGCTCGGGCATGTGCACGAACTTCAGAGGTGTTGGAGCCAACACGTGGTCCCAGGCAAACCGGCTCCACCCTTGCGTCAGCATTAGGTTGTCGGCGGCTTCAAGCACTTCTTGGCTGGGGGCCGCGCAGTAGTAGGCCGGGTTTTCAACAGTGCCCTTCAGGTCTGAGGTCAGCCACAAGTAGCTGTTGATGTCGGGGCCGGAGGCAGTGGTCAGCGAATCGAGCCGGTACACCGCCATCGAGAGTTGCGCCCCCAGCGGGCGGGTATCGGAAGTGGCAGCTATTTCCACGCCTACCTTGTCGCGGGGCGCATACTGGCCTTTGTCGGGGCGGGCCGTGATGGTGAGCTGGCGTGTAGGCTGCCGGAAGTACAGCCGCTCGCACACCGGTTTCTGCTGCGCATTGAACACGGTGAAATGCGAAATGCCTTCCAGCAGCTGGCTTTTGTTGACAACGAATGCCGCACGCCCATTCACTAATGGCGCCTGAGCCGTGACGGCAATTTTCTGGCGGGAGTGGCCCAGCAGAAAAATCGTTTCGGGCTGCAAGCTGGTCGAGCTTACGGTGATGGTGAGTGGGTCGGCACTGCTGTTGTCCAGGCGCATTACGTAGCCCTGCTCATAGACCCGCGGCAGCTTGTACCGGGCCACTTGCTTGCCTACCGTAACCATGGCGGTGTAGGTGCTGCCCGCATCCGGCGTGAACGTGAAGCTCCCCATGCCGTAGCGCAGCGTTTTGAAGCTGGCTACCACGGTGCCGCTTTGGTTGAGGACCTTACCTTCGACTGCTACTCCCGTGCCGCTTTTGGCGGTTGCCTTGAACGCTACCTTGCTGGCAATGCCCTGCACCAGATTGCCGCCTTCCGGGAAAAACTGCACGTCGTACGCTGCCGAATCCTTGTCAGCCACTGCACCAGACGCGGTGAAGGTGTTGAGCACCGTAATGGAGCTGTGGAAGTAGTATTCTGGCCCGAAATTCTGCATCCAACTGGTGTACGCGCGCACCGTGTAGGTGCCCGAGCCCAGGGAAGTAGGCAGCACAAACGAGCCATGTCCTGTGGCTTCCTTCAAGGGGACTTTGGCTTGTAATACGGGCCGCTGCTGTTTGTCGAGCACCTCCACGTAGGCCACTGTGCTCAGCGGCAAGGGGGTAGCTTGCGTACCTTCCACAGCATATACCTTGAACCACATTGTCTCGCCAATAAGGTAGACTGGCCGGTCGAGGTGCAGGAAAAGCTTTTCGGGGAGGGCCGCCTGCTGGTACCGGCTGAATTTGCGGGTAATGCCTCCCAAGGAATCGGTTTGGGCCTGTGCTGCTCCCGCCATAGCCAGCCAGAGAAGCAGTGCCATACAGGTGCGGAGACGTAACAAGCCCCGACGTTGAAATACCATCATGTTGTTGTAGCGCATCACGTTAACGGCAAAGACTAAGGCCAAAAGCTAGGTTTGATTGCACTGCCACGCGTACGGCAATCGATACAATCCCGCGACTTAGCTGTGTAGCCAACCAAATTTCCGCTTATCGGATTGTACACCTCGGCAATAGGCAGATACGTAGGGCCGCTGAAAGCATTCTGTAGGATTTGGGCAGGGGGGAGGCGAATCTCCGGACCTGCTATAAACACAGTGTCGGGTGGCACGCAGCTTTCGTATCCATTCTGAACTCGCCAGGTGCTCGGCAATTCCGGGCGAGCAATGAATATTCTCTTTTCCTGTACGGAATGCACCCCAACGTAGCCCAGCGCAAGCTCCGCCTGGTCGTTTAGGCACCGGATGTTGCCCGTGAGCTGGGCTGGAAGTGGGTCGAAGAGGGTACCTATTTGCTCGGTGTTTTTTCGAAGCAAATCCCAGTACATGTACTCCTCCGCAGTTTGAGCGTACTGCTTTACCAGGATGCTGTATCTGCGGTTAAATAGCTCGGAAGTGGTGGGGAAAGAGCGCAGTAGAAAGTCGGAAATTACATCCTTCGTCAACCGGGTCGTGTTGCTTATTTTGATGTCAGCAGACTTGGCATTGCTCCAGCAAAGTCTCGGGTAAGGAGTGGTTATAGACTGTATCTGGCCGTTTCGGTATTCAATGAAGGGCGAGTAGGGCGTTGCTATTTCCCAGGTCTCTTCAAATTCCCACCTGTAATATTGGGTCTTGTTGGTATCGTCGTGGGTGTTGACGTAGATGTTCAATCCGGTGTCAACGGCTCGCCAGGTAATGTTATCAATGGGAGGCGTGGTCTTGACGGCCGTGTACTCGGATGCGTAATCTTTGCTGTCGGAAGTGAGGATGTGCAGCCGATGATTCTTGGCCGCGTTCAGCCGCAGGTTGGGGGAGGTGTAAATACCGGGGCTGCTTTCCCGCAGATTATAGCGCACTCCACCGTCTTCCTCGATGTATACCGTCGCTCTAGTTACCTTGGGCGGCGTCGCGGAAGAGCTGATATCATAGGTGCGCGAGAGGTTAATGGTGGTGATGCCGTCGCTATTAATGAAGCCATCTACCACCAAGAAGTTGGTAGTGGTGCTAATTGCCTCCGGCATGTAAGGGTCGATGCAGCCGGGCATTAGTAGCGCCAAACACCACAATAGCGCAGCCCGGAAGGGAGTAGAGAAGAGGCGCATCTAGAATTTGAAGTTATAGGTAACGGTAGGAATCGGCTGGCCGAAAATGGAAAGCTTGTAGCCTCTGATCTGCCCGTTTTCCGACTTGAAATACACCGAATATGGGTTTCTGCGGCCCGTGAGGTTGTAGACGCCCACCGTCCAGGAACTGTGCGCCAGCTTCTTCACCTTGTGGCTGCCTTCTATGTTGAGCGCAAAATCGGCGCGGTAGTAGTCGGGTACTCGGTAGGCATTGCGGTCAGAGTAGTACACCCGTAGCGAGTTGGCTACGTAATACTTGGCCAGCGGCAGCGTAATGGGGCGGCCGGTGCTGTAGGTGAAGTTCAGCGAGGAGCTGAAGCGGCGGCTGAAACGGTAGTTGCCAATCAGCGTGACGTCGTGGGGCTTGTCGAAGTTGCTGGGGTAGTAGCGGCCCCCGTTGATCCTATCGGAAGTGGTGCCCGAATTCACTTGCACCAACGAGCGGGAGTAGGTGTAGCTCACCCAGCCGTTGATCTTGCCCGTGAGTTTCTTTACCATCATTTCCACCCCGTAGGCTTTGCCTTGGGCATTCACGATGTCGGTTTCAATGTGGTCGTTGAGGATGAGCGTGGCGCCGCTTTTGTAGTCGACGAAGTCATCGAGCCACTTGTAGTAGGTTTCCACCGACGCCTCAATGGTGTTGGACTTGAAGTTGCGGTAGTAACCCACCGACACCTGGTCGCCGACCTGCGGGCGAATGTTGGAGTCGCTGAGCTTCCAGATGTCGGCCGGCGAAACGGAAGCGGTGTTGGAAAGCTGGTGGATGTATTGGCGCGTGCGGTTGTAGCTGGCTTTCACCGATGAGTTGTCGGACACCGAATACCGCGCCGACACCCGGTATTCCGGGCCGTGATACGTAGCCAGCACCTTGCCGGAGCCATAGCTGACTGTGTCGGTGATGGTCGCTTCACTTCTCGACAGTCCTGGCGCATACTCATAGACGTTGCGCGGCCCTAGCGCATTGTACAACGAGTAGCGCAAGCCAATAGAAACCGAAAGCCGCTGGCTGATATCAATCCGGTCGGAGGCGTAGATGGCACTTTCCAGCGCCTGCTCCCGGCTCAAGATATTCGGCCGTATCAGCGACTCGGTGCCCGTGGGCGTGAGGCTGCCCGGCGAAATGTTGTAGAGCAGTGAGCTTACCCCGAAATCAATAGTATGGATGGAGTTGGGGAAGTAGCTGAAATCGAGTTGCAGGTTGGTTTGGTTGATGCCGTACTTCAGCCGGGAAGCATTAACCGGGTTTTTCTCGCTAACAATATCGTAGCCGTAGTGGCTGTAGGCGCCCGTCAGTACGCTATACAGCTTGTTGCTGAAGTTGTGCTGCCATTTCAGGCTGGCGTTCTGGTTGATGTACTGATACGACGTGTCGCTGGCCAACCGAAACTTATCGGCGCTCAGATACCCGGTGGCGTAGAGCGAGTTCTTGTCGTTTAGTTGGTGGTTGACGTGGGCACTGACATCGTAGAAGGATGCCGAGCTTTGCCGAAACGAGCTGTTGGACAGGCGCCGCAAAATCCAGTCGGAGTAGCTGGTCCGGCCGCTAATGATGAACGCGCTTTTGTCTTTTACAATGGGCCCTTCCAGGGTGAGGCGACTGGTAAGCGGCCCGATGCCTCCCGAGCCCGAAAACTTTTTCTTGTTGCCTTCTCGGGTTTTGATTTCCAGGACGGAAGATAGGCGACCTCCGTACTTGGCCGGAATAGCGCTTTTGTAGAGCTCCACCGTTTGCAGAATATCGGGGTTGAATGCCGAGAAGAAGCCGAATAGATGAGACGGATTGTAGATAGTGGTACCATTGAACAGAATCAGGTTTTGGTCGGTGGCGCCGCCGCGCACGTTCAGTCCGGTGTTGCCTTCCCCCACCGACTTCACCCCCGGTAGCGTCAGCACCACCCGCAGAATATCGGTTTCGCCGAAGGCCGTGGGTACCTGCCGCATCGTTTTGATGTCGAGCTTCTCCAGGCCCATTTGCATGCCCGACACGTTCTTGTCTTTTTCGGCTTCAATCACCACTTCTTTGAGTGGCGTGATGTCTTCTTCCACTTCAATTTCCAGCTTGGCATTGCCGCGTAACACCACCTGGCGCTTGGTGTTCTTGATGCCAATACCACGGATTTTTATGTCGTGGCGCCCGATGGGAAGCGTGAGCGAGTAGTACCCAAACTGGTCGGTGCTGGTGCCGTAAGACGGGCCTTCGGTGTAGAGCGTGGCGCCAATAACCGGCTCCCCCGATTTCAAGTCGCGCAGGTGGCCGGCCAGCGTGGCCTTCCCGCCCGCAGTACCGCCCGAGCCCAACTCATATACCTTGAATTCGGCTTCGCGCACATACCGCGACCGAACGGCGGCCGTAGGGGCGGCGGTTTGGGTGGCGCGGGGCGCGTTGGCTACCCCGTCGGCGGTTGGCGGCTGAAAGAAATCAGTGGAAAGAGCAGGGTCAATGGCCAAGCCCGCCGTAACGAACACCCGGTTTTCGTCGTCGATAGCAAAGCGCAGGGTGGTGTTCTGCAAGGCGCGCTCCATCACCGCAGCTACGGGCTGGTCTTGTACTTGCAGCGTGATGTACAGGCTGTCAACGGTAGTCGGATCAAAGTAAAACCGCACGTCAGCCTGAAGCTCTACCTGCGTCACAAACTGCTCGAAGGGAACGTGGGTGAAGTTGCCGCTGACCGTTTTGGGGGCTGGCTGTTGCCCGTAGCTGCTACCGCTCGCCAGTGTACACAGTAAGAGAAAAAGCAGATGGTACAGGTGCTTCATAGAGGGAAAGGATAGGGCAAAAGGCGATAAAGGGTAGGGGAGGCAAACTGATATTTACTGCGCGGCCAAGCTAGTGTAGTAGCGAGTAACCCGAACAATAGCCGCCTCACGACGGTCTTTCTTGAACTTTAACTTATTGGCTTGTATATACTTCTGCACCTCTTTGCCTCTGTCAGCGAACAGGCGGGTGAGCGACTTTTTGCTGCCAACCGGATGATAGACGGCGCCTTTCCTGACAAAAAGCTTGTCGCCGGGAAAGAACTCGATTTCAATCTTGCCCTGGTTGGCTCGTTCCTGCCTGATTTTTATTCGCTTGGCTAGCAGTTGCACGCTGCTGTCAACTAGCACCTCATAGTAGCCGGTGCGCAACACCTTGCTGGTTGAGCTATCCGCCACCAGCCGAATAAAGCGGTGGTTGTCGAGAGTGAAATGGCGTACGTTCTCGTTCAGCAAGCTCA
This sequence comes from Hymenobacter tibetensis, assembly GCF_022827545.1. Lineage (NCBI taxonomy): Bacteria > Pseudomonadati > Bacteroidota > Cytophagia > Cytophagales > Hymenobacteraceae > Hymenobacter > Hymenobacter tibetensis. Next base: position 438,380 of record NZ_CP094669.1, read on the forward strand.
GATATAGCGGCGTGGTAGGGTGCTTGAGCACCACTTGGTCCAGCGCAATATCATAGGCCAGCGCAATATCCTTGAACTGGTGATTGTTGTAGTAAACGTTGCCTCTATGCTCTTCGGGGCTGAGGAAGAACTGGTGCCCAATAACCGTCTGGAACCGCTTGGCATAGTCAACGTACTCGGGGCCTGTGTACAGCTGCGGATGAGCCGTAAAGAAGGCATCGTACTGCTGTTGCACCACAGCAACAGATGGGGCTACACTCGAGTTGTTGGAAGAAACTTGTGCGGACGCGTGGTTGTAGAAGAAAAGCGTGCACAAGCAGAAAACAGATAAGCGTATTCTCATAAATAACAGAAGCAGGGAACAGGTGTAATCAAACTACTATACTAGACTCGTCTTGCTGGAGCAAGGCTGCTTGCAGGTTGTTAGCCAGATGCTTGAAATCTGGGTGAGTGCTTGAGGATCTTGCGGATAGAGCTAATAAAGAATATTCTCGAACGACTCTGCTGGCGAATCTAATATAAAATAAGTATGAATCTGTTGAATACTTAAGGGCTCGTCTTTTCGGCTTGAGTGGCTCGGCACTAGCAACGCGCAACCGGAGCGGGCGGACTGTGAGTGGGGTACGTATCTTCAGGGCATGATACAAGCTATTACGTACCTGCTCACAGGGATATTTCTATTCTGCGCGTGGCCTAGTGCGGCCCAAAACGGCGGCTTGGCGCGGCCTTCTGCTGCGGAGCACAGCCGGATGGTAAGCGAATTTCAGGCAGAGCTGAATGCCGAGTACAAGGATGCTAGCCGCTCGCCGTTGCCGGCAGCGGCGCGGGAAAAGTTTACGGGGCTTCCGTTCTTTCCTCTAAACCAAGAGGCCTGCGTAGAAGCCCGTTTCACGAGCGATTCTACGCAGGCCCCTTTTGAAATGAAAACCAGCAATGGCCGCAAGCCGCTGTACCGCAAATACGGAGAGTTACATTTCGTGTTGAACGGCAGTCCGCAGCACCTAACGGTGTTTCAGAGCCTGGATTTGCAACAGCGGCAAGGCTACCAAGACTACTTGTTTGTGCCTTTCACCGACCGCACCAACGGCCATAGCAGCTACGGCGGCGGCCGCTACCTCGATTTGCGTACCGGCCAACTCAAAGACGGGCAACTGCTGCTGGATTTCAATCGTGCCTACAATCCGTTCTGTGCCTATAACTCCCAGTATTCCTGCCCGGTGCCACCCATCGAAAACCGCCTGACGGTGGCCATCAAGGCCGGTGTGATGAGCGACCATTAGAACCAACGAAACACAAGCAAGAGGGCGCGCGAATTAGACACGGACTTGGTCCGCATCCGGCTCGCGCGCCCTCTTGCTTGCTGCTTATAGGCTGTAACTTAGGGCTTCGGTAGAGTGGCGAACAGGTCGGGATAATCGGTGATGATGCCGTCTACTTGTAACTGCATGAGGCGCTCTATGTCGGAAGATTCGTTTACCGTCCAAGGAATAATTTGGAGGCCCTCTTTGTGGCAGGCTTGCGCCAAGTCAGCAGTTACCAGCTGAAAGTGAGGGCTGTAGATGGTAGGTCGGAAGCTAAGGCGTTTCAGATTTGCCGCTAAGCCTTGCGTGTTCATCACCAGTAAGGCAGTGTGCAGCGTCGGGGCGGCTTGGTGCACCACCTCCAGCGTGCGCGGGTCGAATGATTGGATGGTGACGCGGCTTGCTACGCCTTTGGCTTGCACTACGGCTAGCAGCAGCTTCACGAACTCCGCTGGGGCTGGGTGCAACTTACTGTCGCCTTCCGGAGTGGTTTTGGTTTCGATGTTGTAGCGCGGGGCGGGTAGTTTTTTCAAGCGGGCATACGCCTCCGCGGAATCAATTACTTCAGCCAGCAGGGGCTTATAGGTGCGTAGCTTCTGCTGCCGCGGGAACTTGGAGTTGCCTTGGCTACCCGTATCGTAGCGCCGAATTTCGGCGTAGGGAAGGGCATAGAGGCGGTGCTTTTGCTCGTCGGCTTTCTTGATGGGCTGCCCGTCTGGAGTCAGCACAAAATCGGCGCTCATGTAAGGGTCATGGGAGAGGAACACCTGGTTGTCTTGGCTCACCAGCACATCCATTTCCAGGGTAGTCATGCCGAGGTCTTGGGCTTTGCGCATGGCTGGAACAGTGTTTTCAGGCATTAGACCGCGGCCACCACGGTGGCCCTGCCGGTCGAAGGCAGCGCGCTGAGCAAGGGCCCCGAAACCAACGGGCATCAGGGCAAGGAAGAGAAGGAATTTTGTCATCAGGCGAACATGTGGCAAGTGAAAACTCCGCAACTGAAAGTGTGTGCCTTCAGCTGCGGAGTGAAACAAGAGGGAGTGCAACTAGCAAAGTACACTACGCAGACAACGTATCGGTATATACCTGCCCGAACCGGTCAGTGACTTCGACGCGAATTTCCTTGGCCTGCGTCGATACATTGGCTACAAACAAATGCTCGGTAATGGTGGGGTCAACCCACTTGTGCTTGGCGGGTAGGGCAGGGCCCGCATGGAGCCGCACCGATAGCGGGTCGAGGCCGGTGTACTGCTGCATGTCGCCTTTGCGCACCCCGTCTTCAAACCAAGCCACTTTCCAGGCCGAATCCCAGTTCCAAACATTCACGGCCAGCGCCTCGGGCCGCTCCGGGATGCTGCCCTTCGGGTAGATGCGGAATTGGTGGCTGCGCTCCTGCCCGATGGCTTTGTAGTACCACTTCAGCTCGCTGCCGCGCACCTCGTACACGCCGTAACCGCCGGGCGTACCATCAGTGCAGATCGGGCCGGTCCACCACGCACCGCACACGGTGCCATGCACGTGTTCGGTTACGTTGTCGGCGGTTTGCAGCACCTCGTTGAAGTGCGTGTGCCCCGACATGATGTGCGCTTTGTAGGGCTTCAGCAGTCGGTACAGCTCTTGGCGGTTGGCTACTACGCCACCCATCGGCTCCTCTTTGTCTTTGTTGCGTAGGTGTTGTCGGGTATAGGGCGGAATGTGCAAGCTCACGACCACCGTAGTGCCGGGCTTCACGTGAGCTAAATCCTGCTCCAGCCACGCCAGTTGCCGCTCCGTGAGGTACCCGATATACTTCTTGGCTGCCCCAACAAAGAACACGTCGTCGAGCACTACATAGTGAATTTCGCCGCGGTTGAACGAGTAGTAGGTGGGGCCAAACAGCTTCTTGAAGGTGTCCGCGGAGTGGTCGTCGGTGCGGGCCGTGAGGTCCATGTCGTGGTTGCCGATAACCTGGAAAAAGGGGATGCCCGTACTGGCTACACCTTCTTTGTAATCCTCGAAGATTTCAAAATGGTCCCACACCAAGTCGCCGCAGCCGATGCCGTGAAACAGGGTGCCGGGGCCGTAGCTGGCTAGTAATTTCTGCGTGTCGGGTACGGCGGTGGCTTTGAACTCGGCGGCGTCAGCCTTGGATATCATCTGCGGATCAGCCCACACCAGGAAGTTGTGCTGCGTATCGTCTTGGCTGAGTTTCTGCAACTCAAAATCCGCCTTGAACCGGCCGCGTACGGGCTCCTTCTTGCGGTAGAAGCGGGCCACGCCTTTTTCGTGCGGAAATTCATAGCCCCGCGGCACCGAAATGTACACGAAGTCGGTGGCGCCACTACTTTCCAGCGTGTATTGGCCTTTCGCATCAGTGACCGTAACACTGACGCCGTCGGTAACGACTACGCCCGCAATGCCCTGGCCGCCCGCGTGCACCTTGCCGCTGAGGGCCGCAACCGCCACCTCTTTATTGGTGCTGGCGGCATCCTTGGGGCGTGCCAAGCCGAGGTTCGCGTCCAACGTCACGCCCAAGCCTGCCAGGCCAATGGATTTCAGGAAGGTTCTTCTTTGCTGCGACATGCTATTGATAATAAGGTCGTAAGAAAGCAGGCTATTTTTCCCACCACACTTTGGTGTTCACGTCGTCGCCGCCCATGTTTTCCACCGCAGTGCGGTAGTTGGTGCCGTTGTTGGTTTGCACGATAAGCGGGTACTTGAAACGCACCGGCATGACGCCCCCATTCTGCAAATCTTGGCCGCGGGGCAGTACTGGCAAACCTGTGCGGCGGTATTCAAACCACTGCTGATAGTCGTTGAAAAACAGTGCGTAATACTTCTGCAGCATGATGCGCTCCAGCGTGCCATTGTACGCCGCCGCGGCATTCTGGAAGTAGGTAGCGGGTACTACGGCACCCCACTGCTCAATGGCGGCGCGTACGCCCCGTTCGTAGTGCGTGCGAGCATCGGCGGTGATATACCCTTTCTGGGCCGCTTCAGCCTTAATGAATTCGACCTCGGCGTAGCTCATCAGCACCGACGACATGGGCGCATCTACTCTGGCCGTTACCAGCGCCACGTTCAGGTTGGAAGGTACATACTGGAACTGGGCGTCGCTGCCACTATAGGCACTTGGGATACCTTTGTAGCCAATGGTGCTGTTGCCCATCTGCGCACGCGCTTGGGTGCTGAACTTCGGCAGGCGGGGGTCACTCCACGTGTTCAGGTTGTCGATGAAATACGAAGCCGCCGCCCGGGTGGTCGTGAAGTCAATAGCCCGGCCCCAAGGCGACACATTGGGCGCCACGCCATTAATTTTCAAAATGGCTGCCTCACTGTTTTGCGTGAATACTGGGTACTTGGCGGGGTCATTAATCATGGCCGCCAGCCGAGCTGGGGCATTCATTTCGGGGCGTTTGGAAGCGCGCAGCAACAGGCGCATACGCAGCGAGTTGCAGAACCGTCGCCAGTTAAGCACACTGTTGTTGTAGAGCAAGTCGCTGCCATAGCTCATCGACTTATTGACGTCGAAGAGGCCGTTGGCCAAATCCAGGTCGTCGAGTAGCTGCGTGTAAATAGCTTGCTGCGTGTCGAACTTCGGATAGAGAATTCCTTCCTCGGCACGGCTGGCTTCGGTCATCGGCACGTCTCCGAAGCAGTCGGTTAGGTTGGCGTACACCCAAGCGTTCAGGGTGAGCGCAACAGCTTCATAGTTGGGGTCTTGAGCGGCTACGGCAGCAATGCGCATTTCCCGAATATTGGCCAGCCACCGGTAATAGGTGGTCCAGGTGGAATTACCAGCGCTTTCGCTCACCAAATAGCGGTGCACCCCCCCCGACACGCTCGGAAACGGCAACGACACTTGCATAATGTCGAACGTGAAGGCATCAGCACGGTTGGTATTGAACGCGGCCAACTCGTACACAATGGGGTTGAGCAGCGTGCCGGGGCTGATTCGTTCGATGCGGTTAGGGTCGGTATTCAGCTCCTCAAAGCCATCGGTGCACGATACCATGCTGCCGCCCAGGGCGAGTAGCAGGAGCGTTATATATTTTTTCATTGCTGTTGCTCTAAAACTGTAGCGTGATGTTCACGCCCATTGTGCGTGTAGAGGGAAGCTGGCCGATTTCCACGCCGGGTAGGATGGTGCCGCCATTGAGTGCTGCCGTTTCCGGATCAAACATGGGGAAGTCGGTGAGCATGGCCAGGTCGCGGCCGTAGAGGCCAATGGTGGCGCCCGTCAGGGCCTTGGTGCGGGCGAGCAGCGCCGCGGGTAGGTTGTACTCGATGCGGGCTTCGCGCAGCTTCAGGTAAGAAGCATCGAAGGAATTACTTTCAATATTGGCGCGGCGGTAATACTCGGCGTAGTACTGGTACGGAGCTACTTGCTTCTCATTTGGCGAGTACGTGCCATCAGGGTTGGCCACCACGCCTTCGCCCACAATAAAGCCTTCCTCGCGGCCGGGCAGCGTAGATTTTAGCTTGCCCTGCTCCATCATTTTGTGGTGGGTCTGAGAATAGATGATGCCACCATACTGACCATCGAGCAGTACACTCACCCGGAAGTTCTTGTAGGAAAACTCGTTCAGGAACCCCCCTTTCCAGTCGGCGTAGGCCCGCCCGATGTATTTGACGGCGGCGGGCTGCACGGGTAGGCCGTCTTTGTTGTAGACGATCTGGCCATCGGGGGCGCGCTCGAAGCCGAATCCGTAGATGTCGCCGGTGGTGCCACCTACTTTGGCGATGATGGAAGCCGTGCCGCCCGTACCAATCACCTGCTGATCATCGAGGCCATCGGCTAAGCTCAACACCTTGTTGCGGTTGCGGGCCCAGGTAACGGTGGTTTTCCACTTAAACGAGTTGTTGTCAACGGGCCGGGCATTGAGTACCACTTCCACGCCGCGGTTGCGCACCTCGCCTGCATTCAGCAATGCCCGGCTGTAGCCGGTAGTAGGGTCGATGGGCACTTCCAGAATCTGGTTGCTGGTCGTATTCTGGTATACCGTCAGGTCAGCCCCGATGCGGCCTTGGAACATTAGGTACTCCACGCCGGCTTCGTAGCTAGTCGTGAGTTCAGGCTTGAAATCGGTGTTGAATAGCGTAGTTGGAACCGAGCCAGCGCCGGGGAAGTCGCTCCGGCCGTAGTACTTGCGGGTGTAGTACGGCTCGGTATCGTTGCCCACGCGCGCCGCCGATAGCCGCACCTTGGCCAGCGAAACCGACGATGGCATGGGCAGCAATTCGTTTAGAATGAAACTGGAACTGATAGAAGGATAGAAGAACGAGTTGTTCTGAGTTGGCAGGGTGCTCGACCAGTCGTTGCGGCCAGTCAAATCCACAAAAATCTTGTCGTCGAAAGAAAGGGTGGTGAGGGCGTAGAGGCTATTAATTTTGCGGGCACGCGTGGTGGCTGCCAATAGCGGGTTGCTGAGGCCGTTGGTGAGCTTGTACACGCCCGGAATTACGAGGCCCTCCACGGAAGTATCGATGCCCCGGAAGCGGCGGTACATGGCGTTGCCACCCACCGAAGCCCGCACGTCGAAGTGCATTCCTAGGGGTTGATGGTAGGTCAGCAGGAAGTCGGTGTTGGCCTCGTAGTTGGTGATATCCTGCTGCTTGTAATAGCCGCGCTGGAAGTTTGCCGTGCTGTAGGGGCGCCGCATTTCGCGTTCCTCTTGGCTCATCGAGATGCCAGAGCGAACCAGCAAACTCAGCTTTTGCGTGAAATCATAGGTGCCCGACACGTTGCCAACGGTAGTGCGCGTGGTCACCGAGTTGGTCATTTCGTGGGCAATCAGGTACGGGTTGTCGATAAACGAGCTGAACGGATGCACCTGATCCACTTGGTCGAAGCCGTTTTTCCAGATGGTACGGTACGCGTCGAGCGGTACGTTGGGGTTCTGGAAAATCATGAAGTACGACAACGACTGGTTGTTGTAACCGGTGGCGGGGAGGTTGTCGCTCTTGCGGTTGGTGAAGTTCACTTTGCCCGCTAGTTTCAACTTCGGAGTCAGGCTGTGGTTGACACTCAACGCCGCCGTCAACCGATCATAGCCGGTGTTGGGCATAATCCACTCATTCTTGGAGTGCGTAACCGAGGCCCGCGCCGAACTGGTTTCGTTGCCACCTTCCAAAGCCACGCTGTTGGTAAGTGTGGAACCCGTCCGGAAAAACCCTTTGATATTGTCTTTGTACGGCACCCACGGCAACCGTTCCGCCGACTGTGCCTGCGTTACGGGGTCGTACTGATAGAATAGCTGCCCATCGAATTTCGGCCCAAACGCGCTGCTCGTACCACCCGTGCTATTCCCATCGGCGGAGGTGCCGTACGAGTAGTACATCTCGCCAGCCGCGGTGAACGAGCGACCGGTGCCTTGGCCGTATTCGTACTGATATTCGGGCCACTGCAGCACGGTGTTCACGCTGTAGTTGCTGTTCACCGTTACGCCCAGGCCCTTTTTCTTGCGCGAACCTGTTTTGGTGGTGATAATCAAGGCGCCGTTGGCTGCGCGGCTACCGTAGAGGGCCGTGGCGCTGGCTCCTTTCAGCACCGTAATGCTGGCAATGTCGTCGGGGTTGATGTCAGCAATGCCGTTACCGAAGTCTACGGGCACATCATTGCCGGAACCAGCCCCGTACGCGCTACCTACGCCCGAACTGGCTAGGCCGCTGTTCATCGGCACGCCGTCCAGCACAATCAGGGCATTGTTGCCATTTGGGTTCAAGGAGTTGTCGCCCCGCAACGAGATGCGTGTGGAGTTTACTGGCCCGGAGCCCGCCGAAATCAGGTTTAGGCCTGCCACCTTACCTGACAGGGCCTGTGAAAAGTTGTTAGGTCTTGCTTCCAGTAGGGCTTCGCCACCAATGGTTTGCGTAGCGTAGCCGAGGGCTTTCTGCTCCCGCTTGATACCCAGCGCCGTTACTACTACTTCGTTGAGCTGCTTGGTGTCGGGCGTGAGCCGCAGATTGAGTTGTGTTTTGCCTTCCACTGGCACTTCCCGAGGTAAGAAGCCAATGAAAGTGACTTGCAGTACAGCGTCGGAGGGAGCATTGAGCGTGTAGGCACCCTGCACGTCGGTGGAGGCACCGTTTGTAGTACCCTTCACTACTACCGTCGCGCCGGGTAGCGGTTGGCCTTGGTCGTCAGTTACGGTGCCGGAAACTGATTGGGATTGTGCGAAGGCACTGTTGCTTAGCAAAAGCACAGGCAGGCCCATCGCACAGAGCCGGCCGGCTCGAGCTAAGTAGCTGTGAAACATAAGGTTGGAAGGTTGTTTTCAGCCGCAAAACTACCCGCAACCTGTTACCGGAATGTTACTCTAACAATATGAAATTATCAGCTGATAAATAAATTTATAGAAAATCAGGAATATATAACAACCTAGTCAAAGGCCTGTTGATAGCATGTCAGTGGGCTCTGTAGCTTCTAATTATCAGCGCTTTACAGATGGTGTCTTGTAGCAAGAGAACAAATTATCCCATGCTTGGTAGGTGAAGCAGATGACCTTATTATTATCTGACTGCTAAGCTTCTTTGCATTGTTAGTGTCTGCTGGTCAGGCTGTAGAACAGCCATTTTGATGCGTAGAAGCCCCCTTGCGTCAACGCCGCTAGACGGAGGCCGTACAGCTTCTTCATGCGCTACATTTCCCTTGACCTTGAAACTTCCGGTGGTCGGCCTCAGCGCCATCAAATCCTGGAACTTGCCGCCGTAATAGAAGATACCAAGCACCTATTGCCGCTGCCCGAACTGCCTGCGTTTCGGCGTGTGGTGCGCCACCCCGAATATGTGGGCACTGCCGGCGCGCTGGCTCTCAATGCCCGCCTGCTGCAGGAATTAGCCGATAAAGCACCCAACCCCGAGCTCTGCACCCCCGACCAGTTGTTGCCCCAGCTACGGGAATTTTTGCTACAACACGGTTTCAAGCCCGACAAGCAGGATTGCGTGAGCGTGACCATGGCCGGTAAAAACATAGCCTCCTTCGACCTCGGATTTCTGCGCGAATTGCCCGGCTACGGTACCTTGGTTCGGGCGGAGCCTGCCATGCTAGACCCCGCTGCTTTCTACCTCAATTGGCGCAAAGATTCGCGCCTGCCTACCATGACTATCTGCAAGGCCCGCGCTGGTTTCGAAGACGATACAGTGGCGCACGAAGCCCTAGCCGACGCGCTGGATGTGGTGCAGCTACTGCGTCCGTTCTATGAGCTGCCCATCTACAAGCAAGTACAGCCCGAACAACAATAAAAGAGGCCCGAACTACAAATAGCTCGGGCCTCTTTTAGTTGTGTGCTAGACAGAACAGCGTTACCAGTCGCCGCTGGCGCCGCCGCCGCCGGAGCTGCCGCCCCCGAAGCCGCCGAAACCGCCTCCGCCACCACCTCCGCCGAAGCCCCCACCGCCGCCAAATACGCCGCGGCCACCCGAGAAGTCGCCGAAGATAACGGGGGGTATCATCATGCCGCCACCCAGACCGCCGCGGCCACCCCGGCCACCACCTCCGCGCGACCGAAGCAGCATAAACAGAACCAGCGCGCCAATAATCACCCAAAACGTCCAGCCGGTGCCGCTATCGTCGGTGCGGCGCTGGCGGGTTTGGGTGGTTTGGTCGGCTTTGTATTCACCTTTGGCCAGCGCAATAAGCTGGTCGGTGGCTCGGTCAAGTCCTTGGTAGTATTGCTCTTCGCGGAAAGCCGGAACAATAGTATTGGAGATAATGCGCTTGGCCAAGGCATCCGGAATAGCACCTTCTAGGCCGTAGCCGGTTTGGATGCGGGCCTTTTGCTCTTTGCGAGCAATGAGCAGCAACACGCCGTTGTTGTTGCCTTTTTGGCCAATGCCCCAGGTTTCGTAGAGTTTCTGCGCGTAATCGGCAATTTCATAGTCGCTGAGCGTGGGTACGGTCACGACGGCAATCTGGGAAGAAGTGGAGTCGTTGTACGCCACCAGCTTCTGCTCCAGCGCCGCCACCTCATCAGGCCGCATCATGCCCGCCAAGTCGTTTACGAGGCGAGGGGGCGAGGGGCGGGCAGGCACCTCCTGCGCCAACGCGCCGAGCTGCACCGATAAAAGCAGCAGTACCAGCACCAGCGGCCGGAGCCACGCTCGGTATAAAACAGGAAGGGGATGCATCATACGCGAGGAGGCTGCGTAATGCCACCGCCAAACGAAATGGAATCGTCGAGTTCGTTTTTGTCGGTCACGGAGTCGTAAGGAAAGTAACGTTTCAATTGTTCGCCGACCATCCGGATGCCTTGCTCAAGCCCCGCCACGTACTTGGCGGTGCGGAACTGACTGAGCACGGTTTCCTTGGTGGTTTCCCAAAAGTCATCAGGAACGGCAGAATTGATACCTGCGTCGCCGATAACGGCAAACTGCCGACTCTTCCAAGCCAAGTAGAACAGCACGCCATTGCGCTGCGCCGTGCGGTGCATGTTCAGTTCGGCAAACACCTGAGCGGCGCGGTCGAGCGGTTCGGGAGTAGGGCAAGTGTCTTCCAGGTGCACCCGGATTTCACCGGAAGTGGTGATTTCAGCCTGCCGGATAGCCGCCACGAGTGCTGCTTCCTGGTCGGGGGTGAGGGGGTTGGTCATAGGTGGTGGGATTTCGAGAGAGGGGGTACGAGCAGAAAAAACAGGCGTGCCAAGAAGAGTTGAAGCATCTCGGCAAGGCAATAAATCCGGTGGCTTAGTCCTTGGAGCGAAACGGTATTTCATCTCCGCTCGGCACCACCAACAACCTTACTACGAAGCTAACGCACTACTTGTGGGCACTATAGCAAGCAGAACCCTGCTTTTCTGCCCATACGCACTCCTAGACCCCTGCCAGCCAAATCAGAACTGAACCGTAGGCGCTTTCTGCGAAGCTGGGTCGGCGGCGAAGTACGGCTTCTCGGCGTAGCCGAACATCCCCGCAAACAAGTTGTTGGGAAACGACTTCACGAAGCCGTTGTAATCGTTGGTAACCGTGTTGAACTTGTTGCGCTCCACGTTGATGCGGTTTTCGGTGCCTTCAATCTGAGCTTGTAGCTCCTGAAAGTTGGCGTTGGCTTTCAGCTCCGGATAATTTTCCGATACGGCCAACAACCGGCCCAGGCCGCTGCTTAGCTGGGTTTGGGCAGCCTGAAACTTCTGCAAGTTTTCGGGCGTGAGCTGATCAGACGAGATATTGACGCCCGTGGCGTTGGCCCGAGCCTGCACCACAGCTTCCAAGGTGCTTTTCTCGAAATTAGCGGCACCCTTTACGGTGTTCACGAGGTTCGGAATCAGGTCGGCACGGCGCTGGTAGGCACTTTGCACGTTGGCCCATTGAGATTTCACCGCTTGGTCGCGCGATACCATGCCATTGTAGCCGCACGACGACTGAGACAGCAACATCACCAGACCGGCAAAGTAGAGAAGGAAACGTTTCATAAAAAGAAGAAGGGGAGAGTTGGTAAATGAAAAACCAGTCAATAGGTAAGAGACAACGACAAGCCAGTGAGAATCCAGAGCCGCTTACCGCAGCCTCATACGGTGCTTTTGCAATAGTAAATAATATTACGGTTGCATAATATTTTCTTTGAGGCCGTGCGGCGGGCTTGTAGAAGCCGTGCAGGGTCTTATAATCTCACTATTTCATCGTGCCAAAGTACGAATTCGAGCTTCAGCGGTTGTCAGTGAAGCGGCTCCCGCTGCTATTCGCTATTTTGCGGACTTACGCCACGCCTGTTGTTCAATGAAAGCTATTATTCCCGTTGCGGGTATTGGGTCGCGCCTGCGCCCGCACACGCACACCCAGCCGAAATCCCTGGTGCCGGTGGCCGGCAATACCATTCTCGGGCACATCATCGACCGGCTCAGTGGGGCCGGGGTTCAGGAGTTTGTATTCATCATTGGCTATCTAGGCGAGAAGATAGAGCGGTACGTGCGCCGCACCTATCCTCAAATTCATAGCACGTTTGTGGTGCAGGAGCCCCGCGAAGGCATTGCGCACGCCTTGTGGCTGGCCCGCGACACGTTTCGGCAGGAGGCCGATGGTATTCTGATTCTGCTCGGCGACACCATTGTGGATGTAGACCTGCCTGCCATGATGCAAACGGCTGGCAACGTGCTGGCCGTGAAGGAAGTGAAAACGCCTTCGATGTTCGGGCTGGTGGAAACGGCCGTCAACGGCCGCGTAACCAAAGTGGTGGAAAAGCCACGCATTCCGAAGTCCAACTACGCCTTGGTGGGGCTCTACAAGATTGCCAATTCCGAGTGGCTGGCTACGGCTTTGGAGCGCCTCATCGACCAAGACCAGCGCACGCACGGCGAGTTCCAGCTCACCGATGCGCTGATGCTCATGATTCAGGACGGCGCCGAAATGACCACCGCTTCGGTGGACAACTGGTTTGACTGCGGCCGCAAAGATTCGTTGCTGGAAGCCAACGCCCGCTTGCTCAACCGCCCCGAGTTCCTAGACCGCCGCGACTATCCCCAGTTTCCGGATACCATCATTATTCCGCCCGTCAGCATTGGGAAAGACTGCGAAATCAGCAATTCCATCATCGGGCCCAATGTGGCCATCGGCGACCGGACCATTGTGAAGAACACTATTCTGAGCGAGTCTATTATCGGTTCCTACAGTGAGCTGCGCTCAGCTGTGATGCACGATTGTATCGTGGGCTCGGATGCTTCGTTCCGGGGTATGCGCCACAGCCTGAACATCGGCGACAACACCGAGATTGACTACAGCTAGGGTTGGGGCGTAGTGCGATGTGGCCAACGAAAAAGCTGCCGTTTCGCACCGCTGGCCCGGCTTTCGCGTATCAACTTCAACTTCTGAAAACTACTCGCTTGTATATGATAGGTACTTTCCGCCGCGCCCTTGCTGTTTTGGGGGGGCTACTTGCTGTGTTGAACGCCGCTTTTGCCCAGACGCCGCTCGGGCAGCCCTCGTTCGATGAGCAGAAGGTGCAGGTGTGGTGTGCCACCGCAAAGTTCGTGTACGAAGACAACGGCCGGCCCAACCTCAAGAGTACCTTGCGTTGTGGCGGCACCCTGAAGGAATTCGAGAACAGCATCAAAGCCGACAGCCAACGCGTGTTTAGTGCGCTTTATCAGCCGCTAGAGGGGCGCGGTATCATCTACAAAGGGCTGGGTTCCAATCCGTCGAGGTTGCAGAAGCTGAAAACCGAAATCATCAACCGGTTGAAGTCTTCGCCGGCTCGCCGCGCTAGTCCGGCCCGGATGCAGCGCCTGGCAGCCTTGGAAACGTCCCTGACCAACTATGTGGACAACGGTACGCCCATCGGCGACCAAGCCGAGGAACTGGCCGAAGAAAACCCAGACGAGGAAGCTGCCACCGAGGAAGTACCCGTGCCTGGTGATGCTGGGTTGAGCGAGGCAGGTGTTGCGCAAGCTCAGGACACAGCGCGTGGGTCGGGCGACAGTTTGATGAACCGATTTTTTGCCCCGCTGGCGCTGATAGTAGCCTTGTTGAGTTTGGTGCTCTACATGCTGATGCGCCGCAACTTGGCCGTGTTTCAGAAGGAACTGGTGGCCAGCATGACCCAGCGGCAAGACGAAATAATGGCTGCACGGCCTACACCCACCCCAGCAGCAGCTCCGGCCGCGTCCGCTCAGTCCCTTTCTCCTGAGCTGCACCGCCAGATAGAGCAGCTTGTGCAGCAACGGTTGGAAGCGGAGCTAGCCAAACACGCACCACTGGCCGCTCCGGTGGCGGCAGTAGCTCAGCCGCTAGCTTCAACCGAAGTGCCACCAGCCGCTGCGCCGCCACTAGAGGTGCCTCGGGTGATAGCGCAGCCGGTGGCTGTGGTAGCGCCGGCGCCATCAACCCCGGAATTTACAACGGCTGTACCCGCTACTGCTACCATACAAGACACACCAATACCCATGACGGAAGTGCCTGGTCCGCCAGTGGTTATACCAGCTGGATCGCCCGCTAGTGCTTTGCGCGAAGATTTCGAGAGTGTGGTGCCGGCCGTGCAAGTGCCTGGCCCGGCTGAAGAGCCAGTAGCCGAGAGCTTCGTGCGTTACAGTCCGGCTTTCAGAGCCAATACATTTCAGGCCGAGGAGTTTACGGAAGAGCTGCAACCTGATAGCGTGTATGAAATCTACCTAGACATGCAGTGGCCCGAGTTGGCTACGTTTCAGGTGAGCCCGGCGCCATCTGTGCAGGCATATCTGCTACAGGATGCGCCGCCTGATTTGCTGGCTGCCGCCTGCGAATACGAGCAGCCTGCTGGCCTTGTCACGCAAGTTATAACGGTAGAGGAAGGAATTTTGCGCAAGGTAGAAGGTGTTTGGCAGGTGGAACAAAAGGCGCTGGTACAGTTTGAGGAGTAGTCTGCTGCCCGATAAAACGTGGTGCAGTACGTCAACTGCACAACACACTTCCAACTTCATCAACGATTTGCAGGCGCGAGCTTATCAGCACATCGTGCAACACAATACCTGATTTATCTTCGGGCCTTTCCTTGTCACTTCCTTCATGCAAAAACGATTATTTCCGGCGCTGGCCTTGGTGATGCTCGCGGGCTGCCGCTCGTCGCAAACCTACTCGCCGGTACCCGAGAGTTCTTCTATCTCCGCATCTTTTCGCATACCCGTGCAATATCCCGCAACTCGCAAAGCCGACCAAGTAGACGACTACTTTGGTACTCCCGTGCCGGACCCTTACCGCTGGCTGGAAAACCCCGACTCCCCAGAAACCAAAGCCTGGGTGGAAGCCCAGAACAAAACCTCTTTCGGCTACCTGGAGAAGATTCCGTTTCGCGACAAAATCCGGGAGCGGCTCACGACCATCTGGAACTACGAACGGTTTGGCGTGCCACAAGAGGAAGGCGGACAGTTGTATTTCTCGAAAAATGACGGCCTTCAAAACCAAGCAGTGCTGTACACCCAGCAAGATGGGCAGGAAGGCCAACCCGATGTGCTACTCGACCCTAATAAGCTTTCGGCGGACGGTACCACGGCGCTGGCCGGCACTTTCTTCTCCAACGACCACCAGTACATGGCCTATGCCACCAGCGGCGGCGGTTCCGATTGGCAGAAGTACAAGGTGATGGATTTGAAAACGCGTCAGCCGCTAACCGATGAGCTGAACTGGGTGAAAGTATCAGGAGCAGCGTGGTACAAAGACGGCTTCTTTTATAGCCGCTACGATGCGCCAAAGTCCGGCGAGAACAGCTTGGCCGGAAAAAACGAGTTTCATAAGGTGTACTACCACAAGCTGGGCACCGCCCAGGCGAAAGACCAACTGGTGTACGAGGACCCCAAGATGGCGCTGGGCTTCCGAATGGTGGGCACCACCGAAGACGAACGGTTCCTGGTGCTCTACCTTACCGATGGCAAGGCCGACGGCAACCGCCTCTCCGTTCGGGACCTAACCGACCCTAAGCAGGCCGATACGTTTACGCCGCTCATCAGTAGCTACACGCATAACAACTCGGTGGTCGGCAACATTGGTGGCCAGCTGCTGGTGCTCACCAACTACAAAGCACCGCGCTACCGGGTAGTGCTCATCGACCCCAAAAAGCCGCAGGAGGCGAACTGGAAGGAAGTGCTGCCCCAAACCGAGCAAAAGCTGGAAGGCGTTGATCAGGTAGGAGGCTATTTGGTGGCTTCGTATTTGAAAGATGCCAGCAGCAACATCAAAGTGTACACCGAGAAAGGCGAGTTCAAGCACGATGTAGCCCTGCCCGCCATTGGTACGGCAGCTGGGTTTGGAGGCAAGCGCGATGCCAAAACGGTGTATTACGCCTTCACCTCGTTCACATACCCTACCACCATCTATAAGTACGACCTCGCCAGCAACACCAGCACGGTATTTCGGGCCCCCAAAGTAGATGTGAAGCCCGAAGACTACGTGACCACGCAGGTGTTCTACGCCAGCAAAGACGGCACCAAGATTCCGATGTTCATCACCCATAAGAAGGGGTTGAAGCTGAACGGAAAAAACCCCACGTACCTCTATGCATACGGCGGGTTCAACGTTTCGCTTACGCCTTCCTTCTCGGTGGCGCGCATGCTGTGGCTGGAAAACGGCGGCATCCTAGCCGTGCCGAACCTGCGGGGCGGTGGCGAGTACGGCGAAGCCTGGCACAAAGCCGGCATGACCCCCAACAAGCAAAACGTATTCGACGACTTTATTGCGGCCGCCGACTACCTAAAGGTGCAGGGCTACACCAGCACTGAAAAGCTGGCTATTGCCGGCGGCTCGAACGGTGGCTTGCTGGTGGGCGCCACCATGACCCAGCGCCCCGACCTCTGCGGCGTGGCTTTTCCTGCGGTGGGCGTGATGGATATGCTGCGCTACCAGAAGTTCACCATCGGCTGGAACTGGGCGCCGGAATACGGCACCTCCGATACCTACGGGCAGTTTCAGAACCTTTATAAGTTCTCGCCACTGCATAACCTGAAGCCGGCTGCCTACCCCGCCACCATGATAACCACCGCCGACCACGACGACCGGGTGGTGCCCGCGCACTCCTTTAAGTTTGCGGCTGCGCTGCAAGTTGCCAACACTGGCCCCCGGCCCCAACTGATTCGGGTAGATGTGAATGCCGGCCACGGCGCGGGCAAAAGCACTAAACTCCAGATAGAGGAATGGGCCGATGTGTGGTCGTTTGCATACCAGAACATGGGCATCAACCCGTATAAGAAATAAGGCGCGCCGTAGGGCGCTGACTATTAGGCGAAATAGGACGGAAGCACGACTGCGAAGCTTCCAGCCAGCCGATTGCTCGCCAACAATAGCCTAAACAGTGCAAAAGTCGTAGAAGGCATTCACCACTTGGTTCGTATCTTCGCGGCCACAACGCGCGTCCCTAGCTCTACCTTTAGGTTTTCACATGAAAAAAACGTTTCTGCTCGGTCTGTTGGCCGCTTCGCTGATGCTGTCCGCTACGTCGTGCAGCAACCCCGATTTCACCAAGGACGAGGAAATGGCTACTAAGCCACTGCCTCCCATCCCGGCTGCTCCCGACACCACTGGCGGCAAGGCTGCAACGCCAGCCACCCGCGAAATAACCGCGCCAAACGCCACCGAAGACATTAAAAAGATGCAGCCGGTTATGTAGCCAGCTGCTCGCAAGCAATAGGGAATGAGCAACAGCCAACTACGCGCTGTTGCTCATTCTTTGTTTTCAGCCACTGGCTGGCTGTTTTACTTTTCGCCCTCACATCTTTCCCCACCATGAATATTCGTCGTGGCCGCGAGGCCGATTTGCCCCAGGTGCTGGCGCTCATCCAAGAACTAGCCGTGTATGAGCGCGCCCCGCACGAAGTCACGAACACGCTGGCCGATATGCAGCGCGACGGCTTCGGACCGGATTCTATCTTCAAGTTTTTTGTGGCCGAGCAGCCCGATGCCTCTATTGTGGGTATTGCGCTATACTACACGGCGTATTCCACCTGGAAAGGCCGGATGCTGTTTTTGGAAGACTTGGTGGTGACCGAGCAACTGCGCGGCACTGGCGTTGGCAAGCAGCTGTTTGATGCAGTAGTGGCCGAAGCGCGCCATACCGGCGCCAACCGTATGAAGTGGCAGGTCCTGAACTGGAACGAGCCCGCCATTGGCTTCTACAAGAAAGTAGGAGCCAACCTCGACCCTGAATGGCTGAATGGCAACCTCAACGCCGAACAATTGCAAGCCTACGGCGGGATGGTGGTACCGGCGTAAATAGCAAAGGGGGCGAGTTGCTGCTAACCCCTATGGAGTCAGCAGCAACTCGCCCCCTTCGAGTTATCGGGTTGGCAGTGTGGCCTTTAGCTTACCACTTCCAGCATGGTGCGGAACGAAGCGTATCGGCCACCGAACTGAGCTTCAATGTCTTTGCGGAGGGCTGGAGCCGCTACGGCTTGGTATTCCTCTAGCTGTTCTAGGCTCACGCAATAGTATTGTGCGGCGTAAGTAATGCCGTCGTCTTCTTCATTAAGCAAACGGCACAGCTGGCTGCGTACGAAAAAGCCCGTAGCCATTACCTCTGGCATATGGGTGTCGCGCATGTAGGACACCCACTGCTCGGCAATTTCCGGATCGAGGCTGGTCGTAACGTTGTACAGTATCATAGGAGTAAGGTCTTGGTTGAGGGCTTAGGGCGTATGATGGGCGCCTTGCGTAAGCCTGAAATAGTGCCCTGCGCTTCAAGCGGCAGGGCTGGCTGCATCGAGCCTGAAACGAAGTGCGGTTGGGTAAGCGGGTAAGAGTGTATAACGCAAAAGTCGGCCAAAAAATCCAAGCTTCTGCGCGTAGTGGCTCGCAAGGCCCTACATCAGACGCGCATGTGGTCGAAATGAAACTCCTGGATGCGGGCCTGAATATCTTTCGAGGAAAGGTTTTCGCTGATAGCCGCCTGTACTAAGCCAGGCAGTTCTGCATTGCCCGCGAAGCGCAACGCTAGGATCTGGCTCAGTTTCAACTTGTTTTCCAGTGGTCGTAAGCTTTGGCCAGTGGCTTCAAAGTATTGCTGCCGCACCTCCAGCCGGATGATGCGGTCCTGTAGCGTGAGGGCATAGTGCTGGCGCAGCAGCAACAGCACCCCAAAGCTGACGACGGCCAGGGCCATCAAGGTAAACCAAAGCCGGGAATCCTCGGAGTCGTCGCCAGCTACGGCCACGTACCGGCGGATGGCATAGATAGTAACAACCAGCAGGGCCGGTAGCAGAACGAAATGATGCCATGGATACAGCATGGGCTTATTCTTGGTGGGTTCAGCAGCCATATAGAGAACAAAGGGTAAGCGAAACGGAAAAGGCAGACGCAAAAAACTCCGGCAAGTTGGCCGGAGTTTTCACAAAGCGTACTAGCTTGAATTTCAAGTTTATAGTTACGACTTAAGGGCTTTTGCAGCCTTCTTCGCATCACGGGCCTTGCGCTTTTCGGCGCTGGCGGCGTCTTTAGCGAGCTTCTCTTGGCGCTTGGCCTCTTTGGCGGCGTCTTTCTGGCGGTTCAATTCCAGCTTCTGCTCTTTCATCTGACGCTTTTGCTCCCGCATAGCGTTCTTCTGGTCTTTTATCTGGCTTTCCGTCTGGTCTACGCTGCTGCGCGACGAAGCGGTTTGTTGCTTTTGTGCATCGAGGGCAGCTTTAGCGTCAGCAGCGCGTTGCTGCTGCATCTGCAAACGTACCTGGGCGGAATCTGCTGGGGTGGTCGTCGTTTGAGCCTGGCCAGTATGACTGCTCACGATACCAACTGCAAAGGCGAAAATGGCGAGGATCTTTTTCATGACGGACTTGTAGTGAAGTTCAGGTCTGATACGGCATCCTCGGAGCAAAGTTGAATATCTATAGTTATTCCTCCTTACTCCACATAATCCAATTCTTTGCCATAGCTTTCGGGTAGGGTGCTGGCACTGTAGAAGGCGAGGACCAACGTCACGACGCCGATAACGGTGGCGGCACCCGTGATACCCAACGAAGGCTTGAGCGCCGAAAAAGCTGGGTTGATGAGCACAATAGCGCCGCGGGCAAAGTTGGGCGCCGTAGTAGCCACCGTAGAGCGCAGATTGGTACCAAACTGCTCGGCCGACACCGTCACGAACAGCGCCCAGAAGCCCCCCGTGAAGCCTATCATAAAGCACACAAAGTAAAACAGAGTGGTGCTGGCACCATGCAGCCCATACAAGTAAAAGCCCACCATAGCAGCGCAAGACGCTATAAAGAGCTGCAACGTACGGTTGCGGCTCTTGAAAACCTGGCTAAGAGTGCCGCTGGCGAAGTCGCCGAGGGTTAGCCCGAAATAGGTCCAGAAAATGCTTAGCCCGCCCGTTACGGCGCCTTGCACCCCAAACTCTTGGCCGAACTCAGGCGCCATGGTGATAAGGATGCCCACCAGAAACCAGAATGGCACGCCCAGAAACAGGCAGCGCAAGTACTTGGCCAGCCGGGGGCCGTTTGTGAACAAGCTGGCAAAATTGCCTCGTTCTACGCCTTCGCGCTTCGCCTGCTCGAACATGCCCGACTCGAACACGCCCGCCCGCAAGGCCAACAGCGCCAGCCCCAAGCCGCCCCCAATAAAATAGGCGTTGCGCCAGCCGAAATACTGCCCCACCAAGTACGCCACCATTGCGCCCGACACACCTACCGACGCCACTATCATAGTGCCATAGCCGCGCTTTTCTTTGGGCAAACTCTCGGCTACCAACGTAATGCCCGCGCCAAGCTCACCCGCTAAGCCCACGCCCGCAATCAGGCGCAGCCACGCGTATTGATCGACAGTTTCAACAAAGCCGTTGGCAATATTGGCCAGTGAATACATCAGAATAGAGCCGAACAGCACCGACAGCCGCCCCCGCTTGTCGCCTAGTATGCCCCAGAGGATGCCACCCAGCAGCATACCGCCCATTTGCATGCTAAGCAAGTACTGGCCTTGCTCGGTGATGGCGGCTGGCTCCGTAACTCCCAGGCCCTTCAGGCTCTCCACTCGCACAATACTAAACAGGACCAAGTCGTATATATCAACGAAGTAGCCCAAGGAAGCCACGATGACTACGGCGCTTAGCAGAGCGGCTGTTTTAGGGGCGGGAGAGTGGGGACTGGCAACAGACATGGCAGGCGGGGAAGAGAAGAAAACGACGCTATCAGTGGCACGTTATGCACAATCTGGAAAACCAGCAAATAGCAAGCGCCGCACTACGCCAAAGAAATTCGCCGGCTCAGCACGTTAGAGAATGCCTTGCATATGGAGCTACCTAGTTGATGACGCTACATCTGAAGCGGGTTGCTAGGTAAACAAGAAAAGAATTACACGTAAGATATATACTAATTTACTTGGATAAATTGCCAATGATATTAGTTTTGCACTTCTATTACCGTATCCATCCTTTCCTTCTACTGCTATGAAAAAGGAGCTACAGTACACGGTCTGCTGCCAACTTACCCTAGCTGAATTTGAGTTAGGGCAAATAGTTGAAACCCGACAAATACACCATCAGCTGGCCACCGACAGCACGGAACTCAACGAGGTATTCGCCGACCTCTACGACCAGTTTCGTAGCCCCGACCTGCTTGGACTCCAGATTGTCTCCATCGAGCCTAGCCACCAGCATACCCCGGAGCCGGTCTGGGAGGTAAGAGCGTAGCACATGGGCGTAACATAGCGCACGATACCGCCTAGGTTTGCCCGTTCAGATGAAGATGCGGGTGCCGGAAAAGCTCTGCCGAAACTCCCGTGGCGTGCAGCCTTTCTTCTTTTTGAAGATGCGGTTGAAGTTAGAAATGTTGTTGAAACCGCACTTGTAGGCTACTTCTGCCACATTATGGGTGGTGTCGATCAGCATGCGAGTGGCATGGCCCAGCCGGATTTCGTTGAGGCTATCAATAAAGGTGCTGCCGGTCCGCTTCTTGATGAACCGGCTAAAGGATACTTCCGGCATACTGGCCAGCTTGGCTACTTCCGCCAGCGTAATGGGTTGGCTGTAGTTAGCGTGCATGTACTCAAATACCTTCTCGATGCGGCGGCTGTTGTAGTTGAACTGCTCACTATTGAAGGTGGAGTCGGAAAGGGTGCGCATGTTGCGCGAGGTGGAGAGGTCGTGCAGGATGGAAAGCAGCTCCAGTACCGAGTCGAAACCGGTTTTTTGTTCCAATGACTGAAGCCGCCCGCGCAAGCGCTCCGTAGCCTCGCGCGAGAACAGAATACCGCGCTGGGCATTTTCGAGCATCTGCCGGATAAAGCTGAGCTGATTTTTGTGCAGAAACCGGTCTTCCAGGAGGTCTTTATGAAACTGAATGGTCACTTCCCGAATTTCCTCGCTGCGGCATTGGTGCGTAAACCAGGCGTGGCCCAGGTTGGGGCCTATCAGCACCAGTTCCAAGTCCTCAATCACTTCGATATGGTCGCCGACGATGCGCTTGGCACCGGCGGCATTCACGATGAAGTTCAACTCGAACTCCTCGTGGTAGTGCAGCGGAAAGTTGAACTCCTTTTTCACGCGCGAAAACAACGTGAAACAGTCGCTTTGCGTGAGGGGAGTTACCTCCCGCATTAGGTTGTGGCGCATAACAGAAAGCTACGGAATCAGGTGCGTAAACAAAGCAAAAAATGTTAAAATAGTATTAAGAAGAAATATAGCGCAAGAAGCCGGTTCAACGGCTTAGAGAGCTACAGAGGCGCGCTTCGCTTGCGCTGGGGTTACAAATCGGTTAAATGAGTACAAGAGAAGGGTAAGATAGCATTACTAACTGCTTCGGGTGCTGGCTACATTTGGAAGACCCACAGAGGCACTAAAAGCCAATTTTATAAGGCAGTCATACAGCTAGATACAGCCAGTCAGGGTAAGGCAGCGCCATTGCCCAACTGCACCTCTAGTATCTGCATGCCTTCATGAAAAGCGTAGGTGCCTTGCCGCTTCCCACCCAATGAAATTACGCCTGCTTGACGTACTCATTATTGTAGCGTATTTGCTCACAACCGTGTTTATCGGGTTGTGGTACCGCAAAAAAGCCCGCGAAAACAAAGACAGCTACCTCATGGGCGGCAAAAGCCTGGCCTGGTACAAGCTCGGGCTGAGCGACGCTTCCGATATGTTCGACATCAGCGGCACCATGTGGATGGTGAGCTTGTGCTTCGTGTATGGCTTGAAAAGCATCTGGATTCCGTGGCTGTGGCCGGTGTTCAACCAGGTGTTTCTGATGATGTACCTCTCGCGCTGGCTGCGCCGCTCCAATGCGGCCACCGGGGCCGAGTGGCTGGCTACACGCTTCGGCAATTCGGGGCCGGGCGTGGGGGCTTCGCACAAAGTGGTTATTGCGTTTGCGCTGCTAAGCTGCCTGGGATTTCTGGCGTACGGCTTTGTGGGACTCGGCAAGTTCATTGAAATCTTCGTGCCTTGGGAAATGGTGCAGGGCTACGTGCCTTTCAGCGTGGCGCCGCAGTACGTGCCGCACGTGTACGGCATCATCTTCACGCTGTTCGCCATGTTTTACTCTATTCTGGGGGGCATGCACAGCATCGTGCTCGGCGACATGATCAAGTACGCCATCATGACGGTGGCTTGCGTGGCCATCTTCGTTATTGCGTGGCAGAATTTGCAGGGCAGAACTCTGAACGTGCCAGCGGGCTGGGACACCCCGTTTTTTGGCTCCAAGCTGGAGTTGAACTGGACGGGCATCATCGACGAGGTTAATCAGAAAATCAAGTCGGATGGCTATTCTCTGTTTGGTATCTTCTTCATGATGATGGTTTTCAAGGGCATCTTCGCGTCGTTGGCGGGGCCCGCGCCGAACTACGACATGCAGAAAATCCTCTCGACCCGCTCGCCGGAGGAAGCCAGCAAGATGAGTGGGTTCGTGTCCATAGTGCTGCTGCCTGTTCGCTACGCGCTGGTGATTGGCCTGACGGTGCTGGGCTTGCTCTACTACAACCAGATGAACATTGTGGGGCCGGAAGGCACCACCGACTTCGAGCGGATTCTGCCGGTGGCCATCAATAATTTCCTGCCCACTGGTTTGCTGGGCTTGGTGCTGACGGGGTTGCTGGGCGCTTTCATGGGCACGTTCAGCGGAACCGTAAACGCGGCCCAAGCCTACATCGTCAACGACATCTACCTCAAGTATATCAACCCGAATGCACCCACCCGCACCATTATTTCGCTGAACTACGTGGTAGGGGTGGTAGTGGTGGCCGTAGGCGTGCTGCTAGGCTTCCTGGCCAAAGACGTGAACAGCGTTTTGCAGTGGATTGTGTCGGCGCTGTACGGCGGCTACATTGCTTCCAACGTGCTGAAGTGGCATTGGTGGCGGTTCAATGCTACCGGCTTTTTCTGGGGTATGCTCACCGGCATCGTGTCGGCTCTGATTTTCACGCGCTTTTTCGAGGGCATCGAGTTTCTCTATTACTTCCCCGTGCTGTTCCTGCTGTCGTTGGCAGGCTCGGTCATCGGGACGTACGCTGCGCCACCCACTGAGGAAACCGTGCTGAAGGCATTCTACAAAAACGTGCGGCCCTGGGGTTTCTGGGGACCTATCAACGCCCTGGTGGTGGCCGAAGACCCGAGCTTCCAACCCAACCGCAACTTCCGCCTCAACATGTTCAACGTGGTGTTGGGCATCATTGCCCAACTCTGCCTGACTGTTTTGCCCATGTACCTGCTGCTGATGCAAAAGCTGCCGCTGCTGCTCACGGTGCTGGCGCTGGCCGTGATAATCTTCATTCTGAAAAAAACCTGGTGGAACAAACTGGCTGATTACTAAAGCACGCTTTATAAGATGGGAATGGTCTGCCGCCTGGGAAACGGTAGGCCACGGGGGCCGGGGAGCAACTTGTTGCTCTTGCCGGCAGCTGGTCCACCGTTGGGAATTCGGTGGACCAGTCTTCCGTCCCGCTTACCCGGGCTTGTTGCGCCCAGTGGCTGTCTGCCGCTCCCACCCCTGTTCCTCTCTCAACCACGCAATGCTGGCCTAGCTAGGCTATCACTTACTTCGCTATGACGCTTTCCTTTGAAAACCGTGTGCGGGCTCTGCAAACCGCCCACGAAGCCCTACTGACGCGCCCTAATCCAGTCCAGGAGTCTGCCATGGCCAACGGACTCTACAGCCGATACCAGTTTCCGGTACTCACCGCTGCCCACGTGCCCCTCACGTGGCGCTACGACTTTCAACCGCAAACCAACCCATACTTGCTAGAGCGGATTGGCGTGAACGGGGTGTTCAACTCAGGCGCCATCAAATGGCAGGGCAAGTACCTACTAGTAGCCCGCGTGGAAGGCACCGACCGTAAATCGTATTTCGCGGTAGCCGAAAGCCCCAATGGCATCGACAACTTCCGCTTCTGGGACCATCCAGTGGTGCTGCCCGAAACCGCCGAGCCCGATACCAACGTGTACGACATGCGCCTGACCGCCCACGAAGACGGCTGGGTGTATGGCCTGTTCTGCACCGAGCGCCGCGACCCCGCCGCGCCGGACGCCGACCAGTCGGCGGCGGTAGCGGCGTGCGGCATTGCCCGCACCAAAGACCTGATAACTTGGGAACGGCTGGCCGACCTGAAAACCCGCTCGGCCCAGCAGCGCAACGTGGTGTTGCACCCCGAGTTTGTAGACGGCCAATACGCTTTCTACACGCGCCCCCAAGACAGCTTTATTGAGGCTGGTAGCGGCGGCGGCATCGGCTTCGGGCTGTCTGAGTCCATCGAGCAAGCCGAAGTGCACGAGGAAACTGTCATCGACCGAAAGCAGTACCACACAGTGTACGAGGCCAAAAACGGGCAGGGCCCGACGCCGCTGAAAACCCCACTTGGCTGGCTGCATCTGGCGCATGGCGTGCGCAACACGGCCGCTGGCCTGCGCTACGTGCTCTATATGTTCCTGACTGACCTCCACGACCTTACCCGCGTGACGCACAAGCCCGCCGGTTATTTTCTGGCGCCGGAAGGAGAGGAGCGCGTCGGTGATGTTTCCAACGTGGTGTTCAGCAACGGCTGGATTGCCGACGACAACGGGCAGGTGTTTATCTACTACGGCTCCTCCGATACGCGCATGCACGTAGCCACCTCCACCATCGATACGCTCCTGGATTATGTGCAGCACAACCCCGCCGATGGCCTGACATCCGCGGCTTCGGTACAAGCCATTGAGGCCTTGATTGCGCACAACCAGGAGGCCAACAGCGTTAACGTTGGAATGCAGGCCCGCACTTCCATTGCGCAGTTGTAAGCTGCATGCAGCAAGTCTGACCGAGAGTAAAAGGTGATGATGCAACAAGCGGAGGCATTTCAGGAAGAGCTAGACCGAATTCTGACTTATTGGAGCACCCACATGCTCGACACGGCGCATGGGGGCTTCTACGGCCAGATAACGGATGAGAACAACGTAGTGGCGCAGGCGCCGAAGGGCTCGGTGTTGAATGCCCGCATCCTCTGGACGTTCTCGGCGGCCTACCGACGGCAGCCCAACCCCACGCATCTAGCGTTGGCCACGCGGGCGTTCGGGTATTTGGAAAAACACTTCTTGGACGCCGAGCACGGTGGGGTATTCTGGTCGGTTGATTATCTGGGCCAGCCGCTGGATACCCGGAAGCAGATTTATGCCTTGGCCTTCGCCGTGTATGGGCTAAGTGAATATTACGCGGCCAGTGGCAACGAACGGGCGTTGCAACACGCGCAGGCATTGTTTCGCGCCATCGAGCAGCACAGCTTCGACCCGGAACATGGCGGCTACCTCGAAGCCCTGGCCCGTGACTGGTCGCCGCTGGCCGATTTGCGCCTGAGCGACAAAGACGCCAACGAGAAGAAAACGATGAACACCCACCTCCACATTCTGGAGGCGTACACCAACCTCTACCGCGTCTGGCCCGACCCACAGTTGCGCGCCCAAACGCAAGAGCTACTGGAAGTGTTTCAGGCGCATATCATCGACCCGACTAGCCACCAGTTGCACCTGTTCCTCGACGAGCAGTGGCAGCCGAAGTCCACCCTCGTTTCGTTCGGCCACGACATTGAGGCTTCTTGGCTGTTGCTGGAAGCCGCCGAAGTGCTAGGCAACGAAGACCTTGTGACGCAGTTTCGGCGGGTAGCCGTTGACATGGCAACGACTGCAACGCGTGGGTTGGATACAGACGGCGGCCTCAACTACGAGTTTGATCCTGCCCAGGAGCATGGGGACCGAGACAAACACTGGTGGGTGCAGGCCGAAGCCATGGTTGGGCTGCTGAACGCTTACCAAGTGAGTGGGCAGCGCCGTTTCTACGAGCAATTTCAGGCGGTGTGGGAATTCACCCGCACCCATCTCCTCGACTACGCGCATGGCGAGTGGCTTTGGGGTGTGACGGCAACGCACCTTCCTATGACGGGAGAAGACAAAGCCGGTTTCTGGAAGTGTCCCTACCACAACACGCGCGCTTGTCTGGAAGTCCTGGCTCGGCTGCCCAAAGTACCCGTGCCTGCCCGCGCCAACTAGTCTATCTACAGTTCAGCGTACAGCTGTTGCGGACTACGAAGCACGTTGGGCGGCTGTATAGGCGGCATACCTATCATGGGGGCAACTGAGGCTTCGTGCCTGAGTGGCTTGCGCTTTCATAAGGCCTGCTGCGAAGCCCGCCTCAGAGCACAAGAAGCTAGCTTCACGCTTCCTGCTTGGATTTTCGCGCTGGAACGGGCTTTTCGTCGCAGCAGCCGTGGGCGCCCATAGCGGGGGCTACGTCTTCGAGCTGTACGGTGCAGTGGCTGATGTTGAAGGCGTGCACCAAGTCGTGCTGCAGTTCTCCCAGAAACTCGTTGCTGTTGCCGCTGTTGGACCGTACCAAGTGCGCCGTAAGGGCCGTATCCTGCGTGCTCAGGGGCCACACGTGCAAATCATGGACGCCTACCACACCGGGCCGAGCCAACAGAAACTCCCGTACCGCCGCCATGTCGATGCTTTCTGGGGCTGCTTGTAAAGCCATCTGGATGGTTTCGCGCAGCAACCCCCAGGAACTGTAGCCTACCACCACCAAAATCACGAAGCTGATAGCTGGGTCCAGCCACATCCACCCGGTGAAATACACCAGCGCGCCACCCACTACCACGCCCACGGACACCAGCATGTCGGTGAGCATGTGCAGGTACGCGCCCCGCACGTTCACGTCGCCCTTTTGGCCGCTATGAAACAGCCAGGCCGTGAAGCCATTGACCACGATACCCAACCCAGCCAGCGCCATCACCACGGTGCCATTCACGGGCGTAGGGTGGCGCAAATGGTCCAAGGTGTCCCACAGAATAAAGCCCAGCGCCAGATACAGCAGGGCCGCATTCAGTAAGGCAGCCTGAATGGTAGCGCCTTTGTAGCCATACGTGAAACGCTCAGTGGCGCGGCGCTTAGCCAGCCAGGTGGCCCCCCAAGCCAGTGCCAAACTCAGGACGTCGCTCAGGTTGTGGCCCGCATCGGAAAGCAGCGCCGACGAGTTGGCCCACAAACCGCCAGCCGTTTCGCCAGCCACAAAAAGCAGGTTCAGGGCAATGCCCCATCCAAAAGCCCGGCCGAACTCCGCTGGCGGCGCATGGTGATGATGGTGGTCGTGTCCGTGTCCGTGGTGGGTGTGGGCCATAGTAGTCAAGCGTTTCGCGCAGGTTCACACAAAGTGAAACCGCCATGATGTGCTAGGTTGTTTACTGCAACGCGGCAAGCTCCTTTGGGATTCACTTTAGCACACCCGTTTGAAATTTACTTAAAACTCAACGGTACTACCAGCCGCACGCTCACATTTCGTCCTTGGTTGAACACGCCGCTACGGCCGTTGCTGGGGTTGTACGCTGCGTACTTCAGCCGGCTCAAGTGGCTCTGGTACCCCACATCAAACAGGTTATTGGCGGTCAGATAGATTGAAAACAGCGTTTTGTCTTGGCCATTGGTTATGTCAGAGCCCGCGCTTAGGTTGACTAGCGTGTAGCCGGGTGTGCGCGTTTCGGTTTCGAAGGCCGAGAACACCCGGTTTTGCGCGAAGGTGTATTCCACGCCGCCCCGGGCGTATAGGTTGCGCAAACGCGTGGTGCCCACCTTACGGAAGTTCACCCGCAGCTCCGACTGCAACCGGTCGGCGGGAATGAAGGGCAGATACTTCTGGCCAGCGGGCTGGTCGAACTGAATGGCGCGCACCATAGAAAACGAGTTTTCGAAGTGCAGCCAGTCGAAGGGGTGCGGGTGGAGGTCCAGGGTGATTTCGCCCCCAGCCAGGCGCGCATCGCCTTGGCCGTAGCGGAACACTGGGTCGCCGGTGGTAGCCACCGAGTCGGCGGTGCCGCCAGCGTTGAGTAGGCGCGCCGGGAAAATGTAGTTGCTGATGCCGTTGCGGAACGCGTCCACAAAGAGGCCCACATGGTCGGAGATGTAACTAACGCCGCCATCCACCTGAAAGCTGGTTTCGGCCTTCAAGCCTGGCTCCCCAATTTCGTAGCGAATGGTGCCCTCGTGTTGGCCATTCGAACCCAGTTCGGCAATATTCGGAGCCCGAAAGCCGCGGGCCAGGTTGGCTTTCAACACCAGCTTATCGGTGGCGCTGAAGGCACCGCCAAAGCTGCCGCTCACGTTGCGGAAGGTACTTTGGAACCCCGGAAATTTCTCTTCTCCCGTAGTGGCCGGCCGCTCGTCATCGTCGAGCAGCAGCCGGTCGGCCGTGATGCGGCGCAAGTCGTAGCGCAGGCCGCCGGTCAGGTCGAGCTTGCCAAAGGTCTTCTTAGTGACGCCGAACATACCGCCATCCGTCAAGTCGTACGCCGGAATTAGGAATTCCACGCCCTTGTTCTGGTTTTCCTGCCGCATGCCACTCACGCCCACGGTGGTTTGCCAGCCGTTCTTCTCAGGCAGAAAATAGCGCACCGCATAATCAACCGTGTGCAGCTGGAAGTAGAGGGAAGTTTCCTGGTCGTCGGCGGGGTTGCCGAATTCGCGCCGCAGGTTTTGCTGCCATCCTACGTTCAAGGTCAGGCGGCTTTGCCCCAGAATAAAGCTATTGTCGGTGCCGATGCGTAAGTGGTTGATCTGCTGGCTTGGCACCCCAATGCCGTAGCCGCGCAACTCGTTGTCGGTCACGGGCAATCCTACAATGTCGTTGGGGTCGAGGCCAACGGCTACTTGCTTTAGAAATCTGCCAGACACGGAGTCTCGGTCGCCTTCCACCAGCCCGAGTTCCTGGTTGAAGGAGTTGAACGTGAGGTGCGAGTAGCCCCAGCTTTTGTTTACGCCCACGTAGCCGCTGCCATCTAGCTCCCGAAAGCCGGAGTTGTACACGCGCCCGTCGTAGCGGTTGCGGTAGTTGCCGGCCAGCTTGCCCGTGCCACGCACCATCCAGTTCACTCCGTTCAGGTTGCCGGCGTTCATGAGCGAGTAGCCCTGTAGGTAGTTGTTGGTTTGGTAGTTGGCCGCCACCGACCCCAGAATCCGGCCTTCGTCTACCGGCTCGGGAGGCAGAAAGTTGATAACTCCCGCCAAGGCATCGGAGCCGTATAGCAAACTGCCAGGTCCTTTGATGATTTCCACCCGATCAACGCTGTATTCGTCGATTTCAATGCCGTGTTCGTCGCCCCACTGCTGGCCTTCCTGCTTGGCGCCGTTGTTGAGCGTTACGAGCCGGTTGGAGCCTAGGCCCCGAATAACGGGTTTGCTGATGGCCGCACCGGTGGTAATCTGGCTCAGGCCCGGCGTGTGGGCAATGGCATCCACGGCATTGGTAGCGGCCGTTTGGCGCAGCCGGGTCTGGTCTATCACGCTGGTAGGTACCGGCGAGCGGCGCAGCTCGGTGCTAGCTGATACCCCTGTCACGACCACCTGGCCAATTTCGGTGGCGGCTGGTGAGAGGGCTATGGTCAGCGGCTGCCCGTTGCCGGTTTCTACCGTTTGGACCACGGTGGTATAGCCCACAAAACGCACCTGCATCAGAAACCGGCCCTTGGGCAAATTCGCTAGCTGAAAGCTGCCATCAGCCGTGGTGGCGGTAGCGCGCTTGAGGTCAGGGAAGTAGATGGTGGCACCTGGCAGGGCTTCACCGGAGTTGGCATCGGTTACGCGGCCCGTGGTAGACTGAACAGCAGCTGGCGCCACTCGAGCCGGGCGAGTAGGGGAGGGCGCTTGGCCCAAAACACTTCCGCCCCCTAGTAATAGGCCAGCAGAAAGCAAAGAATAACGAACCATATGACAAGGTAAGGAGGCAGACATGAACGAAAAATGAGCGTTCGGGATGCACTTCCTATAAAATAAGAAAGCTCCGACCACTGGCCGGAGCTTTCCTCAGGTTTCTCCAAAACCAAACCAGGAGAAGATGGCGCGGAGCCGTTTGCAGCCAGCCCCGCAATATGGTAGAGGGTGAAGCCGCAGTACGCAGGCAAGGAAGCGGCAGGGCGGCTCGCTTCCCGCCGCGTTTCCTAGCCTACTCGTTGCTTCACCTTGTTATCTAACAGTGGTTAAGAATTTCACCTCCACATCCGTGTCGCCGGGAGTTTCCGTGCCGTTCTTGGTGCCGGGCTGGTGCCGTAGCGTGATCTTAAGCTCCCCCGTGCCAGCAGCGGTAGTGATCAAGCTAGTTTGCAGTCCTAGTTCCAGGTTTTTAGAATCCCGATCAGTACGCTTGATGGTCAGCAAGTTGGCTGGAGTGGAAGTGTACACGAACAGGTGCTCATCGGCCTCCTTCAGAATTTCAGCCGAAGTGTTTACTACCGGATTCTTGGTTTCATCAAGCAGGGTAAGAGTCCCGGTGTACGTGGTGTTAGCCGCCAGCGTGAGGGTACCCGTAACCGGAGCCGCGCCTCCTTCCCCGTCCGCATCTTTAGACGTCACCGATATTGGAGTACCGCCCCCAACTGGGGTGAGGGTATAAGTGACAGTCGTGATTTGCTCGTTGTCGTCGTCGGGCGTTGGGTCGTCATCGTCGTTGTTGCAGGCGCTGAACAACGGAGCGGCGGCCAGCAGTGCCAGCAGCGAAGTGCGGAGCAGAGAATTCTTGAAGGGAGTGTGCATGAGCTGAAGAATGAATGGAAGAGAAAGGTGTTGAAAAGGTCTAGTGAAGCACGTTGGGTAAGGTCAGGGCCTAGTGGCCGTCTTCATCACTTGCATCGGCGCCCGCAAACGCTATCCGCAACGGCTCGCCGGGCACGGTGAAGGTTTGCTGGTCGGCCAAGGTGTTTTTGTTGAGCATGTGCACCTTGCCTTGGGGTGCGTTGGTGATGTACACAAAGCGGCGGCTGGCCGCCAGATACGGAGTGGCTGCTTTGGTATCGAGCAGGCCGGTGAGGGAGCGGCTGGCTTTTTGGGCACCCGTTGCGGCGTCAAACACGGTCAGTGTGCCGTCTTCGTCCAGCACGAGCAGGT
This sequence comes from Hymenobacter tibetensis, assembly GCF_022827545.1. Classification (NCBI taxonomy): domain Bacteria; kingdom Pseudomonadati; phylum Bacteroidota; class Cytophagia; order Cytophagales; family Hymenobacteraceae; genus Hymenobacter; species Hymenobacter tibetensis. The sequence goes on from NZ_CP094669.1 coordinate 470,414, forward strand.
GCTCACCTTCCTGGTCTAGAGCCACGCGGGCCAGCTTAGTGGATGTGCCGATCTGCGTAATAGTGTTGGTGGTCAGGTCAATGCGGAACACGCCGTATCCGGCCCGTGAGCCCAAGAACGTGCGCGCTTTTTGGGCGTAATAAATGGTAGACAGCCAGTTGGAGCCCGCGCTGGCCGGATACGGAATCAGGCGCTGCTCCCCGGTTTGCTTCACCACCAACAGCCCGCTCGACGACCCAAACACGGCTTGCTGCCCGTCGCCGGCGTCGCCGTGGATGCCTTGCGTTGCCACGCCTGGAGCCGATACCACCGCGCCCTGCGTGTTCACGAGTTTCACCTGCTCCGGCAGCGAGCCGGCTACGGTGTTGTTTTTGTGGGTCACAGCGTAGCTGCCGTTGTCAAACAAAATCATGGCGCCGTGATGCGCCGCTCCTGTTGCAATAGCGCTTGGCGCCGGAACCGTGTGGAGCTTGTCTTCTTCTACGTAGCTAATGGAAGCATCTCCATCATTGAAAATACTCACCTTGTTGTGTGAAGCCAGCACGTGGCTAGGCTTGGCGCCTGCCGACTTGGTGAGGCCCCATTTCGGCGTGCCCTTGATGTGAACATGGTCGTCGTGCAGTTCGATACCCGTATCAAAGAACTCCACCAAGTTGTTGGTGGAGTTCACCACCGTGGCCCAGCGCCCTGCGGGCGTGGCATACACCGTGCTGCCCCCGTACGTCGACTGGAAAGTGCTTTGTTCGTTTTTGGCTGGGTTCAGCAGCGTGACTGTGTTGCTGGTTTTGTCGGTGACAAGCAAACGGGTAAACGAGCTTTCCTCTTTGGCCTCAATTGGGGCATCCGACTCGTTGTCGTTTTTGTCGCAAGAAGAGAAAATGCTGGCGGCCAGAACGGCGGCGAAGGGGTAGATAAATTTGAATTTCATGAGGAAAGTCTTGTCGAGAAGGAGTGGAATCCTAAAGTTTTAAGCTCAACCGCAGCGTCACGTTGCGCCCCATTTCGTCGGCGAAGTAGCGGTAGCGGTTGAGGTAGTCTCGATATCGTTGGTTGAGTAGGTTGGAGCCAGCCACGCTGATTTCCAGCGGCAGTCGGCCCCAATACAAAGTGGTTCCAGCTTCCAGCCCGAGCAGCGCGTAGCCGGCCGGTGGGAGCTTGTAGTCTCGTTCGATGTAGTTGTCGGGCACGCGGGTCTGGCGGGCCACGGCGTAGCCACCTAGCTGCACGTAGCGCTGCCGAAGGTGGGCAGTGGCTTGGTCGGCAAAGTCATAGCGCAGCGAAGCTTCGGCCCGGTCAGCTGGCATAAAAATCTGCCATTCGTCTTGGCGCGTGTCGCGGGCCCGTACCAAGGAGCCTTTCGCGCCCAACAGCCACTGCGGCCCCAACTGGTAGGTGCCCGCCACGTCGATACCGCGGAACGTGGCATCCGTCTGCTGGTATTCCCAGCTGATAAGCGCACCCCGAATGGTGATAACGGGCGGCAGAATAGGCACCTGGTAGATGAAGTCGGTGATGCGCGTCTGGTACACCGTTATTTCGCCGTTCAAGCGTGGGTTGTCGTGCCAGGTGGCTGTCAGCCCAATATTGAGGGCGGTTTCGGGTGCCAAAGGCCCATTGCCAGGCACCAAGTCATAGCCCAGTTCATATTGCGCGTTGTGCACACCGTCGCTATACCGCTCGTTGGCCGCCGGTGCCCGGCGCGTGAGGCCTGCTGCCAGGTTGAGCGTCAGGTGCGTAGAGGGGTCGAAGGTAGCCCCCAACGAGGCTGCTGGTGTGGTGTACTGAAAACGGGTACGGTCCACGAAAAAACTGCCGGTGCTGTCCCGGTCGCCACGCTTCACTTGCAAGTCGCGGCGGTCAAGGCGTAAGCCAGCTTCTAACAGCCACTTGTTGTGCTGCCATTTTTCTATCCAAAAAGCGCCAACGGTGGTGTTGGTGTAGAACGGAATGAATTGCCGACTGCCCGCCGCGTACCGGTTGAACTGGTAGGTGCCCGCCACGCCCACACTGCACGTTAGGTTGTGCCAGCGGTGATGTTCCCATTGTAGCTCGCCCGTGCTGGTGCGGTTGGTGTAGCTCAGCTCCGGCTTGTTGAGCGAAGCGAGGTTGTCGTTGCGCGGCCGGAACTTGTCGTATTCGTCCCGGAAATCAGTTTGCTGCGCCACCGTGGCAGTCAAACGGCCAACGTCACCAGTTTGCAGAAAGCCTGTGAGCTTGGCCACATCGTGCCGCACCTGCTGATACGCTCGGCTGATGTCGTAGCTGAAGCCAGACGTTTCCAGCGGCCGAGTGCGCGCAATAGCCAGTTCCAAATCGGTGGGGCTCCCTACGTGTGCGGCCGGCAAAATCCCGATTCGGGTGTTATACTGGCTGTAGAAAGCTTCCAGGCCGTAGTTGTCTTTGCGCCAGCCCGCGGCGGCCGAGAAGTCATACTCCTGAAAGCCGGAGTTCTTGAGATAGTAGCCAGGGGCCCGCATCGTGCCAGCCCGTTTGGCCGTGCCTTGTATCCGCCAGTTGAAGGCCGGTAGGCGGCGCAGTTTGCCTTCCACGGTGCCCGAAGCAGCGCCGAGTCCGTTGTTGCTCATGCCCACCAGATTCAGCTCGCCCCCTATGCCTACCGAATCGGGCAGGGGTTTCGGCTCGACCAGCACCACGCCCCCAATGGCATCAGAGCCGTAGCGGACACTGGCCGCACCTTTCACTACCGTGAGGCGCGACGCAATAAACGGGTCTATTTCCGGACCGTGTTCCTGGCCCCACTGCTGGCCTTCTTGCCGCACCCCGTTGTTGAGGATGGTGATGCGGTTGGAGTGCAGCCCATGAATCATCGGCTTGAAAATGCTGGGGCCAGTTTGTATGGCCGTTACCCCAGATATCTTCTGCAATGCCTCGCCTAGCGCCTGCCCCCGGGTTTGCTGCAACGCCTGCCCGCTGAGCGTAGCGGTAGGCTGCGCAGGAGTAGCTACCCGCTCACCGCGCACAGTAGCGCCGCGCAGGGCCACCGCATTAGGATGCAGCTGAAAGTTGCGCACCAATGCCCGTTCCAGGCGCAGTTCCACCGTCTCGGCTTGGTAGCCCAGAAAGGAAACCTGCACGTGGTAGAGCCCCGCACAAAGGTGAAAATGGAAGTTGCCAGCCGCGTCGGTTTGGGTGGCTTGCTGCGTTTCCAGCACCACCACCGTCGCTCCCGGCAGGTCCGCCCGCGACTCATGGTCGGCGACGCGTCCGCTCAGCGACAGAGCACATTCCGAGGGCGTTTGCGCATGGCCAAGGGTAGCTACGCTCAGTAAGAGCAGCAGCCACAAGCCTTGCCAGCCCGCCCCCGGGGTGCCCGGAAATCGGAAAGACATAAAACAAGAAAGAGCCGGTGAAAACTAAACCGGCCGCCATACGCTTCTAGCCGCTGGAAAGCAGGCAGAAGAATTCCCGTTGAAAAACGGGGCTGTGGCTACTGGTTGCTTTGTTCGCAAACTGGCAGCCACCGCAGGCAGCACTTCAGGTCTAGGACCGGCAGGGCGGACCGCGCAGATCGGCCGTGGGGCGCGTAGCCGATAGCCACACCGAAATCTGTGATTCGGAGCGGGTGCGCGCATACGCTGCAAAAAGCTGCGGCAGTTCCAGCGGCGGTGCCGGCTGGAAAGGCACGTGGTAGAAGTGGTTGACGTCGCAGTGCTGGTGTTTGGCACTCAGCACGGTCTTGCCTTTCAGGGTTCCCGGAGCCAGTGTGGGTTCTTCCGTGGTGTGCTGGTGGGCGTGCAAATTCAGAATCCACGCCTCTGGCAGCAGCACCCGCGTAAAGCAGAGCAGCAACACCAAAGCCAACCGGGACCGAAGAGTTTGCATATGCAACAATGTGTCGAAGACGGACAAATGTACAAGGGAATTCGGAACCTTGGTCAGATTATTCCCAGAAACAATTGACAATAGGGGGTGGACTTAATGAAAGCATAACTCCCTAACAATGCGGTGGCAATACAGGAAGCCGACCTTTGTGATGCTTCTTTCACTGATGCTATCCGCTATGAAAACCTTTGCTGCCCGTCTGCTTCGCCATGTTGCTTCTGCGTTGCGTCCTTACCCCAAACGCCCTACTGCTGCCAGCGAAACCCTCTTCGTATGAAGGCAAAAAGTAGCTCTAGCACTTTCCACTTCCGGCGAAGACCGTTCTGCTACCGACAGCCAGCTACTGTTTTCCGCTCCAGTAGCGCTTGTTCTATTGTTGAGCTTGTAGAAGTCTCGAAACCAACTGCGGTGCCTGCATTAGCGCAAAGCTGGGTGGTTGGTAAGTGGGTGAAAGCAGCGTGATAACTTAGCGACCTAAAACGCGTGTTTGTCGTCGCAAAGTTCAACGTCACCGAAAAAGTACTATTTGCCGATAAGCCCTTCTGTAAATTTGTAGCCTTCAGTGGTGCGAATGAGTGCTGCCGCTGGCCGCTCATGATTTGTCTGCTTGATTCTCTGTGTATTCAATTTTATCCTAGGCTACGCTTGCTGCGGTGGCAGTGGCAAGGGCCCATGTCATTACCTCTGTTCCAGCTGGCTTTCGGCGAGTTACTGATGTTTTCGTTGCAGCATAGTGCCAATCGTTGGCTGATTGATTCCAGCTCTATGCCGGCTTTGGGTATCGAAGAACAAGCGTGGTTGAGTGAGTTGTGGCTGCCCTGTGCCCGCACCATGCCTTTGCGCCATGTAGGCTGGGTTCTTCCCGAAGGGATTCACAATCAGTTGATAGTAGACAGCGTCATCAACGATGGCCGACAGTACTTAAACGCCAATGTACAGTTCTTTTCAGATACCCCTGCTGCCCTCGATTGGCTAACCGGCTCTGATTCGGTGGTACTAGAACTAGAGCGGGAATGGCAAGCCGCGTATGCCATTCAGCGGTAGGCAAATCAACGTGTTAGGTGGTAACAACCGTTAGCATTTAGAAGGGTAAGTAGCGGGCGACGGACGGCCAGGTATATCAGCGGCACCATCTTCACGGGTCGGGCATAGAACTCCGCAACGTGCTTTACAGGGTGCTTGGCGGCATATTAGGCTGTCAAACTGACAGCGGGGAAGAGGTGGAATAGGTTTTGAAACGGGTTTGCTACGAGCCGGTTCCTACTAGGGGCTGGCATAACGTCTGAATTTTAGTTTATACACCTCACAGCCAACGTGCCATGCAAGAGAAAGGCAGTATCTCGATTCATACCGAGAATATTTTCCCCATCATCAAGAAGTTTCTGTACTCCGACCACGAAATCTTCCTGCGAGAGCTGGTCAGCAATGCTGTAGATGCCACGCAGAAGCTGAAAAGCCTGGGGCAGTTAGGCGAATTCAAAGGGGAATTAGGCGAGCTGAAAGTCCGGGTGACCGTGGACAAGGAAGCCCGCAAAATCACGATTTCGGACCGGGGTCTGGGCATGACGGCCGAGGAAATCAAGAAATACATCAACCAAATTGCTTTCTCAGGTGCTACGGAATTCGTAGAAAAGTACAAAGAGAAGGATGCTGCTGCCAAAGACCAGATTATCGGTCAGTTCGGTCTAGGCTTCTATTCGGCCTTCATGGTAGCCAAGGAGGTGGAAATCTGGTCGAAGTCGTATAAAGACGACACCCTGACTGCCCACTGGATTTGCGACGGTAGTACCGAATTCACTCTCGACGAGCCCACTGGAGAACACGCCAAAGCTGAGCGGGGCACCGATGTGGTGCTGCACGTAGCCGAAGACTCCGACGAGTTCCTGGAAGAAGCTCGGTTGAAAGGCATTCTTACCAAGTACTGCAAGTTTCTGCCCGTTGAGATAGAGTTTGAGGGCGAGGTTATCAACCAGACGGCTCCCATCTGGACCAAGCAGCCCGCCGACCTTACTGACGAAGACTATACCAAGTTCTACCAGGAGCTGTATCCGTTTTCGGAGCCGCCGCTGTTCTGGATTCATCTCAACGTTGACTACCCGTTCAACCTGACGGGTATTCTGTACTTCCCGAAGGTGAAGGACGAGCTGCAATTTCAGCGCAATAAGATTCAGCTCTACTCGCGCCAAGTGTTCATCACGGACGAGGTTAAAGATGTGGTGCCCGAGTTCCTGATGTTGCTGCACGGTGTTATCGACTCGCCAGATATTCCGCTGAACGTGTCGCGGAGCTTCCTGCAAGCCGACGGCAACGTTCGCAAAATCAACAGCTACATCACCAAGAAAGTGGCCGATAAGTTGGCCGAACTGTACCGCAAAGACCGCACGGGCTTCGAGGAGAAGTGGCCAGATATCGGCCTGTTCGTGAAGTACGGTATGTTGTCTGATGACAAGTTCTATGAAAAGGCCAAGGACTTTGCGTTGGTGCAGAACGTAGCCGGCAAATTCTTTACTCTGCCCGAGTACCAGGAGTTCGTACAAGCCAACCAGAAAGACAAAAACGACCAAACCGTGGTGCTGTACACGACGGATGCCGAAGCGCAGCACGGCTTCATTCAGGCCGCGCAAGACCGAGGCTACGATGTGCTGAAGCTGGATGCCGTGCTGGATCCGCACTTTATCGGACAGCTAGAGCAGAAGCTTGAAAAAACCTCCTTCAAGCGCGTAGATGCTGATACGGTAGGCAAGCTGATTGAGAAGGACGAGCAAACTGAAAGCGTGCTCAGCGAAGACGACAAAACCAAACTGCAAGAGCTATTCAAAACGGCTGTCAGCAACGAGCAGATGCAGGTGCAGGTGTCGGCTCTTTCGCCGCAGGATGCGCCGGTTATCATCACCGTACCAGAGTTTATGCGCCGCATGAAGGATATGCAGCGCACAGGTGGCGGCGGTATGCAAATGTTTGGTAGCCTCCCCGACAGCTACACCGTGAGTGTAAACGCCAACCATCCAGTGGCACAGCGGGTGCTGCACGCCGAAGCCGAAGCCGGCCAGAAGCTCGCACGCCAAGCCTTCGACCTTGCCCTGTTAGCGCAAAACATGCTGAAAGGCGAAGCGCTTACTGCCTTTGTGAAGCGTAGCGCCGATTTGCTGGCCGCTGAGTAGTTTAAAATAGTAGTAGAAGTCTAAGATGGTACAAAACCTCACTGGCACTTGCTGGTGAGGTTTTGCTTTTCTGGGGTCCTTATGTTTTCAAACATATTCTGGCTATCCATAGGAATGGGGGCTAGAAACCAACAACTTACAGCAGGGCACCAAAACCCTATATCTTTGCGTTTGATGCTGCGAAAACTGTCTGTATTAGCTCCAATGCGCCTATCCCGTCTCTTTACTTTACTGTTGCTAGTAACTAGCCTAGGAGCGTGCTCCAAGAAAACAGTATCGTTTAATAGCCGCACCGACGTACCCGCGTTGGCTCTCAACGATACCTTGGCCACGTCTGGGGACACTACCAAGGCTCCTTCTCTAGACCCCAAGAAGGTTGCGGCATTAACGAAAGCGCAGGAAAAAGCGGCCAAAGACAAAGAGAGGGCCGAACTGCGCAAAACCAAAAAGAAGAAAAACATCTTCCTGGGTGAGCGAATCAAGAAGGGGTTTGCTAAATCGGGTCCCAAAGGCAAAAACCAGGTGCTTGAGATATTCTACTACCTCAAGACCTACAAGGAGCCAAATGCCTACTCCACCACAGTCTACTATTTCAATCCCCGCAAACGCAAGATTTTCCGGGCCGCTACCGAACTGAACCCGGCTACCGATAAAGTGCTGCACGGTCCGTACAAGAAATTCCAGGGGGGTAAGCTAATTGAAACCGGCTTTTTCGCCGTCGGCACAAAGCACCTGCGGTGGGAAAAAACCACCAAGGACAATGTACTAACCAGTAAGATTCATTACGAAATGGGCTTCCCGCGTGATGCCAACGTCACGTACTATGACACCGATCATAAACTGGTGAAAGAAGTGGTGCCCTACGTGAACGGCAAGCTGGAAGGCGAGTATGCTCGCTACCAGGAAAACGGGCAGCGTGACTGGTCCGGTGAGTTCGAGAACGGCAAGAAAGTAGGAGAGTGGATCAAATACTGGGGCTTCCGTAACCGCCGCCACTACGTGTATCAATATGGCGAGTCGGGGTATGATCCGGAAGTGGCAGAGCCGACGCTGGTAAAAGAATACAACCGCAACGGAGTGCTGGTCTATGAGAAAGACAAGCTCGACAAGCGCGATGCCATAACCGACCGGCCCGGCCGAAAAAAGTAGTTGCTAGCTGGTTCAGCTGGCAGTAGGCAGTTCAGTAAAAGGCATCTTCGAAGTGTTCTACCCGCAGGCCTTCCTTACTGGGCGTGACGGCCAAAATATCGAAGCGGATGTCGTGGGGCCACATTAGATTTTCTTGCAACTGCTCGGCAGCCAAGCGGAACAACTGTTTTTTGCGTTCGGTCACAAAGGTTTCAGGATAACCGAAGTGGTTGGACGAGCGAGCTTTCACCTCGATCAGCACGAGCAAGTGTGGCCCCCACCGTGCCACCAAGTCGACCTCGGCCCGGCCGTGGCGGTAGCCACGATACAGTATCTCGTAGCCCAACGCGGCAAGAAAAGAGGCAGCTGCTTGTTCACCGTCTTGTCCTAGTTGGTGCGCTTGATTGGCCATCTACGAGATAATAGTAGAGAAAACGCCGAAAAGGCAAGGTCGTGTTAGTGCCTGTCTGATATGGGTTGGGTTTGGCGCTTAATCTAGTAACTTTGCGCATTTTCCGCTTAGGTCCAAGGGAATAAGGTGGGGGTGGCACCAACGCAATTATCTAGCTGTTGCGCATAGTGCTGTCGGACGGTTACAAGTTTTTTGCCATGCATACGTATAGTCATTGCGCAGAATCGGCGCCTGTTGCTGCCTCCCCGGATGCTACGTCCGCGGCCACTGCTGGCCAGAACCGTCACATTAGAGTGGAGCGGCTTGGCTTGATGCCGTATGCTGATGCGTGGGCGTACCAAGAACAGTTGCTAAGCGATACGCTGGCTCACAAAACCCGTAACCGACAGGCCCTCGAATCGGGTGGGACACCAACTGACACGCCTAATTATTTGCTGCTGGTGGAACACCCGCACGTATATACACTAGGTAAGAGCGGCAAACCAGAACACCTGCTGCTAAGTGAAGAGCAGCTGAATGCGCACGGTGCCACTTTTCATCATATCAACCGTGGCGGCGATATCACTTACCACGGCCCAGGCCAACTGGTAGGATATCCGATTTTCGACCTCGACAATTTCTTCACCGACATTCACCGCTACTTGCGCCTCTTGGAGGAAGCCGTTATTCTGACTCTAGCGGAATATGGCCTGCGGGCCGGTCGTATTGCCGGGCTGACTGGAGTCTGGCTCGGCTTCGAGGAAGGAGACCTGAATCCGCGCAAAATATGTGCATTAGGCGTGAAATGCAGCCGATGGGTGACCATGCATGGCTTCGCGCTCAACGTAAATACCGACCTCACATACTTCGGCCACATTGTACCTTGCGGCATCACCGACAAAGCAGTCACCTCCCTTCAGCAGGAACTAGGTGAAGCAGTGCCATTGGTTGATGTGCAGAACCGTTTAGTGCTCCAGTTGGGGCGCCTGTTTAAAGCAGAGCTTACAGAGTAAGCGCTACACTGGCCATCAACCAGGCAGCGTGTACACTTCGGAATCAATACCAGTAGCAGTTAGGATTTCATGAAAGAACATATCAATTTTCAACCAGTAGAAGGAGTTTCTGTGGCTGTAGTTCCCGATGAGGCCGCCGCTACAGAAGAGGGCAAGGAAGGGTGGCAGGTGTATCTACTCAACGATAATGGCTTTCCTATCCGCAACGTTATCGTTAACTCCAACGGCTACGGCACGCGCCCTGATGGGGAGGCGGTGCGTACCTCCACCCTGCGGCATGTTTTCACCGAAGTAGAACCTCATACTGCTGTGCCCATTGAGCCCATCGACCCCGACCTTTTTCACCTCAACAACCAGTATTGGGTGAGCTACTACCGCGACACGCAGGTTTTCGACAAGAAATTTATTTTCGTGCCTGATTCTATCGTACCTGCCAATCTTACTTCTATCCCCTTGCTCGGCCGCGAAGGCGTGTTGCACGGCTAGTATTTCCCGCAGTAGTGGTGCAGCCTTCCGTTGCGCAACTAGTGCTTTATTTTAAGTCGTTGCGTGATGAATCCTCTCGGAATACAGTTGAGCTTATCGTTTCTGTGGGCTTTTTTAGTGGCCCTGTTCGCGGTGCCTTCTATTATCTACATTGCTCACCTGAAAAATATGCTCGACACGCCCAATGTGCGTACCGTGCATGAATCCTTGACGCCCCGTTTGGGCGGTGTGGCCATATTCGCAGGGTTTATGTCGGCCCTCACTATTTTCGCCGACCTCGGCAACGGCATTCAGCAACTATTGGCCGGGTGTATTGTGCTCTTCTTCGTAGGGTTGAAAGACGATTTGGTCACGATATCCGTGACCAAGAAGTTTGTTGGGCAACTGCTGGCCACGGGTATAGTCATGATTATGGCCGATGTCCGCCTTACCAGCTTTCAGGGTATTCTGGGCGTGCATGAGTTGCCAGTTGGCATTAGCTACGCTTTCACTTTCGTCGTCATTGTAGGCATCACGAATGCTATCAACCTCATTGATGGACTTGATGGGCTAGCTGGCAGCATCGTCATTATCATCGTTAGCACGTTTGGATATTATTTCATGCGCTACGGCGGGCCTGGCTACAGCAATTACGTGTTCGTGTCAGTTTGCTTGATTGGTGGGATTATCGGTTTCCTGCGCTACAACTTTCATAGAGCCAGCATTTTCATGGGTGATACTGGCTCATTGGTCTGTGGCTTTATTGTCTCGGTGCTTACCATTCAGTTTGTTGAGATGGGCCTCAAGGTGGGGCAGCCTTTCGCTTCTTCAGCGCCATCGGTGGCCGCTGGCATTTTGTTCGTTCCTCTGTTCGACACGCTACGCGTATTTATTTTGCGCATGATGGCGGGCCGTTCGCCATTCTCTCCCGACAAAAACCATTTCCATCACCGTATTCTAGCCATGGGCTTTCAGCAAATTGGTACGGTGCTCTTGTTGGGGTCGCTCAACCTGGTGGTCATTTTGTTTGTTATCAACTTTCATACGCTCGGCAACACCTTGCTTATTGCTGCTCTTGTCGCCTTCTCGTTGCTGTTGAGCATATTTCTGGGGGTGTACCGTAGTCGTGCCGCTGAAAAGCAGCGGGTGGCTTCCTAGCACCTGAACGCTTGAACTACAGATGAGTCAGAAACACCACAGCCGCACAGTTCTTCGGCCGTATTTGCTGGTGCTGCTCTTTGGTGTGTGGCCGTTGCTTTCCGCATGGGGGGCCGAGTATCGGCAGCTTCCTCCGGCGCCCCGTAGCGGCCTCTCATCCGACTGGCTTATCTACGACGCGCCGCGTAATCGTTTGGTTCTGTACCTGCCCGATTACCATGCGCCTTCGCGGGCTTATTATCAGTGGCTGACACTACGTCCCAACCAGCCACTGCTCATTAGCTTCACTGCCCGCGCCGGCCAAAGCCTGTTTCTCGACAACCGACTCGTTTTTACGGCGCCTACCACTGCGTCTTACAGTGAAGACTTATCTAAGTTGCTTCCAGCAGGCAGCGTGCCAGGACCTCATCTTTTATGCGTGTGGCACCCTCAAGTAGCACCTAATTTAAGCTCTTTCTCCAACGTTCAGTTCACAGCCTTAACCACCACGAACCCCACCAAGCCAACCACGCAAACCCTAGCCCAGCCGTTGGTCCGTAGCCATCCGGGCGAGAATGTGTTCCTGTGTTTTCTTTTACTGATTGGGCTATTGTATGGAAGTATTCGGGCAGCTTATCAGCCTGGCTTCGCTCGTATCTACCAGTTCGAAGGGCTGTGGAGCCGTTCCACAGCCGAGCAAGACTTTTTGATCAAACCCACCGTTACGTGGTTGAATATTCTGCTGGTTCTAGTCTTTTCATTGTCTTTTGCGCTTCTGCTGGTGGCCATTCATACGAATGTGCAGAACATCATCATACTACGTCGCTTGTTCGACGTGCCCGAATCTGCATTAGTAGTTAGAGTGCTGCTCTATACTGTTCTTATTGCAGGGTTTGTATTGGGTAAGTATCTATTCTTGGAATTGATGGGCTACATCTTCGATGTTGGAGAAGTAGTGCTTGTACAGTACCGAGAATTTATCCGCACCATCCTCTTCTTGGGCCTGTTTCTACCCTTGGTTATGCTTCTCTACTTAGGGCTCAACCAAACGCTCCCTTCTACGGTGCTTTGGGTGTCCAACGGGGTGGTTTCCTTGTTGTTGGTAGGAACAGTTATACGGGTAGCACGGACCCTGCACCGTAAGACTTCCCTCTTGAATCTGCATTTGTTTTCTTACCTTTGCGCCACTGAAGTAATTCCATTAGTCATTCTGCTTAAACTAATCGTTTTCACGTACTGACCTTCCGTATTTCACTTGTACGGAACAGACTGACGCCGACACTTTCCTATTGCATTAGACCTACCCTTTCTTTTACCCTATGGCCGAGAGCAAAGACAAACCGGGGACGGGCCGTCATGCCAAGCGAATCTCCAGCATCCTTGTCACCCAGCCTAAGCCGACCACCGATGTCTCCCCCTATTTTGCCATTGCTGAGAAATATGGCATCAAAGTAGATTTTCGTGAGTTTATCGAGGTACAGCCAGTCTCTTACAAGGATTTCCGCAAAGAAAAGGTCAATATCCTTGAGCATACGGCAGTCATTTTCACTAGCCGCAATGCAGTAGACCATTTTTTCCGGATTTGCCAAGAGGCGAAGCAGGAGATGCCAGCTGAGATGAAGTACTTCTGTATTTCAGAGCAGACCGCTAACTATCTGCAGAAATACATTGTGTTGCGTAAGCGCAAACTCTTCGTAGGCCAGCGTACGGCAGCCGATTTGTTTGATGTTATCAAGAAGCACAAAAGCGAGAAGTTTCTTTATCCGTGCTCTGATATTCGGAAGGATGACATTCCCGAGTTCATGAGAGCCAACAACTTCAAGTTCACAGAAGCTGTCATCTACAGAACTGTCGCCAGCGACTTGTCAGACCTTACGGACGTTAAGTACGACTGTATTGCTTTCTTTAGTCCTTCAGGTATCAGCTCTCTGTTTGTCAATTTTCCAGACTTCGAGCAAAATGGTACTCGCATAGCAGCCTTTGGTCCCACAACAGCCAAGGCAGTGCTAGATGCCGGTTTAGAGCTAGATATTGAGGCGCCCCAACCCAATGCGCCTTCCATGACTGGCGCAATCGAGGCCTATATTCGCGACCATCACGGACCCGATATAGGGAAGGAGAAAAACAAGAACGGCAAACAAAACGTTTGAGTACGATAGACGGGGAAGCAGTGCATCTGCTTCCCCGTTTGATTTATACTTAGGATTTGTTGCACAGGGTTTTTTACGATACATTTGAAAACCCCTCCCTCCCAACAATCCTACTTGTAATGCACCTTAAATCAGATGTTTGTATGAAAGTAACTATACTTTCTGCGTTCCTGTTAACAGCAGTTACGGGTACTGCGTTAGCGCAACAGCAGCCACAGTTCACACACTATGGCTTCAATGGAATGTATCTGAACCCAGCATATGCTGGGATTAAGGGACAGGGTGAAATAACCGCAATCGGCCGTTACCAATATTTCAACTACAACGCTTCCTTTGACGAAGGGGGAGAGCCCAAAACATACATGATAACCGGTTCATTGCCGGTGCCCGTATTAGGTGGTGGTATAGGCTTTCATGTGTACCGGGACGAGGTTGCGCAGTTCAAAATGACAAATGCGCAGCTTTCTTACTCCAAACACATTCAGGTAGGTGAAGGCAAACTGGGCATTGGGGTACAAGGAGCATACACGAATTTGTCGAAAGGGGTATACCGTTTCATTGACGAAAACGACCCTAGTGTTCCGCGTGATGGATCAGACAACAAGTTCGATGTGGGAGCGGGGGTGTGGTACGAGTCTCCAACACTGTACGCCGGCTTAAGTGTAAACAACCTGTTGCGTGCTGAGTACAAATTCCAAAGTGCTCTAACCGATGCAAGTGGTAATGTCAGCTATCAAAGCACAGCTAGATATATTGGTGAAAATCATTCGTATTTCACGGCCGGTTACAATATCGAAGCGTCTCCTTCCGTTGTAGTTACTCCTTCAGTACTAGTGAAGATGGTACTGCCTGGGAAGTTTGGTGATGATGGAAAATTCACGTTCAAGAATAACTCGTACGAAGCAAACGTTCGAGCCACGTTTAATGATAAGTTTTGGGGTGGGCTAGGATACCGTTACGACGAGTCGTTTACGGGTATGGCAGGGCTGGCGATTGCGAAAGACAATGCGCTACGGATAGGGTATGCTTTCGATTTTATTGCATTCAACCAAGATGCGCGTGCGCTCGGCTCGCACGAGATAATGCTCTCTTATCGTCTGCCCAAACCCAACATGGCTACTCGCCCCGCAATTCGCACTCCACGTTACAGTTTCTAAACTTCTTTGTTGCAGCGGTTCATTCCGATGCCTTGATTACGTGAGGGAAGGATTTCTAGGAACTAGGCACTAACTCCTTGTGTTTCGTCGTTTAGCTAGCGTCCTCGTTAGTTCGCAGACAAATGCAAGGCATTGACCGTTTGGTTTGCGCACGAACGTAAGTTTCGTTAGATTTGCCAACTCGAAAAATTGTAATCTTCTGGTATCGCCGCCTCAACAGTCATTTTACTTCCTCACATGAATAAGTTTTTCGGATTGCCTCTCGTTGCCTTGTCGGCACTGATTCTGGGGGGCTGTGGTTTTAGTAAAGGACCACAAGGCGACCTGGTTGGGGCAGAGGACCGGCCTGAATTTAACCCCCAAGAAGTTCCTTTTGGGATGGTACCCTGCCCAGGTGGTACGTTTCATATGGGCCAAACAGACCAAGATATTTCGGCCTCCATGGTTAACATGAACAAGCAGGTAACTATTGCCGGCTTCTACATGGATGAAACCGAAATCACCAATAACGAATACCGTCAATTCATGAATGCCATTCGGCAGGATTCGATTGATGTACTTGGCGAGGAGTACGTGATGACGGAGTTGTATCCCGATACAACGGTGTGGGTTCGTGACTTCACTTACCACATGGGTGACCCCCTGATGGAATACTATTACACGCACCCCGCGTTTGACGACTATCCGGTTGTTGGTGTGGACTGGTTTGCTGCCAAGTATTTCTGCAACTGGCGCACCAAGAACAAGAACGTAGCGAATGAAGAAGCTGGCATTGCAGCTACACCTAACTTCCGCCTACCGTCAGAAGCAGAGTGGGAGTACGCCGCTCGCGGTGGTCGCGACCTAGCTACCTACCCATGGGGCGGTCCTTACTTGCGCAACTCTAAAGGGTGTATGCTGGCTAACTTCAAGCCCGGTCGCGGCGACTATGCTTCGGACGGTTACGCGTACACTTCCCCTGTTGGTGCGTTCTTCCCGAATGACTTCGGTCTCTACGATATGTCAGGTAACGTAGCGGAGTGGTGCGATGATGCATATATGGAAGCCTCCGTACCAGTGGTATGGGACATGAACCCAACTAACCCTGATGACAACGAGCCTCGCAAAGTAGTGCGCGGTGGTTCTTGGAAGGATATCGCCTACTTCTTGGAGACAGGTACTCGCAACTTTGAATACCAGGACTCTTCCCGTTCGTTCATCGGCTTCCGCACAGCCATGATCCAAATTGGTATGGGTACCAACAGCAGCTTGAACTAATCAGGCATCCGCTCATTACCGATTTTCTATTCTGTTTTCGCGTTTTACTCAATCACCAACCTCTCTTTCCAACAATCAATTCACATGGCAGCTAAAGGCGGTAGTTTTCTCTATGATGTGCTGATGCCCAAAATTTATGGCATCGGGGCCGCAGTCGTAATCATTGGAGCTTTGTTTAAAATCCAGCACTGGAAGGGTGCTGACATTATGCTAATCGTTGGTCTGGGAACGGAGGCCGTTATCTTCTTCTTAAGCGCATTCCAACCAGCCGAAAAGGCTCCAGACTGGTCTTTGGTATATCCAGAACTATCTGAGGGTTATGATCCTTCAACCAACAGCAACAAGTTCGTTGAAGAAAAGAGCAACAGCAAAGGCTTAACTCGCAAGCTGGATGATATGCTGAAAGATGCCAACGTAACACCAGAGGCTATTTCGTCTTTGGGCCAGGGGCTGAACCGCCTGAGCACTACCACCCAGCAGCTTTCCACTCTTGGCGAAGCCACTAACGCTACAGACGAGTATACTGCTAAAGTACGCTCTGCTGCTACCTCGCTTGAGCGCATCAATGAAGCATACGCCAACACTGCACAAGCAATGAGTGCTATGTCGGATGCTACAAAAGATGCTAAAGAGTACCATGTACAGGTGCAAACAGTGACCAAAAATCTGGGCGCCCTGAACGCAGTGTACGAGATGGAACTGCAGGATGCCAACACGCACCTCAAGTCCATGAACCAATTCTATGGAACGCTCAGCCAGGCCATGCAGAACATGACCGAAGCTGGCAAAGACACCGAGAAATTCAAAGATGAGGTATCTGCTTTGACTGGCAATCTTCACTCTTTGAACCGTGTGTACGGCAATATGCTAAATGCTATGCGCGCTACCAGCTAATTAGGTAGTAGCGAAGAAAATTTCGGGCCCACTATATAACTAGGCAGACGCAATGGCGGGAGGAAAAGAAACTCCACGGCAGAAGATGATAGGCATGATGTACCTAGTACTGACTGCACTTCTGGCCCTACAGGTAAACTCAGCAATATTGCTGAAATTCAAATTCCTTGACGATAGCCTCTTCGGAATTAACGAGAAGGTATCGAAGGACCACGATGGAACAGTGAAGGGCATTGCTGCCCAGGTTGAAAAGAACCGGAATACCCCTAAGGATGTCGCTATCCTAAAGCAAAGCGAACAAGTACGTGAGCGTACCAAGCAGATGATCGACTATCTGCGCGGTGTTCGTGACAAGCTCGTTGCTGCCACTGAGAACGTGAAAGGCAAGAACGAGTACAAGAACATGAGTGCGGAAGACAAGGTGGCCATTACCATGCTGGGTGGCAAGCGCGACGGGGCTGCTTATGAGATGAAGAGCAAGCTGAACGAGTACTCTGATTATATCAAGAAGATTATTCCGAATGCTACTCCATTAGCACTTGACGCTAAGGAAGACCCAATGGTTACGGATCCAGAGCAGCGTAGCAAAAACTTTGCTGAGCTGAACTTTGAAAACACCCCATTGGTAGCAGCTTTGGCTACTCTTTCGCAGAAAGAAACTGAAGTGTTGAAGTATGAGTCTGACGCATTGTCGAAACTGTCACAAGAGATAGGTGGTAGCATCATCGTGTTCGATAAAGTAGGAGCTTTCGCTAGCGCTGAGTCAAACACGGTGGCAGCAGGTACGAAGTATAAAGCAGACCTTTTCTTAACTGCTTCCGCTACAGGCTTGCGCCCAACCATGACGTTGAACGGTTCACCGTTGAGCGTTGACGCTTCCACTGGTAAAGGCAAGGTAGAATTTACAGCTCGCCCCGGTGCTTTTGATGCAGCAGGTAATGCCAAGGCACAGTGGACTGGAACCATCCGCTTCAAGCAGAATGGTCGTGATACCACTTTCAAAGTAACTGTTCCCTACACTGTGACTAAGCCAGTAATGCAGGTGCAGTCGGCTTCGGTACAAGCTCTTTACTTCAAGTGTGGTAACAAGCTTAGCGTACAGGTACCTGCATTGGGTGCTCAGTATGATCCTAGCTTCTCGGCTTCCGGTGCTTCTACCATCAAAGGCGCTTCGAAAGGTGAGGTTACCCTGATACCAAACTCCCGTGAGGTAACATTAAGCGTAAGCAGTGGTGGTAACCCTATCGGCTCGCAGACCTTCCAGGTACGTCCTATCCCAAAGCCTGAAATTCAGTGCGTAGTAGGTGGTCGTCCTGCAAACGAGAAACAAGGTACGCCTATCACTGCTGTACGTAACATGCAGCTGCGCGCAGTGCCAGATGCAGGTTTCGCTACGTTCTTGCCAGAAGATGCTCGCTATCGTGTATCCAGCTATGAAGTAACGCTGGTTCGTGGTAAGCGTCCAGCCATGCCAGCTCGCACTATCAATGGCCCAACTGCTGACCTAAGCGACATCGTTAACTCGGCTCGTGAAGGTGACCGTCTCTTCATCGAGGTGAAGCAGGTGCAGCGTATGAACTTCCAGGATCAAACCGAGCAAGTAAACGTAACAAAGCAGTTCAATATTCCGCTGCTGTAAACGTTACTCTTCTGAACTAACTGTAGCTCTTTTTTGATTACTTCGGTATGAACAAATTCCTTTCTTTAGCCGCTCTGACGGCCGGTCTGACGCTGTCGGTGGCAGCTTCAGCTCAGGAACAAGCCACCACAGCGAGCAGCAACGGCTCGTACCGCCCGATCCCAAACTCGGATATCATGTTCCGCAAAACTATCACGCGGGCTATTGACCTACGTGAGAAGCAGAACAAGCCGATGTTCTCGGAGGGTAAGGAAATCAGCCGGATCATTACTGATGCGGTGAAGCGTGGCGAATTGCAGGCTTACCGGAATGATTCCTTGACATCAACCTTCACTCCTGCTGAAGTATCAGCCAACATGTCGTATGCTGAGGCTAGCGCAGGTTTGAGTGACGAGGAAAAAGCAGCTGGTTTTTCAGAAGAAGCCGTAGACGATTGGGGTGCTCCAGTATCCAAGAAAAAAGGTGGTAAAGCAGTTGCTAAAGCTCCAGCGGCTCCACCTAGTTACGAGTACCGTCCGAAGGACTTGTATCAGATGGAATTGAAAGAAGATATGATCTTCGACAAGAAACGGTCGCGGATGTATCATGATATCAAAACTATCAAGCTGCTAGTACCATCTACTCTGAGTTCCAATACATCAGGAATTGAGAAAGAGATAGCCACTTTCAAGTACAGCGACTTGGTGAAGGTGTTCCGCAATAATCCAGATAAGGCTATCTGGTTTAACTCGCAGAACGACGCGCAACACAAGAACCTAGCTGATGCTTTCGAACTATGGTTATTCAACTCCTACATCGTGAAGGTGTCCAACCCGAATGATGCCCGTCTGGATGAGATTTATGGCGGTCAGCAGCAAGGCATTCTGGCTTCGCAGCAAGCTGCTTCCGATCTGATTGAGTACGAGTATAACCTCTGGAGCTTCTAGATCGATAAATTCTTCTTTACTGAAAAGTCCCACTCGAATATTTGAGTGGGACTTTTTTTGGCTATAGCAGCCGTAGGTTGGTTAGCACCTAATCGACAGTTTCTCCTTGCTCCTGCTGAGAAAAGTAGTTGATAAGCACCTTGGCTTTGGCTTTTCCTACTTCGGCTATCAGGTCACTTTCACTCAACTCCCGTATTTTCTTCACGGACTTGAACTTGCTCAATAACTTATCAGCAGTAATAGGGCCTAGCCCTTTTACGTCTGTTAGCTCCGTTTTGAGCGTCGCGGCGTCGCGGCGGCTGCGGTGGAAAGTAATGCCGAAGCGGTGTACTTCGTCGCGCATACGCTGGAATAGACGTAGAGATTCACTTTTCTTGTCGATGTACAGTGGCAGTGGGTCGTTGGGAACATAGATTTCCTCGAGTCGTTTGGCAATGCCAATCACTGCTATTTTCCCCCAGAGGTCCAAGTCTCTCAAAGCCTTGACTGCCATGCTCAATTGGCCTTTACCTCCGTCTACTATGACAAGTTGAGGCAACGATGCGCCTTCGTCCAGCAGGCGACGATAGCGGCGCGAAACAACTTCGTACATCGAGTCGAAGTCGTTGGGCCCAACTACTGTCTTGATATGATAGTGGCGGTAGTCTTTCTTGCTGGCCTTGGCATTGCGAAAACACACCATAGCCGCAACCGGATTATCACCTTGAAAGTTGGAGTTGTCGAAGCATTCAATGTGCTTGGGCAATTCCGTAAGGCGCAAGTCCTTTTTGATGGTTTCCATGATGCGCACCTCGTTCAGGTCCTTGCTGCGCTCGTTCATGCTTTCCTTTTCCTTGCGTAGATAAAGCACGTTTTTGATGCTTAGCTCTAGCAATTTGCGTTTGTCCCCAATTTGTGGCTGCGTGATGACGACACCTAAGAGGGGCAAAGTGGGTAGGGGCACGTTTGTCAGAATTTCCTTGGATTGACTCCCGAACTCCTCCCGCATCTGCATCAGCATAGAAGCTAGAATTTCTTCATCGGGCTCGTCTAGCTTCTTATGAACTTCAATGGACTGCGTCAGAATAATCGATCCATTCATCACCTTCAGGTAGTTGATGAACGCCAGCTTTTCATTGGAAGCAATACTGAACACGTCGATGTTGGAAAGCGAGGGATTGACGATAGTGCTCTTGGCCTGAAAGGCGTCTAGACGATCTAGTTTCTGCTTGAATTGATGCGCTAGCTCGTATTGCAACTCTTGAGCTGCCTGCGTCATTTTCTCGCGGAAGTATTGCTTAGGAATGGTCAGGTTGCCGTTCAGAATCTGACGGATCTGCTGGATGTACTGATTATTATAGGTTTCCTCGTCTTGCAATCCTTCACAAGGTCCTTTGCAATTACCAAGATGGTATTCCAGACACACTTTGAACTTACCGGCGGCAATGTTCTGGGGCGACAGGTTGTATGTGCAGGTCCGTAGGGGATATAGCGCCCGAATAAGCTCCAGCACGACGTTGAGAGAAGAGCCGTTGGCATACGGGCCAAAATAATGCCCGTCACCAGGCACCTTGTTGCGCGTGGGAATGAGACGCGGATAACGCTCGTCGGTAAGCAGCAAGTAAGGATAAGTCTTGCCGTCCTTTAGCAGGATATTGTATTTGGGCTGGTGCTGCTTGATCAGGTTGTTCTCCAGCAGAAACGCATCCGACTCGCTGTCCACAATCGTGAATTCGATTCGTTTGATATTCTTTACTAGCTGCTGCGTTTTCTTATTGTGATCCTGCTTGGTGAAATAGCTGCTCACTCGTTTACGCAGGTCAATAGCTTTGCCTACGTAGATGATACCTTCATCATCAAAGTACTTGTACACACCCGGACGATGTGGAAGTTGACGGATCTGGTCTTGCAGATGGGCATGGGCGGCCATAAATCGCAGGGTAATACAGATTGAAGAGGCACTAATTCGTTGGCTTCCTTTAGCAAGGCAAGGCAAAGGTGCTACAAGCAGTACGACGCAACAAAGCTTGGAGGTTCGATGGCAGAGGTACAAGCACTTTTCAGACAACAAAAAAC
The DNA here is from genome assembly GCF_022827545.1 of Hymenobacter tibetensis. Lineage (NCBI taxonomy): Bacteria > Pseudomonadati > Bacteroidota > Cytophagia > Cytophagales > Hymenobacteraceae > Hymenobacter > Hymenobacter tibetensis. Next base: position 491,630 of record NZ_CP094669.1, read on the forward strand.
GTGGCAGGTAAGTCCCCGCCACGTTCCCTATTTCCCAACGAAGCTTTAGCTATGCGTAAGCTATATCTCTTCGTCGTTCAAATCGTCTAGGCTAGTTTGATTCAACTTCTGGTCGTAGGGTATTGTGTCGCGCGCGGCGCCATTATAGTAGCGCGAGCAGTCGATTTCCACGCTTAGTGGCTTTTCGGGTTTAGGAAAAGCTCCTTTATCGATGTCGAGGCTCTTGTCGGCATACACTTTCTTCATGAAAATGCCGTAAAGTGGTAGGGCTAGGCGTGAACCTTGCCCGTATGCTCCGGTACGAAAGTGGATGCTTCGGTCTTCGCCACCAACCCACATACCGCACACTAGGTTGGGTGTGAGACCCATAAACCAGCCATCGGAATAGTTGGATGTAGTGCCGGTTTTGGCGCCCATTTCATAAGGAAACTTGAAGCCACCTTTCAAGATGATGCTAGTACCACCTTGCTCTTCCGTAGCGCCACGGAGCATGTGTGTCATTAGATAAGCCGTTTCCTCACTTAACGCTTCCTTGGTTTGCGGCACAAATTCGCGAAGAACGTTGCCGTTTTTATCGTCGATGCGCGTGACCATGATAGGGGAGGTCCAGACGCCTTTGTTGACGAAGGTGCTGTAGGCCCCAGTTAGCTCGTAGATGCTCACGTCGGAAGAGCCAAAGCCAATGGCTGGCACGGCATCAATCGGCGACGTGATACCCAAGTTCTTCGCGTAATTGGCCACAACGTCAGGACCCATTTTCTGCACCAACCAGGCAGTGATGGAGTTCATGGAGCGAGCCAATGCCTGCCGGAGCGTGAAGGTGCGGCCAGAATAGGAGCCCTCGAAGTTGCGGGGGGTGTAAGCTGGCCGGCCTCTTTCTGCTGGGAAGGTAGTGGCTACGTCGGGCCGCTGATAGCAGGGAGAGTAGCCCTGGTCGATAGCTGCCACGTAAACAAAGGGCTTGAACGTGGAGCCAGGCTGCCGCTTGCCTTGCTTTACGTGGTCGTATTTGATGTACTTGTAGTTGATGCCACCCACCCACGCCTTTATTTGGCCATTTAGGGGGTTCATGGCCATAAATCCGGAGTGAAGTAGGCGCTTGTAATACGCAAGCGAATCCATAGGCGACATATTCACCTCTTTCTCGCCACCATTCCAGGTAAACACCTTCATCTTGTACTTCTTGTTCAGATGGTATTTAATGGAATCTGGGTTGCCGTTGTAGCGGGCGCTAAGGGAGCGGTAGCGCTCAGTCCGCTTGATGGAAGTGCTGAGGAAATTAGGAATGAGACGGCCATTCTCATCTCGCCAAGGTTGCTGCCCCTTCCAGTGCTGATCAAACCATTTCTGCTGGAGCTTCATGTGCTCCGCTACCGCAGCCTCGGCATATTTCTGCATGCGGGAGTCGATGGTCGTGTAGATCTTAAGACCATCGGAATAAAGGTCGTGCTCGGTCTCTTTTGCCCACTCACGCAAGGCTTTGCTTAGCTCGGTGCGGAAGTAAGGCGCAATGCCTTCGTTTTGGTTCTCGACCTTATAGTCTAGCTTGATAGGCTTGGCCACGGTAGCAGCATACACAGGTTCAGTGATGTAGCCGTACTTCTGCATTTGGCCCAACACCCAGTCGCGGCGGCGCTTGGAGCGCTCTGGGTTGCGTACTGGGTTGAACCACGACGGGCCGTTCACGAGTCCTACCAGCAGCGCTGATTGCTCTAAGGTCAGGTCACGGGGGTGCTTGTTGAAGAAAGTTTTAGCTGCTACGTTGATGCCGAATGCATTAGAGCCAAACTCCGCGGTGTTGAGGTACATGCGCAGGATTTCGCGCTTGGTGTAGTTCCGCTCCAGCCGCACTGCCAAAATCCATTCCTTGGTTTTAGTGATAAGCATGCGCAAACCCGGTACGTCGTTCAGCCGACCGTCGTTGAGGTCTTCACGAGTCCGGAACAGCATTTTGGCTAACTGCTGGCTAAGGGTAGACCCGCCGCCGCTTTTGCCACCACTCACCAAGCCCGTTGCCACGCGGGCCATGGCCTTGGGGTCAATACCGGAATGGCTTTCAAACCGGGCATCTTCCGTGGCAATCAGCGCATCTATAGTGGTCTGCGGAATGTCCTTGTAACTGACTGGCGTACGGTTTTCTCGGAAATATTTGCCCATCAGCACCCCGTCGGCAGAATATACTTCTGAGGCCAACTCACTGCGTGGGCTCTCCAAGGACTTCAGGTTGGGCATCTGCCCGAACAGGTTGAGGAAATTGACACTGACGGCCAGCACGTACAGCAGGAAAGCCACAAAGCCACCCCCGAACAACACCCACAGAGTACGGGTGAGGGCCGAGAAGCGACCGGGCCGCTGCGGTTTGCGTGTAACAGGTCTGGTTTTAGAAGCGGGCATTCTTTTCAAGTAATGATGTAAAGCACAGATTGTAAATAGGGCTTATACCCCATGCCAATCTATCTGTTGGGTGCATGGCCAAAGCAACCAGTCACAAGTACAGCCAAGAACAAACTGCCTAGACAGTAGGGGCTTACTGAAGCAGTTACCGGTAAGTCTGTTGATAGAACCGTTGATATTCCTCCACGTCGCGGCGCTGAAGCAGCAAGGGTAGGTTATCAATACCTATAACCAGGGTTTGGTAACCCACGCCGCGCAAGCGGTTTAGTGGGGACTGGGGTCCGCGCAGCTTTAGTGCATATGCCTGAGCAATTTTCACGCCGCTTAGCCCTTGCACTACCACCATTTCCAGGGAGTCTCCGAGAGGCTGTTGCTGTACCTGTAGGTTGCTGGCTTTGAAGTAGCGGCTGTTGTATGTCCCGAGCTGGGTTGGTAAGGTTTGTAATGGGACGGCTGCTTTCGGAAAGACAAGCACCACCGCATGAACCCCTGCTGGATTGGCGGGATTAACAGCGTAAGGTGACGCAATAGCCACGGATGCAGCGGGTGCTGCATTGGTTGTGGTGGGCGTGCCCGCTGCTGGTGAAGTAGAGGGGGTGGGTGTTGTAGCAGGTGGGGGCGTGGAGGCAGGAACGGAGGTAGCCGCAACCACAGGAACTGTGGCGGGCGCTGGGGCTTTCTTTGCCGGCTTTTTGCCCCTGGCTCTGTCTTGGGCTGCTGCCATCCGGGCCGCTTTCACTGGGTCGATAGGTGGAGCAGCTGGTGAGGTGGCTGCCGGAGTGGTGGAAGTAGCTGAGGAATCGGTGGGAGATGCTGGCGGGGGCTGGCTGGTGGCCGGTAGTTTAGGCTGCTCGGAAGTAGGCGCTGGAGTGGTAGGGACCGGGGCCGGTGCGGTGGCAGCTGGCGTTACTAGAGGAGTAGCTTTAACGGGTGGCGTATCCGGGTTATAGAGGATACGAACCCGGTTGTTTATTTCCCCTGGCCGAAACATGGAGATGGTTGGCTTCTGCGTGGAAGCTAGAGCGCCTGGGATACCACCAGTGTCGTATTTCTTGTAAGACTCCAGCAAGGTGCGCGCATCATTGCTAAGTGGCGACTCCTGATAAGCCTTTACAAACTTCTCTAAAGAATTCTTAGCTGTCAACGGCGGCTGCGTGCGAATATCAATCAGCGTATTCAAGTAGGCTATCCGGTCGTTCAAATCGGTTTCCGGAAATTTCTTGGACGTCTGGGCCAGCAAAGCAGCCGCCTTCTTGAAATCCTGCCGCTTGTACATCGCGAAAGCCGTATCCACCTGCACCGCTACTTCTTTGTTTACAAGGGATGCCCGCCGCAGATACTCAGGGTCGGCGGCCAACCGGGCGTAAGCGGAATTAGGAAATTCTTGCCGCAAGCGTTGGGCGTAGACTTCTGCCTTGGCCAGTTCGTTTTGCTCCTTATAGATCAGGTAGAGGCTGTAGTAGGTTTCAGGAGAATGAGTGGTCTTGGGAAAGCGGGTAAGCAGCTTCTCATAAGTCTGGGCGGCTGGCGTAAGCTCGCGCAGTTGCTGGTTGTAGATGGTGCCAAGCGAATACAAAGCTTCTTCCACCTGCTTCTCAGAAGCCACCATCAACTCAGGCGTGAGAGGTAGTGTCTGACGGTACTGGGCTACCAATGCTTTGCGCTGAACAGCAGGGTCAGCAGTAGCCGCTGCCTCCCCCAAGCCAGTAGTAGCACCTGCAGTTACTTTGGTTTGGTTGGTACCGGCAATACTAACGGGCACGTTGCCACCGCCTGGCGCCACAGGCGAAGCGCTGGCTACCGTTACCGTCCGCCAGTTGTCCTGCAGTGGCCGGTCGCCCCACCTCCGAATAAAGTCGGCGCGGGCTGTGCTCATAGCGGTAGGGTTATCGAAATACCACTTCGCCCCCGTACTCCCATTAATAAAGTCCTCGGGATTGATATCGGTTTGCAAGTCACGGGACGTGCTGATACCTGCTGCAAGTGCCTGGCGGCTGCTTTCGCGTTCTTGCTTGGCCGCTAAGACCTCGGCTGCTTTACGCTTGGTTTCCAGTTCAGCATCGGCGTAGGCTGTGAGGCGCGTACGGAGTGCCGTAGTATCCAAGCGCGCCAGCGCCTGCAGGCTGTCTTGCGTTTCTATGATGCTGTATTGTTGAGCGAAATCCTTGAGAATGCCTGCCCGCTCGGAAATGGCAACAAAATTAGGAGCGTCCTTCGAGAGGTTCTGAACGGTGCTGTCGTAGTAAGCGGCTGCCAACCGGTATTTCTGCAAGTTCTCGTAATAAATGCGGCCTGCTAGTAAATAGGTGTAGGACTTCTGCGCGCGGTTAGCGCTACCAGCCCGCGCCGACTGTTGCAATAGTTTCAGCGCGTCGTCGTACCGTTGCTGCCGGTAGTCAAGCCGCGCCATTTCATAATAGATTTTGTCGCGGTACTCCTTGTTCTTAGTATCCTTCAGCAGCTTCGCAAAGTACTTATCGAGGCGTGCTTTGTCGTTGTTATTCAAGTCCGACACTTGTCCTAGCATCAGCTTCGAGAAGAAATCCAGCTCGTAGGGTGGGTTTTTCTTTAAGATCTTGTTAAGCTCAGCATACGCCTTCTTGTCTTCGCCCTGGTTCTGATACAGCTGAGCTAAAATGTAGCGAGTGCGCGACTGTTCGTTCTTTGGCTCTACCAACGGAATGGCACGCTCTAGGTTCTCAATGGCCTTCAGGGGCTCATCGGTCTTCAAGTAATAGTCGGCCCGGGTTAGAAACAACGCCCGCGCATTCACTTCGCGGCCTTCTTCTTTGTCTAACAAATCGGATACAGCTTTAGCATTTTCCAGCTCCTTGCTAGCTAAAAATGTACGCATCAGCCAAATAAGGGCCTCATGCTTGGCATTAGGGTCTTTGCTGGTGCTGTTGACGTATTTAAACGTCTTGGCCGCGTCCTCGAACTCCATCTTATAGTACCTACTCTTCCCGATAAGAATGTAGGCATCGTCCGTCCAATCAGATGCCGCCCGGTATTGAATGGGCAAAGAAGCTTTCTTCACTACGTCTTCCAAGTCCGTAGCTACTGTGCCTACAGAGGCCTGATCCAGAGTCGGGAAGAGCGTGAGTACTTGGTTGTAATCGTTCTGACGAGCTTGGTAGAGCTTAGCCTCCACGCCACGTAGCTTCTCACGAGCCAAAAAGTAACCATTGTCGCGCGCTACCACGTTGTCGTAGGCGTGGCCCACCACTCCGCGGCGCTCAGAAGCGCAACCGCCTAAACCAGCAACAAGCACCAGGGTAGCCACCGGAGCAGCAAGCAGACGAAGAATAGAGTATCGTGTCAAAACAGAAGGCAGATCGGAAACAGAGATTACCAGTACGACAACGCACGAAACTGACTGCTTTGTTCAGCTTCTGTACTCGCGTAGGAGGCATAACGTCACTCAGTCAGTAAAATTACGCTTTTTCCTAGCCTCCGTAGGACCTTTACATATTAGGTGGTGCCAACCTAGTTGGCGCTGCCACTGTAAAACTACTTCTATCGTCCTTAATCCATCCCACCATGTCCTCTTCGCCCACTCCCAAACCTGATTCTACGCCTCCGCGTGGTGGCAATTTTGCCAAGTATTCTGGGCTTGGTATTCAGATGCTCGCCATCATTGGGCTAGGTACGTGGCTGGGCGTTTGGCTTGATGGCCGCTTCGGCACTGGACCCTGGGGAACTGTTGTACTGATGCTTTTATCGGTATTTATTGCCATGTACCAAGTCATTCGCTCTGTGTCGAGCGAGTGAAGACATGAGGAGCAGACAATTAAAAAATTAGTGTGACATTAAAACAAAGGATACTTCTATTCTTTGAGTGGTATCTTTGTCGCCCTCTTTAAGTATTGTTGGTCCACTATACTGTTCTGATTTGGTTCGTTTCTTCCGCAACCTGCTCTTGCTTACAGTGCTGCTCTATGGCATTCTGTACTTGTTGCATGCCCGCTTCGGAACAATGGTCGTGCACCCACTCGCAGCCTATACATTAGGCTACTTTGCGTTGCTTACAGCTATTATATACTGGGTAACGGCCCGGTTGGTGCGTGCCAACCCCGACAACTTCATGGGCGCTTACTTCGGCTCTATGGTGGTACGCTTACTCTTGTCCGTGGGGCTGGTGCTGCTGTACTTATATAGGGGAGGAGCGCACGAAGGTAATGGGCGGTGGGCCTTCTTGGGAGTGTTCTTTCTCCTGTACTTTATTTACACTGGGTTTGAAATATGGGCTATCCTGAGTAACTTGCGCCCGTTTTCAAAACCGAGTGTAATCACAGAATGAAGATTCTGTGAATTTTTATCTAATCCCCTCTGAATGAAGCGTTTACTGATAGCTCTCTTCTGCATCCTTTCGCTTCCTGTTTTCGCGCAAGAACCCACGCCCACCATCGAGGAAGCTACCGACAGCGAAGCTTTCAGTCCTGGTGAGATGATTCTGCACCACATCGGCGATGCACACGAGTGGCACTTCGCTACCATCGGTGATGAAGCCGAACACGGTACCCACATTACCATTCCGTTGCCCATCATTGCGTATCAAGCTGGCAAAGGACTGAGCGTATTTTCTTCTTCTCGTTTGGCAGAAGGTAAGGAGTATAACGGTCTTAAGCTGGAGCACGAGCACTTGGAAGCGGAAGATGGTAGCAAGGTATACGATTTTTCGATTACCAAAAACGTTGCCTCCCTGCTGTTGAGTGCCGTCCTACTACTAGGCGTGTTCTTTACAGTAGCTAATGGCTACAAGAAAAACCATGGCGGTGCCCCACGAGGAGTACAGTCCTTCTTCGAGCCTATCATTATGTTCATTCGTGATGAAGTAGGTAAGAAAGCTATCGGCCCCAAGTATGAGCGTTACATGCCGTATTTGCTCACCGTGTTCTTCTTTATCTGGTTCAACAACCTGCTAGGTCTGATGCCAGGTGCTGCCAACTTAACTGGCAACATTGCCGTGACGATGACCTTGGCCATCATGACCTTGCTCATCACGCTGTTTAGCTCCAACAAGAATTACTGGGCGCACATTTTCGCAACGCCTGGTGTGCCGAAGGCACTGCTCCCTATCATGATTCCAGTGGAATTGATTGGTGTAGTGGTAAAGCCTTTCTCCCTGATGGTTCGTTTGTTCGCCAACATCACGGCCGGCCACATTGTAATACTGAGCTTTATCAGCTTGATCTTTATTTTTCAGAGCGTCTGGATCAGCCCAGTTTCTTTGGCCTTCGGCTTGTTTATCAACGTATTGGAATTGCTGGTAGCCATTCTGCAGGCGTACATCTTCACGCTCCTCACGGCCATGTATATCGGTGGTGCTGTAGAAGACCACCACGATGCTGACCTGCAAATGGGCGGCGGCCACGAAGCTGATCAGGCTCACGCCCACGGGCACTAGTTTTTACAACTCCCTTTTTTCGTTTTTCACTTCCCCAAATTTCTGTTTTTATGCTTCTTTCTCTGTTGTTGCAGGTTGCCAATTCGGTTGGCTTGGCCGTAATGGGTGCTGGTATTGGTGCTGGTCTGGTTGCTCTTGGTGTAGGCTTGGGCATCGGCCGTATCGGTGGTAGCGCTATGGAGGCCATTGGTCGTCAGCCCGAAGCTTCCGGCAAAATCCAAACTGCTATGCTGATCGTAGCGGCTCTGATCGAAGGTCTGGGTCTGTTCGCAGTCGTAGTCTGCCTGCTGATTTCCTTCAATCTCTAAGAGATAGAAGCAACGTCCTGACAGCCCGCTGCGCGTCGCTTCGGCGCACGACGCGGCGGGCTGGCTTGGCTTAATTAGGAACGAGTAGTGAGTACCAAGTAGTGAGACCGAACAGTCTAGTACTTCTTGGCTCATCGATTGACCTACTCCATACCAAGTACTTCCTACTACTTATTCTCCCATGCCTCCATTAGTAACCCCCGAATTAGGCCTGATCTTCTGGCAGCTGGTGATTTTCCTCATCGTGCTGTTCCTGCTGGGTAAGTTTGCCTGGAAGCCGATTCTCATGTCTCTGAAGCAGCGCGAAGACTCCATCGAAGGAGCTCTCCGCATGGCCGACCAGGCCAAGCTGGAAATGCAAGAGCTGAAAGCTGGCAACGAAAAGCTGCTGGCTGAAGCCCGTTTGGAGCGCGACCGAATCATGAAGGAAGCTTCTGCCATGGCTAATCAGCTCATTGAGCAAGCCAAAAACAAGGCAAATGAAGAAGGTGGCCGCATGATTGTGCAGGCTCGCGAAGCTATTCAGAACGAGAAAAACGCAGCCTTAGCGGAGGTGAAAAACACCGCTGCTCAGTTGTCTATCGATATTGCCGAGCGTATTCTGCGCCGCGAGCTGACCGATACCAACTCGCAAAAAGAGCTTGTGAACTCGTATCTGAAGGAAGTAAAGCTAAACTAAGGAGTCAGGAACCGGAAGCTAAAAGATACGGGCCCATGTGGGGTTCTCCTTCTAGCTCCTATCTCCTAGCTTCTAATTCCTACTAGAATGTCTGAAATACGAGTTGCTTCCCGATATGCCAAGTCCTTGCTTGATCTGGCTGAGGAGCGGGGTACGTTAGAGCAGGTGAAAGCCGATATGGACTTGTTCAGCAACACACTGAATGAGAACCGTGAGCTACGCTTGTTGCTGCGCAATCCTATCGTCAAGCACGACAAGAAACTGGCTATTTTGCGCGCCATATTTGGTGGTAAGGTATCAGAGCTTACTGAAAAGTTCTTTACCATTATCACTGAGAAGAACCGCGAAAGTGCGCTAGAATTTATTGGCTCCGAATTTCTGATTCAGTACAACGCATTACGCGGCGTACAGGTGGCTGAAGTAACAACGGCAACCCCGCTTAGCGAATACCTGCGTGCTGAAGTAAAGCAAATGGTGCGCCAGCAAACTGGCCTCCAGCAAGTTACTCTCACCGAGAAAATTGATGAGTCGCTCATCGGCGGCTTCGTGCTGCGTGTTGGCGACCGTCTGATAGATGACTCCGTGAGTTTCCGGTTGCGTAAGCTGCGCAACGAATTCTCGAAGAACCCCTACCAACCTTTAGTATAAGATCATGGCAGAAGTACGTCCGGATGAAGTATCCGCCATTCTGCGGGAGCAGTTGTCCAACTTCAAAACCGAAGCCGAACTCGAAGAGGTTGGTACGGTATTGCAGGTTGGCGACGGCGTAGCCCGCATCTACGGCCTGGGCAAAGCTCAGTCGGGGGAATTGCTCGAATTTGAAAATGGCCTCCAAGCCTTGGTTCTGAACCTGGAAGAAGACAACGTCGGTGCTGTAATGCTCGGCGACTACTCTGACATCCGGGAAGGAGCCACGGTACGCCGTACCAATAAAATTGCTTCCATTAAAGTAGGCGAAGGCATCGTGGGCCGCGTGGTAAACACGCTGGGTCAACCCATTGATGGGCGCGGTCCTATTCAGGGTGAGACGTATGATATGCCATTAGAGCGCAAGGCTCCCGGTGTTATCTACCGTCAGCCCGTAACGGAGCCCATGCAGACGGGTATCAAGGCTATCGACGCCATGATTCCAATCGGGCGTGGCCAGCGGGAATTGATCATCGGTGACCGTCAGACGGGTAAGTCGGCGGTGGCTATTGACACCATCCTCAACCAGCGTGAGTTCTACGACCGGGGCGAGCCAGTTTTCTGCATCTACGTAGCCGTAGGTCAGAAAGCTTCTACGGTAGCTCAGGTAGTGAACTCGCTGCAGCGTGGTGGCGCTATGGACTACACGGTGGTGGTTTCGGCTTCGGCTGCTGACCCAGCTCCGATGCAGTTCTTTGCCCCCTTCACTGGCGCTGCTATCGGCGAGTTTTTCCGTGATACGGGTCGTCCTGCCCTCGTTGTGTATGATGACTTGTCGAAGCAGGCCGTAGCATACCGTGAAGTGTCGCTGTTGTTGCGTCGTCCTCCCGGACGTGAGGCATATCCTGGTGACGTGTTCTACCTGCACAGCCGCCTGTTGGAGCGCGCCGCGAAGATCAACTCTTCCGACGTTATTGCGCGCGACATGAACGACTTGCCCGACAGCATCAAGCACTTGGTGAAAGGTGGTGGCTCGTTGACGGCTCTGCCGCTGATTGAGACGCAGGCAGGTGACGTATCGGCGTACATCCCAACCAACGTAATTTCGATTACCGACGGTCAGATCTTCCTCGAGACCAACTTGTTCAACTCCGGTATCCGTCCCGCTATCAACGTAGGTATCTCGGTGTCTCGGGTGGGTGGTAACGCCCAGATCAAGTCGATGAAGAAAGTGGCTGGTACGCTGAAGCTCGATCAGGCGCAGTTCCGTGAGTTGGAGGCTTTCGCCAAGTTCGGTTCCGACCTGGATGCCTCGACTAAACTCACCATTGAGCGTGGCCGTCGTAACCTGGAGATTCTGAAGCAGCCACAGTTCTCGCCTCAGAAAGTAGAAGATCAGGTAGCAGTTATCTATGCTGCTACCAACGGTCTGCTCGACCAGGTGCCGGTAAACCGGGTGCGTGAGTTCGAAAAGGAATTCACCCAGACCATGCAGACCCGTCACCCCGACGCTCTGAAGAGCCTGAAAGCTGGTAAGTTGGATGACTCTATCACCACTGCCATCCGCCAGGTTGCCAAAGACCTATCGGCCCAGTACGCTACTAAGTAATAGTTGATTGTTGGTTGTTGCTTGTTGGATGTTCAGCTACTGTCGTCCAGCAAGCAACAATCAGCAACTAACAATCAACACTCGATAAATGGCTAGCTTAAAAGAAGTCCGTAACCGCATTGTATCCGTGCAAAGCACGCAGCAAATCACCAAAGCCATGAAAATGGTGGCGGCGGCTAAGTTGCGTCGGGCGCAGGACAATATTCTGCGGATGCGCCCCTACGCGCAACGGCTCAACAGCATTCTGACCAACCTGACAGGCCAAGCCGACGGTGAGGTAATAAGCGAGTATGCGGTGCAGCGCGAAGCACGCCGGATTCTGATTATTGCCGTTACATCGGACCGTGGACTAGCAGGAGCCTTCAACAGCAACATCTTTAAAGGGGTGAATGCGTTGGTGCGGGAGCGGTATGCTGCCCAGGCTGCGGCCGGCAACGTGACCATGATGGCCATTGGTAAGAAAGCCCACGACTACTTCCAGCGGCGCGGACCATTGCTTGGCAACTACACGCATGTGTTTGCAAAGCTTTCGTTTGATACGGTGCGCGAAGCGGCGGAAGAAGCTATGCTCGGTTTCCGGGAAGGCCGTTTCGATCAGGTGGTTGTGGTATACAACGAGTTCAAGAACGTCGCGACCCAAATCGTGCGGACCGAGCAGTTGTTGCCGCTAGTACCTGCCGAGCCCACTGCCGCTACTGCCCAGGCTTCGAACGTGGACTACATCTTCGAGCCGTCGAAAGAGGAAATCGTACAGACACTTATTCCACAGTCGTTGAAGGTGCAGCTGTATAAAGCGGTGCTGGAAAGCAACGCCTCGGAGCACGGTGCCCGTATGACTGCCATGGATAAAGCCACGGAAAACGCTGGTGAGTTGCTGAAATCACTGAAATTGACGTACAACCGTACGCGTCAGGCTGCTATTACCACCGAGATTCTCGAAATCGTGGGTGGTGCAGAAGCGCTGGCTGCCAGTCGGTAAGAGGTGTCAAACCTATAAGTTGAAAGGCCCACTTCCATTGGAGGTGGGCCTTTCGTTTATGATAGTCCTTCGTGCATAATAACTTGGCGGAGTCAGCTTTAGGCAATGCACTGCGCAGAACTAGCCTTACGCCTGCATATACTGCCGGTTGGCCATCTGCTTGCTCGGCTTGGGTACGTTGGGGTGTTGTTCTAGTAGCTCCACTACTTTCTTAGGCGTGAAGTCAGTGAAATCCTTGATAACCGTTAGGGGCGCTTGAAACTTGTCGGGCTTGACGGAAGTGCTGAGGGCTATGCAGCGCATACCCGCCTTGTAGGCAGCCTGCTCGCCCACAAGGGCATCTTCGAAGACCACGCACCGCTCGGGTGGCACACCCAATTCGCGGGCAGTCAGCACGTAGGTGTCGGCGTGAGGCTTGCCTTTGTCCACGTCGTCTTTGGTGATGACCACGTCGAAATATTGGCGTATATCCAAGTGGTCGATGATGTAGCCGATGGTATCCAGGCCAGAGCCGGTACCGAGGCCTATCTTGAACCCAGCAGCGCGGGAAGCTTTCAAGAACTCAGTGAGCCCGGCTACTTCCTTGCGCTTATCCCAATAGATGGTGCGGTAGAGGAACTCCCGCTGGTCGGCGTAGGTGGTGAGCTTCTTTTTGGGAACGTCGCTGGCGAAAACTGTTTCCAGAATCTTGGTGGCAGGCATGCCGTTCTGGCGTTCTAGCAGGCGTCGGGCGTTGGTGGTTAAGCCTAAGTCACGGAAAAGCAGTTGGAAAGCCCGCGCTTGGTAGGCTGTGTTATCGATAAGTACGCCATCCATGTCAAAGATGAGGGCGTAGGGGGCTTGGTTGGGCATAAGTAGGAAGTAATGCGAAACATGAACCTCGCATGCTTCCTGTACGCGTAGACCTTGGATTTTGCTGCTGTGGAGCTGAATCCTAATGCGGCAACCTATCTTTGCGGCTGCTAATGCGGGTTCTTACTTCGTTGACTGTTTCAACTGCTTTTGATTTTGAAAAAGAGCCTGTGTTTCCTGCTAGCCACCGTGTTAACGGGGCATGCCTTCGCGCAAAAAAAAGACAGAGGTCTGGCGCGTCCCAAACTAGTAGTTGGTATTGTAGTGGATCAAATGCGCTACGACTACCTCTACCGCTATTGGAGCAAGTACGGTAACGGCGGTTTCCGGCGGTTGTTGGAGGAGGGATTCAGCTATGAAAACACGCATTACAACTACGTGCCGACCTACACGGGGCCAGGGCACGCCAGCATCTACACGGGTACCACGCCTTCTATGCATGGTATTGTGGGCAACAACTGGTTTGTGCGCGAAACAGCTAAAGGCACCTATGTAACGGAAGACAACACGGTGCAAGCAGTAGGAGGCACTGCCGCCGCCGGCCAACAGTCGCCGCGCCACATGCTGACGAGCACCATCACTGACGAGCTGCGGTTGGCAACCAATTTCCAGAGTAAGGTAATTGGCGTTTGCATCAAAGACCGAGGTTCCATTCTGCCGGCTGGCCATGCGGCCAATGCGGCGTACTGGTATGATGGTACCAACGGCGCTTTCATCAGCAGTACATTCTACCAGAACACGCTGCCCGAGTGGGTGACCAAATTCAACAGTGAAAACCGGGCCGAGCAATACCTAAGCAAGCCGTGGGAAACCCTGTTGCCTATTGCCCAATACACGGAAAGCACCGCCGATGATGTCGTGTGGGAGGGGACTTTCAAAGGTGAAACGAAGCCGGTTTTTCCTCACGATTTGCCCACGTTGAGTGCCGCTCCTAGCAAGGCAGTAACTGCGAGCCAGCCTACTGGCGCAGAAAAATTGCCTGCCTCCACCCGCAACCTCGACCTGATCAGGTCCACGCCATTTGGCAATTCCCTCACGGCCGATTTTGCCTTGGAAACTATTCGGGCCGAGCAACTAGGCCAGCGGGGGCAAACCGACTTTCTGGCGCTCAGCTTCAGCAGCACCGACTATGTGGGGCACCAGTTTGGCGTGAATGCCATTGAAACGGAAGATACCTACCTGCGCCTCGACCGGGATATTGCGCGGGTGCTCGACTACCTTGACAAGACAGTGGGGAAGGGGCAAGCTTTGGTGTTCCTAAGCTCCGACCACGGCGCGGCCCACAATCCTGATTTTCTGCGCAGCCAGCGCATTCCGGCGGGCTCGGTGGGCCCACGCGTGATGCGTGACTCGTTGCAGAAGGCATTGGTGAAGCGGCACGGCGCGGGCCAGTGGGTGCTTAGCTACGAAAACCAGCAGGTATACCTCAACCGTCCGCTTATTGCGCAGAAAAACCTCAACCTCCGCACCTTCCAAGACGAAGTAGCGGACATCATGATTGGCTTTTCGGGAGTTACGCGCGCCATTACGGCCGACGACTTGCAGAAGTCGCACTGGGAAAGCGGGATGCTTATGTACCTGGAAAACGGCTACTTCCCCAAGCGCAGCGGCGATGTACTGGTGGTGCTGGAGCCAGGCTGGCTGGAATCCTATCAGTACCCGGTGAACAAGGGCACCACCCACGGCTCTGCCGGTAACTACGACACCCACATACCGTTGGTATTTTGGGGCTGGCACGTGAAGCGCGGCAGTTCGGTAGTTTCGGCGCGCATTATCGATATTGCACCCACACTGGCGCAATGGCTGCATATTCAGGAGCCCGACGGCTGCACCGGCACCCCACTGCCGGAAGTATTAGGGAAATAACTTCCGCTAGCGGGTTCTGATGTGCTGATTGGAGTTCTGCCAACAAAGTTGGTGAGCCATCAGAAATCTTAAACGTTGCAACGCCGTATGTTAGCCCACTCCGTCGTCCAGTACCACACCACAACAAATCAGTAACTAGTAACTAGAAACCAATCCAATGGCTCATTTTAACCCCTGGCACGATGTAGAGCGTGGTGACAATTCACCACAAGTCGTGAACGGCATCATCGAAATCCCAAAAGGCTCGAAAGGCAAGTATGAACTGGATAAGGTTAGCGGCTTGCTGAAGCTGGACCGTGTGCTTTTCTCGGCCGTGCATTACCCTGCTGCGTACGGGTTCATCCCGAAAACATACTGCGACGATAACGACCCCCTCGATATCCTGGTGCTGTGCTCGGTTGACATCGTGCCCATGTGCCTCGTGGAAGCCAAGGTGATTGGCGTAATGCAGATGATTGACGGTGACGAGGAAGACGACAAGATTATTGCCGTGGCTGCCCATGACATTTCGGTGAATCACTTCAACGACATTGCCGACCTGCCGCCGCATACGCTGAATGAAATGCAGCGCTTCTTCGAAGACTACAAAGCCTTGGAGCACAAACACGTTACCGTGGAACGCTTCATGGGCCGTGAAGATGCCTACCGCATCATCGACGACAGCATCAAGCTCTATAACGAAACGTTTCCGAACGGATCCGATTCAGAGTCGGTGACGAAGTCCACGGGCGTCGAGCTGTAATCCAGCAAAGAGTAGTTGGAAGCCCTCCTCAACATCGGTTTGAGGAGGGCTTTTGCTTGGATAAGCAACCCCTACGGACGCACGCGGAAGGGCCACTTTTTACCTCACCTACACGTATGGGCTATATGCTTAACCAGCCTTCTTCCCCTGTTTTGCGCTTTCTATACGAGAACAGTTTGTTGTTGGCCGGCACGGCGCTAGTCTTGTTCTCGCTGGTGGGCCAGGCCCTTACGGGGTGGTACGACTACAACGGCGAGCTAGAGCAACTGCACCTGCTGCCTCTTACATTGCGGCAGTACCTTGGCTCGGGGCATTTTCTGGAAGCAACCTTCGAGAATTGGGAAAGTGAGTTTTTGCAGATGGGCTTGTTTGTGCTGCTGACCATTTGGCTGCGGCAGAAAGGCTCTTCGGAATCCAAGAAGCTCTATGAAACCGAAGACGTTGATGAAGACCCCGACCCCAACAAACCCGGCGCGCCTGGTCCGGTGAAGCGGGGCGGTTGGCAACTAGCACTCTACCAAAATTCCCTGACGCTTGCGTTCTTCCTGCTGTTCTTTGTTTCCGTCTGGCTGCACGCGGTGGGTGGGGCCGAAGTGTACAGCATCGAGCAACAGCAGCAAGGCAAACCAGCCGTGAAGGCCCTGGAGTACATGGGCACGTCACGGTTCTGGTTTGAGTCGTTTCAGAATTGGCAGAGTGAGTTCCTGAGCATCGTTTCCATTGTGGGGTTGTCTATTTACTTGCGTCAGAAAGGCTCGCCTCAGTCTAAGCCCGTGGATGCCAGCAACAGTGAAACCGGCAAATGAACGATGTCCGCTGACCAGCCATTTGCAACAGAAGTAGCGTATGCACCTACAGCAGCCAACGAGCCCCGCACCTCTATGTACTACAGCCCCGTACGGCGTTCTTGCGTTTCTTCCTGAAGTCTATACTCATGCCTTTGTCCTCTCCTAAAACACCGTCGGGGCCGCCTACTGCTTCCGCTATGGTGGGAGGCACCTGGTTGGCCGTATTACGGCGTTGGACGGATGCAGTGCTGTACAGCAGCATGTGGCTGGCACTAGCCGCGTTGGCGCTCACCTGGGCCACCTTTCTGTTTTGGCGGGTAGACATTCCGGTCCGATTGGCCCTCATGATTTTCACAGCCACCCTTTTTCTCTACAACATCGACAGCGTGTTGCCCTACAAGCATCGGCAGCCGGTGGTGCTTTCGGGGCGTAAGCGCTGGATGTTGGAACACCGGCGCGAACTGTTGGCGCTGGCGCTGGCTTCGCTGGCCGTAGCGGGGCTGTTGTTTTTCTTGGACGGCTGGCAGCACTTAACGCTCTTTCTAGGGCATTTGGCGGCTATTTCTTTGCTGTATTCGATGCCCGTAGTAAAGGTGCGAGGCCACTGGCGGGCCCTGCGCGACTTGCCGTTGCTGAAGGTGTTTTTGATTGGCTATGTGTGGGCTGCTATTACCGTTTGGGTGCCGGCTCTGTATTTAGACAAACCTCTTCTGGGGCCGGTGGTATTTCTGCTGTTTGCCCGGCGCTTTTTCTTTATTCTGGCCCTAGCCTTCGTCTTTGATATCCGGGACTACACTAAGGACCAGCTCACGGGCACGCGCACGTTTCCAGGCTTGTTCGGGGTTCGTGCCACCAAGTACATAGCTCTCGCCTCACTGGCGGCCGGAAGCGTGCTATTCCCAGCCGGTATAGGGTACGCACACATGCTGATTCTCGCGGTGCCCATCATCGTAGCAGCCCTTACCATTTGGTACGCCGAAGAATCACGCCCCGATTACTACTTTGCCTTGCTTACCGATGGTGTCATGATTCTGCAGTTCGTGGCAGTATATGTAGTAAGGTGGTGACGCCAATACGCTAGCGGCAGCACAGACAAAGACCCGAACACCAACCGTACTAGCGTTCTAAACCAGCCAAAGCCGGCCCGATGAAGCGCACGATGTCACTGGCAATAAGCCCGGCTTCGCCAGTTTGCTGCGCGGCAAGGTCGCCGGCGTGCCCATGGGCGAAGATACCGAGCAGGGCTGCATCGAGTGGGGAAAGACGTTGGTCGGCGCGCAAGGCTAGCAGCAGGCCCGTCAGAACGTCGCCACTGCCACCAGTGCCCATACCAGGGTTGCCGGTACTGTTGAAATAAAGCAAGCCCTCCGGAGTGCCCAATGCCGTGTAAGCGCCTTTCAACACGCAATAGCAAGTGTGGCGGCGGCAAAAGGCCCGGAGCAGTTCCAAGCGGTGATAGTCGTTGTGAGCCCGCTCGGTGAGGCGCTCAAACTCTTTTGGATGCGGAGTGAGCAGCGTGTTGGGCGGTAGCTGATCGAGCAGCTCGCGGTGGGTGCCCAGCAGGTTCAGCGCATCCGCATCAAGTATGAGTGGCAACGACGCCTCATGAGCTTGCTGTAGCAGTTGGCGCAGCACTTCCACAGTGGCAGGGTCCTGTCCCAAGCCCGGGCCAATGCCAACCGCCGCGTACGATTTCAAGTCGGGCAGCTCGGTTATAAAGTCAGAGGCTGGATCAGTCAGGGCCATGGCCTCTGGTACGGCAGTTTGCAGAATGATATACCCAACCGCGGGAGTACGCACGGTGAGCAGCCCTACGCCCCCGTGCAGACAAGCGCGTGCGGCCAACACGGCGGCTCCTATTTTGCCGAAACTACCTGCCAGTAGCAGTGCATGCCCAAAAGTGCCTTTGTGCGCAAATTTAGGCCGCTTGGGTAGGCGCCCGACCAAGAAATTAGTATCCACGAAATAGTTTTCCACAGGAGCGTTGTGGATAAACTCTTTATTGAGCCCGATAGGCAGCACCTCCCAAGTGCCTACTAATTGAGCGTTTTGAGGGAGCAGGTACGCTAGCTTGGGTAGCTCAAAACCCACTGTGTGCTGCGCCCGCACCACGGGGCTATCAGGAGGTTGTGGGGCGTCGGCAAATAAGCCAGAAGGCAAATCAATAGCGAAGACGGCGGTTTCGGACGAATTGAGGTGCTGCACCACCTCCGCTGCCAAGCCTTCCAGCGGCCGGCTCAAACCCGTACCAAACAAAGCATCCACTATAATACTTCTGGGAGCAAGCGTTGGGAATTTCTTGGAAACCAGTTCCACACAAGGCACGGCAGTAGGTAGCCGCTGGCGGTTGATGATGAAGTCAGGGGAGTGGGTAGCAGCCGGGAGCAGCCACACATGCACTGCGTAGCCGGAGAGGTGCAGCTGCCGAGCCACCGCTAGGCCGTCGCCGCCGTTGTTGCCGGGGCCGCAAAACAGGTGCACTTCACTGGCTGCGTTTTGGCTTAGGTGGTTGATCAGCCACTCACTGAAAGCCGTGGCAGCGCGCTCCATTAACTGGTCTGAGCGGATATTGGCTGCTTGAATAGTGGCTTGGTCGGCGGCACGGGTTTGTTCGGCGGAGAGGATCTTCATGATTTTTATTTACGAGCCCAACCAAGTAGTACGTAGAATACGAGTAATTATAGAAGCTGTACAGCAGTCTTCTAGCAACCCCAACAGGGCAGATATAAACTTCCGTGTTGAGGTTTGCGTTTTGCTGATAACACTTGTAGCATCAACCCGCCAAAACCAACCTTATATGCAAACCTGGAAAGACGTTATCCACTTGGCTAGCCATCCGGCTCCTGCACCACGCCGCGTAGAGAAAACGGATGCCGAGTGGAAAGCCCAACTCACCTCCGAGCAATACCACGTAACTCGCCAGCACGGCACCGAGCGCGCTTTCACCGGCGAGTACTGCGAAGCTCACGAAGCCGGCCTCTACGCCTGCATCTGCTGTGGCACTCCACTCTACGATTCGCGCACCAAGTTCGAGTCTGGTACCGGCTGGCCCAGCTTCACGCAGCCCGTCGACGAAAGCGCAATCCGGTATAAGAAGGATACCAGCTACGGCATGACCCGCGTAGAAGTGCTTTGCAACATCTGCGACGCTCACCAAGGCCACGTCTTCCCCGACGGTCCGGCCCCGAGTGGCTTGCGCTTGTGCATCAATTCGGCCAGCATCAAACTGGTGAGTGAGACCAAAGAAGCTGCCGCTACGAAGTAAGAGCAGCGCGTATTACGCGCCGTAGTTTTTTAGAGGCCGAGCAAGTTGTCGAGTAAGACACTAGCCGGCCTCTATTTCTTTGGCGCTTGATCGTATGTTGGAGTCTTGTACCCATCGGAACGACTGAGCTTACCAACGACAATGGATCGTACAGAGAACAGCTAAAAAAGTACAGTTGCTATGAGAGAACTGCATTGTTGCTGCTACACAGGAATATGACTGATTGAATAGTAGAGCGAAGCCGATAACAAACGCAGTTCTATTTGAAGTGTAACCAACCGCAGCCGAGTTTTGCGTAGGTTCAGGTGAAACAAGCCGGCAGATGCACTTTGCTGCCGCGTTGCTTGTTTCCTTGCAGCACCCCGTCTTCTCTGAAATTTCCCACGTTCTATCTTCCCCATCATGTCTTTGCTCTTCACTGATTTTGCTTCCTGGCGGGCGCACTGCGCCGCTACCGGCGAGCCGCTTTACCAGCCCGTGCTGACCTATGAAATCGAGCAAAAAGGCCGGTCGGAAGAAGAAATATGGGTGGGCTTGCAGCGTGCCTATGACGTGATGCGCGATGCCGTGCAGACCGGCCTCACCCAGGACATGACCTCCCGCTCGGGTATGATCAACAACGGCGCGAAAAAGATTGCGGCTTCTCCAGTCACTGTGTTGTCGCCGGAGTTCAAGAACCTTATCATGCGCGCTTTTGGGGCTAAAGAAGTGAATTCATGCATGGGCCGCGTGGTGGCTGCGCCTACTGCTGGCGCTTCGGGCATCTTGCCAGGTGTGCTCGTCACGCTTCAGGAGCTACACCACCTATCCGATAGAACCATTCTAGAAGGACTATTAGTAGCAGCCGGTATTGCGCTCATCATCGAGCAAAACGCCTCGTTGGCGGGAGCCGTGGGGGGATGTCAGGCGGAAACCGGCTCGGCGGCAGCCATGGGCAGTGGGGCTATTGTCTATTGCCTAGGCGGCTCCGTTGACCAGGCGTTTGCGGCCGTAGCCGTTACCATCCAGTGCATGCTCGGGTTGGTGTGCGACCCGGTGGCGGGTTTGGTGGAAGTTCCCTGCGTGGTGCGCAACGCCTCGGCGGCGGCTATTGCCTTCTCCTCGGCTCAAATTGCCATTGCCAACATCGACCCCGTTATTCCCGTCGACCAGTGTGTGGCGGCGCTTGGCGAGGTAGGCCAGAGCATGGAAACCCGCTACAAGGAAACGGCCCTGGGTGGGTTGGCTAACACCACGCGCGGCCGCGAAATTGAGAAGATGGTGCTGGTGCAGGACGTGCAGATTCTGCCCGACGAGGACCAGTAAGCAACTGTTTGCCAGCGGGCTACACAGACTTCACTTCCGGTGCCATGGTCAGCTTGCCCAAAAACTCCAACGCCGTAGCATAACGGCCCCGAAACTCACGGTAGTGCTTCCAAGCCTCGTCACGAGCGGGGCGCATAGGCAGTCCTGCTTCCTGCAAATCCTGGTAAGTCCTTTCAAAGTCGGCGCGGGCGGGGTCTTCTACGGGGTCATTATCGGGGATAATGGTGGAAGGGGTAGCGTCTAATCCTTCATCGAAAAAGCGGTACACCCGGTTGACGGCCAAGCAGCCGGCCTTGAAAGTTACCTCGATCTGGGGGTCGCGCTTGTCGTCAACGGCACTGAACATCAAGGAGGCCGTGTCCAGGATCAGGGCCGCTGCCGTTACCCAGGAGCGGCCTGGCTGCGGCGAACGGAAAAACGATAGGATGGGAAGCGAAGTGTGGCTTTCCTCGATTTCCACAAACCATTCTTCCCATTGCTCCCACTGGCTGGCATCATCATGCAGAGAACCACTGCGATTGAGCCACTGCAACAACGCGCACGCTGAAGGAGGAGTGCCGGACCGTAGCTCCAAGCGCGACACCACAATTTCGCGCCGCGAGAAGGCCTGATAGATGGTGGGCAGATACGAGATGAGCAGCGTCATCAGCAGCAGGCCCATGGTCGCTTCGGCAAAGGTGAAGCCCGTGATAATGGGCCCCCGCGTTTTGTGTGTGCCAAGAGTGAGCAGCGAACTACCGCTGAGCTGATAGCATTCCAGCCAGGAGCCTTCGTACAACCCCCAATAAATCATTGTGTAGCCCGCCGCAATTACAGCTAGCCACACGATGGGCAGCGCCACCAAGGCGATAGGGGCGTAATGGGCCTGCACTTGGTCGCGTAGGCCGAATGTGGAACGGGTGGAGGCGGCCCAGTTGAAAATGAAGCGCAGGCCTTGGAATACGTAACCGTTTAGCCGCACCACCTCATTGCGGGGTAATACAAACGAGCGAATCGCGGCAGACAGGGTAATAAGAATCAGGATGATGCCAGCAGCAAAAGCCAGTATACGCGGCACAAGTTCTAGCATAGACAAACAAAAAAGGCAGCTAATTGAAGCTGCCTTTCTACTCTGATTCAAGCTAATAAGTTGGGGAGTCCACTTGCGCAAGCTAATTCCGCGCCTTCCAGAGCTGTTTGAACGATTTCGGTGCCACTTCCAGCGCGTCGCGGCGTTTGCTCCAGCCTACTTGGCTGAGTAGGCGCAGCAGCACCCAGTTTTTGGCGCGGGCAGGCAGCAAGTCCAGTAAGCGGCGGTTTTTCATGGCCACCAGCCAGAGCCGGATAGCCGTGCGCTCCTCTTTGTCGGTGTGGCCTTCGCGCACCACCTGCTGGCGGTTTTGAAGCAACAGATTGTGAATCGGAATCTTCACGGGGCACACCGAAGTGCACGCGCCGCACAACGACGAAGCGTAGCTGAGGTGCTTGTTTTCGGCGAGGCCGCTCAAATGAGGCGAGATAACCGAACCAATGGGCCCCGAATAGGTGGTTTCATAGGCGTGGCCGCCAATGTTTTTATACACGGGGCAGATGTTGAGGCAGGCGCCGCACCGGATGCAGTTCAACGATTCGCGCTGGGCTGGCTGTGCCAGCAGATTGGTTCGGCCGTTATCGAGCAGCACCACAATCATTTCGTCGGGGCCGTCTTTCTCTAGTGGCTGGCGCGGACCGGTGTAGATGGTGTTGTACACCGTCACTTGCTGGCCGGTGCCGCTGGTGCTCAGCAGGGGCCAGAACAAGGCCAGGTCATCCAGCTTCGGAATCACCTTCTCGATGCCCACAATGGCGATGTGGGTGCGTGGGAAAGTGGCCGATAACCGGGCATTGCCCTCATTTTCGGTCACGGCCACGGCGCCAGTGTCGGCAATCAGGAAGTTGCCGCCCGTGATGCCCACCTCGGCGGTGGTGTACTTGCTGCGCAACAAGTGCCGCGCTGTGAGTACTAGTTTCTGGGCATCGTCGGTGTACTCTATGCCTAGGTGCTTAACGAAGATGTCGGCAATATCCAGCTTGCTTAGG
The DNA here is from genome assembly GCF_022827545.1 of Hymenobacter tibetensis. NCBI lineage: Bacteria > Pseudomonadati > Bacteroidota > Cytophagia > Cytophagales > Hymenobacteraceae > Hymenobacter > Hymenobacter tibetensis. Next base: position 514,509 of record NZ_CP094669.1, read on the forward strand.
TGCATGGCCGGCGTCACGATGTGATACGGCCGCTCACCGTTCAGCTGCACAATGAACTCGCCCAAATCGGTTTCCACCGACTCGATGCCGTTCTTTTCCAGGAACTTATTGAGGTGGATTTCCTCGGTGGTCATGCTTTTGGCTTTCACCACGGTGCGGGCCTTGCGCCGGGCCATGATCTTGCCAATCTCACGCAGCGCTTCATCGGCATCCTGCGCCCAAATTACTTTGCCGCCGCGCGCCGTAAAGTTGCGCTCGAATTCCAGCAGGTATTCGTGCAGGTTGTTGATAACCGTGGACTTCAAATAAGAAGCCCGTTCCCGCGCCAGTTCATGGTCTTGGTAGAAGGCGAGGCCCGTACTAACAGCCGCATTATACTTCCCGATATTGAAGCGAATTTTGCGGCGGTGCTCTAAGTCAAAAGCCTTTTTTTCGCTGTCGAGCTGAAACTGGCTGGATTTCGTGGCTATCATGGCAATGCACTTATTTACTATTGCAATGTACTTAATCTGGAGCCCAACATGGCCTATACTCGCATTCCGATACCACTCCCGCCCGAAGGCTTTCCTGTTCCGGTAGATGCAATTACGAGTTCATTTCGGCTGTTTGGACTGTTGCCGGGCTACTCCAAAAACGACCTTGGTAGTTGTCTGGTGCTTTTCCCGGCTCAATGGACTATAAAGATACTGACCACGCAGCACTATGCCTATTCCGACATCTTGCAAGTCGATTTCAAACCGGAAAGTTTCTGGCGCCGCGAGCAAGTGATGCTGAAGGTGGCAGAGGAAAGTACGTGCTATTACATAAAACCCTCGTCCGCGGCTATCACCCGAGACTTTCTTGGGTTCTGCCACAAACGAGGGTTAACGTTGACGCCCGCAGCCCAGCAGGTGGCGTCTGTGAGCTAAGGCGCTATTTCTTGTTGGAGTCCACCACGATACGGGAGTCGCGGTTGGCTACTTCCCAAGCCGAGTGAAACACCAGGCGGGCGCGCTTTTCCATCTGCGGAAACTCGATTTTCTCTACTTCGTCGCCGGCACCATGGTAGTCGTCGTGCACGCCATTGAAGAAGAAGGCCACCGGGATTTTGTGCTTGGCGAAATTATAGTGGTCGGAGCGGTAGTAGAACCGGTTCGGATCTTCGGGATCGTTGAAGCGGAAGTCCAAGTCAATCTTTGTGTACTGCGCGTTGGCATTGAGCACAATTTCGTGCAGCTCCGTGGAGAGCTTGTCGGAGCCAATAACGTACACGTATTCGCTTTTGCCTTCGTGGTCTTTGTCGGTGCGGCCAATCATGTCGGTGTTCAGGTCCGCTACAGTGGCGGTCAGCGGGAAGATGGGGTGGTCGGTGTAATACTCCGAGCCCAGCAAGCCTTTTTCTTCGCCCGTTACGGCCAAGAACAGCAAGCTACGGCGTGGACCATGGCCTTCTGCCTTGGCTTTCAGAAAGCCTTGCGCCATTTCCAACAGCGTTACCGTGCCTGAGCCGTCGTCGTCGGCACCGTTGTGCACCTCGCCGCCTATCACCCCAATATGGTCGTAGTGCGCAGACAGCACCACTACTTCGTCCTTTTTGTCGGTGCCTTCCAGGTACCCCATAACGTTTTCAGTGGTGAAGTCTTCCACTTTCTTGGGGGCTTTCACTGAAAATTTTGCGGGCTTGAAAGGGCTAGCCACGGGCTTGCCCGCCTGACCCACGCTGGCTATGTACTTGGTTACGGCTGCCTCATTGGTGCCTAGCAGCTTGTAGCCCACCGCCGGCGACACAAAGAACGAGGAACGGCGCGTACCTGGCTTGGCATCCTTAAACGAAATGCTGGGGCGGCTCACGTACTGCGACACCCGGCCTAATGATTTGCTGAAGTTGCTGTTCGGGTTGAAGTCCACGAAAAACACCGAGCGGGCGCCTTTCTCGGCAGCCAGCGCGGCCTTGGCCCGGTAGTCGTTGCCCCACTTGCTGTTCGCGCCGTCTTTGCCAAGCAGCGGCTTGCCGTCCGCCGACTTCGGCTCGTCGAGCAGAATGACAAGGTCTTTGCCTTGCACGTCTTTGCCCGCATAGTCGGAGTAGCCGTCTTGCTCGATGCCGTAGCCCACGAAAACGGGCTGCACGGTGGTTTCCTGCTGGAAAGGCGTAACGCCTAGCCCGTAGAAATCAACCAGCCAGTTAAAGGTCTGGCCACCTACTTTCATCGTGCCACCTTCGGCCCAAGTGCTGCGCTCCATCGTGAAGTGCTGCAGATAGGGGTTGTCGGAACCTTGCACGGGGCCAGTTAGGCCAAGATCTTTGAACTGCTTGCTTAAGTAGTCGGCAGCCATTTTCTGGCCTTTCTCACCAGTTTCGCGGCCTTCGTAGGCATCCGAAGCTAGGATGGTGAGGTGCTTGCGCAAGTCTTCCTGCGTGATGGTTTGGCCGTATTGGCCGGCCAGATCTATCTGGGCGGCGGGCTGTGTAGCGGGAGTGGATTCGGTGGTCGGGGCGGGGGTGGCCGCCGCCTCGGTCTTGTCTTTCTTGCGCTTGCTCTTGATTTTAACTTTCTCAGGTGCCTGCTGAGCCACGGCCGAAACCGAAAGCCCCGCCACTAGCAGCCAGGTCAGAAGAGGTGATTTGTGCATGAACTAGGATGTAAGATGGGGGTGATGGGTGGAGTGAGTGACAACCGAATAGTGCGTGGCCGCGCCGAAAAACAGGTAATACGGCACGTCTGCACTACGTCACTCAATCACAAAATCACCGCTAAGGTTGCATGATGAGAACAGAAGCGTAGGCGGCCACGCCTTCGCGGCGGCCAACAAAACCCAGTTTTTCGGTGGTGGTGGCTTTGATGCTAATATCGTTTTGCTCGATCTGCATCACGTCGGCCAGCACCCGCTGCATTTCCGGAATGTGCGGGTTCACCTTCGGCGCTTCCAGACAGATGGTGGAATCGATATTGGAGATGGTATAGCCCCGCTCGTGGAGCAGGCGGACCACTTCGGTCAGCAGCCGCTTGCTGTCGATGCCCTTGTACTGCGGATCGGTGTCGGGAAAGTGGAACCCGATGTCGCGCAGGTTGGCCGCACCGAGTAGCGCGTCGCAGATAACGTGGATAAGCACATCAGCGTCGGAGTGGCCAAGGGCGCCGTGGGTATGCGGAACCTGAATACCGCCCAGCCAGAAGGGGAGGCCTTCTTGGAGCTGGTGAACGTCGTAGCCGAAGCCGGTACGGATTTTCATGGGAACGAGAGTAGCAAGTGAAGCTACGAAGGTACGCACGGTCCTCTGAAGCACCGTCTGCTTGCTTCTTCAAGGCAATTCCGCCTCTCCATTCGAACTATAAGCAGCATGGACGCATCCCCGTAACGCAGCGGACGTGGGCTTTTCGCTACCCAATTCGGTATTGCAAAACGGCATGCAACTGGGCGCTACAGTCTGCTGTCGCGGCCGAGCTTGAAAAAAATATGTGTGCCGCAATAAAGTAAAACCACAATCCAAACGTCAGTGGCAGAGCATGGAACTATCTGACTCCAAGAATTGATAGTAAAAAAGTAATGGAAACTTAGGAAACATCGAAAGTTTCCTGCGTACCTTTGGAGCCAGAAGCAACTATGGAGATTAAAGACCGCATCTTATTGGCAGCGCGTGAACTCTTCACCCTCCGGGGTATCAAGAGTGTATCGATGGACGACATTGCTACGCATCTGAGCATGTCGAAAAAAACACTCTACAAATGGTTCGAAAACAAAGACCAGATAGTGGAAGGCGTGATGCGCCATCACCTAGGCCAGACCCAGAGCGAATGTCAAACCATACTCTGTGGGGCTGAATCAGCTATTGCTGAGCTATTTGGGATGATGGATTGGATGAAAAGTCAGTTCACTGATATGCATCCCAGCATTTTCCATGATTTGCAGAAATATTATCCGGCGTCTTATAAGCTCTGGCTTGAACATAAAAACGACTACATCCTAGAACAGATAACCGACAACCTGCGCCGGGGCGTGCAAGAAGGCCTCTACCGCGCCGACCTTGATATCGATGTACTGGCTCGCCTACGCCTAGGGCAAATCGAAATGGCCTTTAACCCAGTGGTTTTCCCGCCCCGCATCTTCGACCTGCAGCGGGTCTCGCTCATTACGCTAGAGCACTTTATGCTGGGCGTTGCCACCCTCAAGGGGCACAAGCTAATCAACCAATACCGTCACGTGACGGAAGAAGAATAATGCCGCGTACCTCCCCTTCCACTATGCATTCCATGAGAACACGCTTCCGCATTCTGCTCGTAGCAGCAGGGGCAGGCTTGCTAAGTCTGCAGCCAGCGCTAGCCCAAACGCCTGCTACCGGTCAACCGGTGGCCAGCAGCGCGCCCATGTCCCTGACGCTGCAGCAGGCTATCGACTATGCGTTGCAAAACAAATCGACGCTGCAAAGCCAGCGCATCAACGAGCAGGTAGCCAGAGCCCGCATAGGCGAAATTAAAGCTACCGGCTTGCCCCAGATCAACGCCAACGCCGCCCTTACCGACAACTTCAAACTGCAACGGTCGCTCGTCGACTTTGGGGCGTTTGCGGGCGGTCCGGGTACTTTGGACGGTGCTCGGCTCACGCCGCAGCAACTCGCTTCTGTGAATGCTGGCCAGGAAGTGGTGCTGGCGCCTGCTTACACGCCCGTGGAATCTGCTGGTCCACAGCCACTTGCATTTGGCTTACGGTTTGCCGGCAACACTTCGGCTTCGGCTTCGCAGCAACTCTTCAACGGCTCCTACCTATTGGGGCTGAAAGCCGCTAAAGTGTACGAGCAGCTTTCCGTGAAGCAAACCGTACAGACCGAGATTGAGGTGGTGGAGCAGGTATCGAAAGCCTACTACAGCACCCTGGTAGCGCGCGAGCGGCTGACGCTGCTGAACCGTAACGTACAGCGCCTCGATACGCTGCTGTTCCAGACGCAACAGACCTTCAAGCAAGGTTTCGTTGAAAAGCTAGATGTGGACCGGCTGCAGGTGCAGGTAAACAACCTGAAAATCGAAGCCCAGAACGCTCAACGTTTGATTGACTTGAGCTTGGCGCTGCTTAAGTTCCAGATGGGCCTCGACCAGCGGCAGGGCGTAGAACTTACGGGCGCCCTCGATGCAGCCGTTTTGGATGCCGAGCGCGACAAGCTGAAAAGTGCTGGCAGCGAGTTCGACTACAACAACCGCATCGAGTACTCGGTGCTCGAAACCCAGCGCGACCTAGCTGTGCTCGACATCCGCAACCGCCGGGCTGGCTACCTGCCAACCCTGAACCTGACGGCTGCCTACGGTTTCTTGGGCTCTGCGCCCAAGCTGGGCGAACTGCTTGAATTCCGTGGACCGAACTCCACCTACCTGTCGCCTAGCGGCCGCCCTATCCTCAACCAGAACTGGTTTGGTTTCGGCAATGTGGGCTTGGCGCTGAACATTCCCATCTTCGATGGCTTCCGTAAGAGATACTCTATTCAGCAAGGACGGCTGGCGCTGGAGCAAGTCAACAAAGGCTTCACTACCCTGCAGCAAAGCATCGACCTGGAGCGTCGGCAAGGCGAAACCACCTTGCAGAACAGCCTCGACGTGCTAGCCAACCAAAAGGCCAACCTCGATTTGGCGACTGATGTGGCCCGCGTAGCCAAAATCAAGTTTCAGGAGGGCGTAGGCTCCAACCTGGAAGTAATTACGGCCGAAACCGACCTGCGCCAGGCACAAACCAACTACTACTCGTCGTTGTACGATGCCCTGGTGGCTAAGGTGGACTTCGACAAAGCGGCTGGTACGCTGTATCAGAAAAAATAAGCAGCTGGAAGCTGGCAGGCGGCGCAGGCAACAACACCTGCTTGGCTGCTTTCCAGCGTCTAGCTCCAAGCTCCAAACACTCTAGCATCTAGTTACTTCCATGAAATATCTCTCTTCTTCTGCTGTTCTTGCGTTGGCTCTGCTAGCCGCTTGCGGCCAACAAAAAGATCCATCGGCTGAACTCGCCGAACTGAAAAAGGAACAGGCTGCCACGCAGGCCAAAATTGCCGAGCTGGAATCGAAAGGTGGTGCCAAAGCCGGTGCTGAAGGTGGCGAAGCTGCTGCCGGCAACGCGAATGCAGTGCCGGTGTCCATCCTGAAAGTTGCGCCTGAAAGCTTCAAGAGCTACCTGGAAGTGCAGGGCCGGGCCGACTTCGACCAGAATGCTACCGTAGCAGCCCGTTCGGCTGGTACGCTCACCAGCGTGCGTGTGCGGCGCGGCGACCGGGTGAGCAAGGGCAAAGTACTGGCTTCCATTGATGCTTCGGTATTAGAAGCCAGCATTGCGGAGCTGCGCACCCGCATGGACTTGGCCCGCGTGATTTACGAAAAGCAGGACCGCCTCTGGAAACAACAGATCGGTACGGAAATTCAGTATCTGCAAGCCAAAAACAACTACGAGGCCTTGCAGCGCAACCTAACGACCCTCAATCGCCAGCGCGAACTGTACAGCGTGGTAGCGCCCTTCAGCGGTACCGTTGACGATGTATTGCCTAAGCTCGGCGAAACAGTGGCAGCGGGTACGCCCGTGGTACGCCTCGTAAGCGGCCAGGGCGCCAAAATCGTAGCCGACGTGTCGGAGGCGTACGCTTCCCGCATCAAGGCCGGCGACAAGGCGCTGGTAACCATTCCGGATCTGGGCAGCGAAGAACTACCCGCTACCGTACGGGTGGTGAGCCAGACCATCAACCCTACCAGCCGCACCTTCACCGTGGAGCTGCGCCTGACTGGTAACGGAGCCGCCCGCCTGAGCCCGAACATGGTGGCTACCGTGCGTGTTCAGAATTATGACCGTCCGAATGCCACCGTGTTGCCCGTTGATTTGGTGCAGCGCGATGAGCAGAACAGCTACGTGCTGGTAGTGCAGGAAAAGAACGGAAAGAAGGTGGCTGCCAAGCGCGTGATTCAGGTTGGCAACACCTACAACGGCAAGGTGGAAGTTACCAGCGGTCTGCAAACTAATGATCAAGTTATTTCGGCAGGCTATCAAAATCTCAATGAAGGTCAGGCCGTTAGCATCTAACAACTGGCAGCTTTCAGCTACAAGCTTTGCCTTGCCGTCTGTTGCTCGTGACTTCGTGACTTATAGCCCTAAACCAGAAAGCCATTCGTCCATTCAAGCCGGAAGCGTAGCGCTTACCGCTTGTAGCTAAATTAAATATGCAAGACGTAGAAAAAGAATTTGGCCCTACCAGTTGGTCTATTGATAACAAGACCAGCATCTACATTATCACGCTCATCTTATGCGTAGCGGGCATTTTTGCCTACATCAAGCTGGGCAAAGAGAACTTCCCCGACATCGTAATTCCGCGTATCATCGTGGCCACGGTGTATCCAGGTACTTCGCCGGCCGACATCGAGAACTTGGTGACGCGCCAGTTGGAGAAGGAAATCAAGTCGGTGAACGGGGTGAAGAAAATCAACTCCACCTCCAACCAGGACTATTGCATCGTTGACATCGAGTTCAACTCCAACGTGGACGTGCAGTACGCCAAGCAGCTCATCAAAGACGCCGTCGATAAAGCCGCCGATGAGTTGCCCAACGACTTGCCTTCGCCGCCTACTGTGAACGAAGTGAACTTGTCGGAGCTGCCGATTATGCAGATCAACTTGGCCGGCAACTTGCCGAGCAGCCAGTTGAAAAAGTATGCCGACGACTTCCAGGATAAAATTGAAGCCCTGCCCGAAATCACCCGTGTAGATATCGTGGGTGCCCTCGACCAGCAGGTGAACGTGGACGTGGACCTCTACAAGCTCCAGGCTTCGCGCCTGAGCTTCGGCGACATCGAGCGGGCCATTGCCAGCGAGAACATCACCATTTCGGGTGGTTCTATTGACGTAGGCGACCAAACGCGGGCCGTGCGGGTAGCCGGCCAATACGCTCGGGCTGCCGACATTGCCAACATTCAAGTGAAAAACCTGAATGGCTCGTCGGTGCGGCTCGGTGATATTGCCACGGTGGAAGATGCGTTCAAAGACCGCGAAAGCTACGCTCGCCTCGACGGCAAAACGTCGATCAGCCTGAACGTAGTGAAGCGCCAGGGCGAAAACCTGATTGAGGCTTCCGACAAGATCAAGGAGATTATCAAAGACTCCAAGTCTTCGCTGCCTACCGAACTGGACATCACCATCACCGGTGACACCTCCAACGACACCCGCGTAACCCTCAACGACCTGATCAACACCATTATCATCGGTTTCATCCTCGTGACCGTGATTCTGATGTTCTTCATGGGTACCACCAACGCCTTGTTCGTAGGCTTGTCGGTGCCGATTTCCATGTTCCTGGCTTTCCTGATGCTGCCCGTCATGGACTTCTCGCTGAACATGATTGTGCTGTTCGCCTTCTTGCTAGCCCTCGGTATTGTGGTGGACGACGCTATTGTGGTAATCGAAAACACGCACCGTTTGCTCCATGAGCACCCCAACCTAACCACCGCCCAGGCCGCTAAATTTGCGGCGGGTGAGGTGTTCATACCCGTATTAGCAGGTACGCTAACCACCGTAGCGCCCTTCGTGCCGCTGATGTTCTGGCCGGGTATCGTGGGTAGCTTCATGTTCTACCTGCCCGTTACGCTGATTATCACGCTCATGTCGTCGCTGATTGTGGCCTTCATCATGAACCCGGTATTTGCCGTGAGCTTCATGCAGCGCGAAGACCACGCTGGCGAACATAAGGTGGAAGGCAAGCCAAGATTGTCCCGCGGCTTCCTCATCGCCTTGGGCGTACTGGCTCTGATTGCGCTTATCGGTTATGTGAGCGGCTCGACCTTCCTGGGCAACTTGTTCGTCACCATCCTGGTGCTGTGCTTGCTCAACGAGTTCGTATTTGTGCACATGATTGCCGGGTTCCAAACCAGAGTGCTGCCCCGCATGCAGCACGGGTATGGCCGCTTGGTGAACTGGGCCATCAACTGGCCGAAGCTCATCATGACAAGCATGGTGGTCCTGTTTGTTTTGTCGGTAATGGCAGTAGGAGCCCGCAAGCCTAAGGTGGACTTCTTCCCCAAAGGCGACCCCAAGTTCATCTACTCCTACCTAAAGATGCCAGTTGGTACGCGGGTAGAAGTAACGGACTCGGTGGCGCGGGAACTGGAGAAGCGTATCTACGGTGTAATCGGCCGCAACAACCACGACGTGGAATCGGTGATTACCAACGTCGCCATTGGTGCCGGCGACCCAGGCGAAGCGACGGCTACGGGTGTGTCGCAATCCAACCTGGCCAAAGTAGCAGTGGCTTTCAAGGAAACCAGTGAGCGTACCGGCGTTCCTACCAGCACCTACATGAACAAGATTCGGGAGGTGGTGAAAGGTATTCCCGGCGCCGAAGTTTCGGTTGACCAAGAGTCTAGCGGTCCGCCGACCGGTAAGGAAATTGCCATTGAAGTAGCCGGCGACGATTATCAGCAGCTGGCGGCTCTCTCGAAGAAGGTGGAGCGCTATGTTGATTCGCTGAACATTGGCGGCATCGAGGATCTGCGCTCCAACCTGGAAGACCGCAACCCTGAAATTGCGGTTAACATCAACCGGGTGCGGGCCAACCGCGAAGGTATCAGCACAGCTCAGATTGGTTCGGAAGTCCGCACGGCCATCTATGGTTTCGAAGCCAGCAAATTCAAGACTTCCGACGACGATTACCCCATTCAGGTGCGCTACGCCCAGCCTTACCGCGACGACGTGGATGCCATCCTGAATGCGCCCCTCTCGTTCCGTGATGCTACCGGCCAGATCCGTCAGGTACCGATTTCGGCCGTGGCCGACGTGGACTACAGCACCACCTATGGTGGCATCAAGCGCAAAGACGTGAAGCGCGTTATCACTATCTCGTCGAACGTGCTTAACGGATTTACGGGCCCCGATGTGGTAGCGCAGATTGACCGCGCCTTGCAATCTTACCCAACGCCGCCCGGCTATACTATCAAAATGGGTGGTGCGCAGGAAGACCAGCAGGAAACCAGCGACTTCTTGGGCGTAGCCGCCATCGGCGCCATCGGCCTGATCTTCTTGGTGTTGGTGATGCAGTTCAACTCGATTAGCAAGCCGCTCATCATCCTAACCGAAATTATCTTCTCGGTGATTGGGGTAATGCTCGGGCTGGCCATTACGGGCATGAACATCAGTATCGTAATGACCGGGGTAGGTATTATTGCCTTGGCAGGTATTGTGGTGAAGAACGGTATTCTGCTCGTTGAATTCACGGACATGCTCCGCTCACAGGGCATGCCACTCCGGGAGGCCATTGTGCTGGCCGGACGTACGCGCCTGAACCCCGTGATTCTGACGGCCACAGCCGCTACCCTCGGCTTGATTCCGTTGGCTATCGGCCTCAATATCGACTTCTACGAGCTGTTCAACAGCGGCCACCCGAACTTCTTCATCGGGGGTGAGTCGGTGGTTTTCTGGGGGCCCTTGGCTTGGACCATCATTTTTGGTCTGGTGTTTGCGACCGGTATTACGCTGCTAGTAGTACCCGTGATGTACCTGATTACGGAGCGCATCAAAGAGAAGGTGGGCCGTCATCCGGCTGGCCATCCTCCGGTGTCACCCGACGGTACTGAAAAAGTACGGCCAGCTGCCTCGCCAGCTATGGCCGAAGTTTAGATTCACTGTTTTTGGAGTAGGGTGCAACCCTTTTCATAGTTGGTGCCCTCTTTCGTCTGACCAGATGGGAGGGGCACTAATTAGGCTGCTAGCCCCTCCTTTTATTTAAGATACTCTTGTTCTTTGTCGTTTCCCTCTCATGATTTCTTCAACGACTCCCGCCTCAAAAACCATTCAGCAGCAAGTGCTGCGTATCATCAGCAAGCGCAAGTCCATTAAGCCGCAGCGCCTGCGTATCGGTAGCAACCTCAGCCGCGAGCTGGGTTTCGACACGGTTGATGTTGTAGACATTATCATTGAGTTGGAGCGCAGCTTCCACATCACCATCCCCGACGAAGTTCCCCTGGCTACCGTCGGCGACTTGGTGAGCTACGTAGTCTCGCACGCGCGCGCCGCCTAGATTTGTTTTCCTTGCTGGTTGCTGTTGAATGGCAGCTGACATCAAAAAAGGCCTGTATCATATGATACAGGCCTTTTTCGTATTCGGTGAGTTTGTGCTACCGGCTGGCGGTGTGGTTAGCGGTTGTTTCCGCCTGGGTCGCCACCGGTGAAACCAGTATCGCTGCCGTAGCGGCTGCTGTCGGTGGTGTTGGCTGGAATGTCGGCGTGCGGCTTGGCCTCGGTGGCAGGGCCCGTACTGATGGGTTCACTGGATGCGGGGCGGCTGCTTTCCGGCGAACCAAGACCTGAGTCCGTGTTGGAAGTGCGGGGCGCGCTAGCGGAAGTCACGTCGGTAGCGGCAGTGTAGTTGTCTGAAGAAGAGGTGCTGTTTGAAATCTCTACCACGGAAGGACGCGTGGCTTCCCAAGCGGTGAACTTGTCCATCTCTTCCTTGATGGTGGTGCTAAACCACGCAACCAGCGCCATGTCATCGAGCAAGCCTAGTACCGGAATAAAGTCCGGAATCAGGTCGATAGGGCTCAAGAAGTAAAGCGTAACGGCTATGGCGGCTACCACGGTGGTTGTGGGCAAACCCTGATACTCGCCCGATACGGAGGCGCGGATCAGGCGGAAGAGCGTTTGGATGGTTTCCCACGCTTCGTGCGCAATAGAACCAATATCGTTCTTCTCGCTCGCTTTTTTGTACGCGTCATTCAACAGCTGCTTCACGCGGGTGGGCCGCTTCAGATACTCTTCTGCCGTACCCAAAAACTTTTTGAAGAGTGGCGACGAGGCTATCTGGTCGCCCTGAGGATTTTGCTTAGCCATATGCGGAAAAACTTAGGAGTGGAAGGTGTGGCCGTAAAAGTAGCCCCAACTAGTGTTGCCTGCCTATACTGTTTCAGCGCAAAATAGTTATCTGGGGCGCTCCGGGTACCCCAAACAAAAAGCCCTGTTCGCGCACGACCAGGGCTTGTATAGAAAAGGAACGTTCGGTGGCCGTTTAGTTGGTTTCAACGCGGCCCGCAGCGTAGAAGTTGCGGTGGTAGTATTGCTGCTGCAAGGAACTCACCATAACGCCGCCGTTGCAGGCTGAATGAGCAAACTTGCCGTCTTTCAGGTAGATACCCACGTGGTAGATGGGCTGGCCCGGACCCCGGCGGAAAAACACCAAGTCTCCGGTTTCCATGTTGTCTTTCTCTACGCGCTTCACGCTGTTGAACATGGAGTGGGAGCTGCGTTCCAGCGTGATGCCGTACACTTCTTTGTAAACGCGGGTCACGAAGCCGGAGCAGTCGGTGCCTTTCTTGGAGTTGCTGCCGTAGCGGTAGGGAGTCCCAATCCAGTCGAGGACGGTACGCAGCAGGTCTTTGTTTTCGGTGCGTGCTAAGTGAACACCTAAAGCCTGGTCGTAGTAATCGTACGCAGCGGAGTCGCTGGTAAGGGTGCTTGATTTTTTGTCTTCCTCGTCGTCCGTGAAGGAGAAGAGGGAGGCTTCGGCAGTGATGAGGGCCGAAGAGGAACTGGTGGAGCGAGCAGGTGTGTGTTCGAAGAAGAAGGAGAGGGCCATGGAGGCCGCGGCGAGGCAATACAGGGGAATGTGCTTCATTGTCCGTCGTGGGGTGGCAAAATAGGTTTTCGGGGTATGCCGAAGGAACCGGAAGTACTTCTTAATTCGATAGAAGCAGGTTGAAAAGAGAGGCAAATAAGACTTGTAAACAACCGGAAAAGCAACGGGATATTGCTTTGGGTATAGGCTAAAGCTAAACCCAAAATGCGCCACTATCCAAGTTTGAAGCTGGAAATGGCATAATATTCTTGTTAAAAGCTAACTTATTGTTGAAAACAGCGTGCAACTTTGCGTAACCAAGTTGCTGGTTTACAACGTATAACCGCCCCTCTCACCCTCGCCCCATGAACTCGCCCATTATCGTTGAAAATTCTTTTCTGGCCCGGCTTGCACGTCTCAAACTTGGAACGTATAGTGTGGCCATGGTGCTCGGCAACAAAATCCACCTGAGCGGAGCCACGCGGGAGGAGTTCTTGAACGACCCGTATTGGGTGGCCCATGAGATGGAGCACATCCGGCAATTTCAGGAGCATGGCAAGCTTGGTTTCCTACGCCGTTACCTGCTCGATTGGATGCGCCACGGCTATTACAACATCCCCTTTGAAGTAGCCGCGCGCGAAGCTGCCCGCCTTAATGCTTCCCTCTACACCCAAGGCCGCCCCTTGCCTGACCCTGCTCAAATGCATCAGGGGGCACGATGAAGCAGTGAGGCAGCAATTCAGTGCGTGAACTGTTACAACTGCGCCAACTGAACATTGAACCCACTAAACCACGGAGTCACTGCTTACAGCGAGGCTAGTCGGCCGCCATCCACGACCAGCGTGGTGCCATTAACGAAGCTGGCTTCAGGTGAGGCAATAAAGCAAATGGCGGCGGCCAGCTCGTTGGGAGTGCCCACTTGCCCGGTTATTTTCTCTTTACCGCTTTTCACGTTGGGGTTGCTCCACAGCATGGGCGTATCAACGGCGCCTGGTGCCACGGCATTAATCCGGGCATGGGTGTGCGGTATTTCCAAGCTCAGGCCGCGCACAAAGGCTTCAATAGCACCCTTGCTGGCGGCGTAGGGAATTACGTTGGGGGTGGTTTGATGTGCGTGTACCGAACTAACCGCCACAATTGCGCCGCGCTTCATGTGCGGCAAACAGAGTTGCGTGAGACGAAACAGCCCCCGTAGGTTCACGTTCATCACCTGGTCCCATTCTTTGGGGTCTAGCTTGAGCAGCGGCTTAAAGGTCATGAGGGCCGCGTTGCTGACCAGCACATCAATGCGGCCCCAGGTATCGAGCACTTTGCGCACGGCAGTTTGGAGGGCGGCATCCCGGCCGATGTCGGCGAGTATAAAGATGGCCTCGCTGCCGGCGGCTTTAATCTCACGGACAACCTCTCGGCCATCGGCAGCATCACGTCCTAACACCGCAATACAACCTCCTTCCCGGCCCATTTGCAAGGCCACTGCCCGCCCGATGCCTGATGTAGCTCCCGTAATGAGGCATACTTTACTTTTAAAACGCTGCATGGTGAGGGGAGCTGAAAGTGGGAGATAGAGGCAGGCTATAGAAAGCAGGAAGTTGAGTTGCCTTGCCTTGCCCTGTAGTACCGCTACTTCCCTGAAAATAAAATTGCCGTTTCTCCGCGGCCAACGGAAAAACGGCAACCTCGACTATAAGTTTAAATTCTTACTTGGATGGCTCCTCAAATACCTTGCGCATACCTGCTGCTACCAGCCCATCGGGCGTGATGTTGGTGAGCATTGCTTGGATTTTGTTGGTGATACCCGAAATGACCCGGGCTTCGCCTTTCATCAAGGCCTCATAGCCGTCTTTGGCTACATCTTTAGGGTCGGCGAGGCCCATAATGCCGTGGGCAGCGCGGGTGTCTTCTGCGCCAGCCCGCTCGAAAAAGTCGGTGTCGGTGGCGCCGGGGCACAGGGCCGTCATGGTTACGCCCGTGTCTTTGAGCTCATTCGACAAGGCTTCCGAGAAGCTGAGTACAAACGATTTGGTGGCCGAATACACTGCCATATTCGGTGATGGGGTGTAGGCGGCCGTGGAAGCTAGCTGCAGGATGCGGCCTTTGCCACGGCTTACCATGTCGCGCCCAAACAGGTACGTTAGCTCTGCTAGCGCTACAATATTGGTGTGAATTACGGCGCGGTTGCGTGCCACGTCCGATTCCAGGTAAGGACCATACTCGCCGAAGCCGGCGTCGTTCACCAGAATATCCACTGCTATACCCTGGGCTTTCACTTGGTCGTAAACGCGCTGGGCGGCGCCGTCGTGGCTGAGGTCTTCGGTGACAAGCGTAGCCTCTAGCTGGTGAACGGTGCGCAGATGCTCGGCAAACTTGTTCAACCCCGCCGTGTCCTTATCAACCAGCACCAGCTGGTATTTGTCTTTGGCGAAAAGGTGGGCAAGTTCTTGGCCGATGCCATTGGCAGCGCCGGTAATAAGAGCGACAGAAAGATTAGGGTCGTGCGACATAGTAGGGGAGGGGATTGATGGATGTGGTTCTGTTGGGCTTACTGCCTCAACCGTAGCAGGGTTATGTTGAGCTTCACTGCTGAAAATCATATCACCTAAATCGTAACCCGAACGGCACTTCCAACGAATAATCACGCACGAAAGCCGCTGACTAGCCGGACTTTCCCTTCGTTTTACTCTTTTCCCCCCGAATCATGGCTAAGCAACATCACGCAAATCAAGGCAACCTGAGTGCTACTTCTTTGTCGGCCAACGATAGCCTCACCGATACAGCCGCAGCCCTAGGCACCGCCAGCGACGATTCTTTCGAGACGACCACCAGCCAACCATCTGCATCGGCTTCCACTGCTGAGAGCAGCCAGCCACAAAACACCCAGCGCAAGTCGTGGCTGAACCAAGAAGAGCTGATGAAGAACGTGAATCAGCTTCCTCAGTCGTTGAAAGATTTCGGTAGCAAAGCCGCCGCCCAAGTAAACAGCCTGTCCACTACGCAAAAAGTGGTAGGTGGTGCCCTATTAGTAAGCGGCTTAAGCTGGCTGGCCCTGCGCAGCAAGAAGTCGAAGTCTTCTTCCGACATCTACGCGCCTTATAATCCTAAGAGCAAGCCCAACCAGTCGAAGTGGAATTCCAGCAACGAGTCGGTGTACCGTGGCGCCCTATCGGGCCTGCACGAAGGCGACGCTGGCACCAGCTATACCTATGGCACTGAGAACGGCTTCTAAGCCTTTACCGCTTCTGTAACTCCTAGAAAGCAGAAGCTACTACCTCAACAAAACCCCGTTGCTCTCAGAGTAGCGGGGTTTTTTGTTGGTGCACGAGCCAAGAAAAGCAAGTGAGAATATCAGGGGAAAGCTATTACATATTTTGTTGTACTAATTTATTTAGTTGATAATATGCCAACATAATTAGTAAAACTTCGTTATTTGTAGCCATCAATTTCAGTTTTATGTGCATCGTTGACATTCTTGATATTGCCCGTCATCCGGTCTGGCTCATTGAGTGCGAAACGCCCGTGCCCGCCGGTTTTCCTAGCCCCGCCGACAACAGCCGAACCGGTGAGCGGATCGACCTGAACACCATTCTGCTGCCTCATCCTGATTGCACCTATCTGGCGCGAGTGAAGGGCCACAGCATGGACGGCCCACCCTCCCACATTCCGGATGGCGCCCTGATGGCCGTGGACTGTGCTTTGAAGCCGCAGCCAGGCAACGTGGTAGTGGCGGCCGTAGAAGGCGAGTTCACCGTGAAGCGCTTAGAGAAGCGCGGGCAGTTCTACTGGCTCGTGCCCGACAACCCGCACTACGACCCGCTCCAAATCACAGCGCCGGATCAGGCCCAAATCTGGGGCGTTGTCACGCATGTCATCACCGAGCTTATCAACGGCAAGCTGCAAGACCATGTTCGCTCTCGTCGACTGTAATAATTTTTACGTGAGCTGCGAGCGGGCTTTTCAGCCCCGGTTGGTGGGGTTGCCGGTGGTAGTGCTCAGCAACAACGACGGCTGTATCGTTTCGCGCTCCGCGGAGGCCAAGGCCCTGGGCTTGAAGATGGGGGCTCCCTTTTTTCAGGCACGGCCACTTATCGAGGAACACCAAGTGCAGGTATTCTCCTCAAACTACGCGCTGTACGGCGACATGAGCTACCGGGTAATGAGCTACCTGGCGTCCGTTGCGCCCGAAGTGGAAATTTATTCGATTGACGAAGCCTTTTTGGGGCTGCACGGCATGGAAGCCGGCTACGAGGGCCAACCCAAGCTGCTGGAGTTTGCGCAGGAAATCCGCAAGCAGGTCAAGCAGCGCACCCATATTCCTACGTGCATCGGCATTGCCCCCACCAAAACGCTGGCTAAGCTGGCTAACCACATAGCTAAGAAGCACCCAGCGCTCAACGGGGTAGCAATGCTTGCGTCGGGGGAGCAGCAGTGGTGGGCCCTCAATCAGGTGGCCGTGGAAGACGTGTGGGGCGTTGGCCGCCAATACGGCCAGAAACTACGCGACTTGGGCCTTGTCACGGCCGCCGACTTGGCGCGTTGCTCGGAAGCCTGGGCCCGCAAACACATGGGAGGCGTGGTAGGCGCCCGGCTGGTGCGAGAACTTCAGGGGCAGCCGTGCCACCAGCTGCACCCAAGTGAAGATGGTACGCTGGCACGCAAGAGCATTGCCTGTACCCGTAGCTTCGGCCGGCCCCTGTCGCACTTCGACGATTTGCTGGGCGCCGTGGCGAGCTTCACTTCCCGTGCGGCGAGCAAGTTGCGCGCGCAAGGCTCAAAGACCTATATCCTGACGGTTTTTATCAGTCAAAACCGTTTCGGGCCGACGCCACCGCCTTACACCTATTCCACCCAGCTCACGCTCCCAACTCCCACCAACGACACCACCGAACTGGTGCGAGCAGCGCGTATGCTGTTAGGCAAGCTCTGGCGGCCGGGCTTGGTATACAAGAAAGCGGGTGTTATTCTGGATGGCTTAGAAGACCAAGGGCAGACGCAACTCAGCTTATTCGAGCAATTGCCCGAAACCACGCGTCCGCAATCGGCTGCGCTTATGCGCAAGCTCGATCAGCTCAACGGGCGCTTCGGCCAAAACTGCGTACAGGTAGCCACTGCTGTGCCGCCAAAAGGCAAGCCAGCGCCTTGGCTGGGGCAGAAAAACCTCTGTAGCCTTGCCCGCACCACTTCCTGGAACGAGCTGTGGGAAATAGGGTAGGCTGTGGCCACTCGTTGCTTTGGCAAACTCTCTTATTTGATTTCTCGGCAGGGTAGATTTACCTTTGTCCCATCAATTCTTTACCCCAAAGGATTGTTTTTATACAGAGGCGTGGAGAGACAGGCTCGACGAAGCGCCGGCAACCATCGGATGATCCGAAACGGTGCCAAGTCCTGACCATATAAAAACAAGTTGCCGTGAAACGCTTCATCAACACCGTTGCCTCTTTCGCTACCGTCTTTGCTGTACAGCATGGGTGTTGTGGCTGCTGTTGTTGAGCAGGTGTAGGCAGCAAGTAGCAAGCGTTTTTGCTGGTACCATTTCCTCGCGTTACCCGTCGTGTGTTGGGGCATGCCTGGCCAGTACACTTGGCCTCGTGGCGCGGCAAGTGCTTTAAGCACCTCTAGCTGGTAAATGTGCGGCGTAAGCTACTGCCTGCCGTTCCTTTCTGCATTCCGCCTTTGTCTGTTACGGTTGGTTCTGCCTTGCTAGTAGCTTGGTAATTACTGCGTAGTGCAACCCTCCCTTAAGTAGTTCTGTTGTTTGCGCAGCTATAAGGCTGCGCTGTTTTCCTGATTCTTTGTTCTCTCAACCCTCTCTTCTCCATGTCTGTCTCCTCCAAGCCAATTGGCATCTATTACGAACATCCTGAGTGGTTCAAGCCGCTATTTGCGGAGCTAGACCGCCGGGGGCTCCCCTACGAAAAGATTGACGCTGCTCACCACCTGTTCGACCCCTCGGAAACCGAGAGCCGCTACGCGCTGGTAGTGAACCGGATGAGTTCTTCGGCTTATCTGCGCGGCCACGGCCAGGGTATTTTTCATACGGCGGGCTTTGCCACGCATCTGGAGCGCTTGGGCGTCCGCATCATCAACGGTACGGTAGCTACCAGCATCGAAACCAACAAAGCCCGTCAACTCTCGTTGTTTGCCTCGCTGGGGTTGAAGTACCCGAAGTCGTTTGTCGTGAACCACGCCTCGCGCATTGCGGATGCCGCTCAACAACTGCAGTTCCCCATTGTGGTGAAGGTGAACATTGGTGGTAGCGGTGCTGGCATTATCCGCTTCGATACGCTGGAAGGCGTGCAAGCTGCCGTTGAAGCCAACCAAATCGACCTAGGCATCGACCAAACTGCCTTGGTGCAGGAGTACGTGACGCCCCGCGGCGGCAATATTCACCGCGTCGAGACGCTGAACGGCAAGTTTTTGTACGCTATGAAGGTGTATACCACCGGCGAAAGCTTCAACCTGTGCCCCGCTGAAATTTGCCAGATTCCGGAAGAGCAGTCAGCAGAGTTCTGCCTGACGGAAGCGCCCAAGAAAGGCATTCAAGTGGAAGCATTTACGCCCCCAGCCGAAGTAATTGAGGCCGTGGAGCGCATCGTGGCCACCGCCAAAATCGATGTGGGGGGTATCGAGTACCTGATTGATGACCGCACCGGCGACGTGCTCTTCTACGACATCAACGCCTTATCCAACTTCGTGGCTGATGCCGTGAACGTAGTGGGCTTCGACCCCTACGCCCGCTTCGTAGATTATCTGGAAACGCAATTGCCTGCTGGTTCTGTTGCTGAGCTTGTTTCCTCGGATCCTCATCACCTCGTTGCGTAGCCATGAGATACGGATATTGGATGCCCGTTTTTGGCGGGTGGCTGCGCAATGTAGAAGACGAAAACATGCGCGCCGACTGGGACTACGTGAAAACGCTGGCCCAGCGTAGCGAAGACCTGGGCTACGACCTGTCTCTGATTGCCGAGCTAAACCTCAACGACATCAAAGGCGAGGAAGCACCTTCGCTGGATGCGTGGAGCACTGCCGCCGCCTTGGCCGCCGTTACCAAGAAAATAGAGCTGATGGTGGCTGTGCGGCCTACGTTCCACTCGCCGGCGTTGCTGGCCAAGCAAGCCGCCAACATCGACCACATCAGTGGTGGCCGGCTGTCGTTGAATGTGGTATCGTCGTGGTGGCAGGATGAGGCCAAGAAGTACGGCGTGCATTTCGAGCAGCACGACGACCGGTACGCCCGCACGGCTGAGTGGCTGCACGTAGTAGACAACCTCTGGAAGCAAGACCACTTCACCTTCGAAGGCAAGTTCTACAAAGTGACGGACTCTATTTTGCAGCCCAAGCCAGTGTCACGCCCGCGGCCATTCCTGTACGCGGGCGGCGAATCGGAAGCCGCCAAAAACCTGATTGCCACTCAGTGCGACGGCTACGTTATGCACGGCGACGACCCGGCAGCCATCGGCCGCCGCATTCAGGACTTGAGCGAGCGACGCGAAAAGCTGGGGTTGCCGCGCATGAAGTTTGGCGTGGCCGCCTACTCCATTGTGCGCAACACCGAGCAAGAAGTGAAAAAGGAACTGGAGCGCATCACCAACGTGCAAGGCTCGGCTGCGGGCTACAAAAACTACCAGCAGTGGCTGGCGGGTACGCAACTAGAAAACCAAGTTTCGTTGCAAGACTACTCAGTATCGAACCGGGGCCTGCGTTCCGGCCTCACCGGCACCCCCGACCAAGTAGCCGAGCGCATTGCCGCCTTTGAGGCCGTAGGGGTAGACTTGTTTTTGCTGCAGTGCAGCCCGCAACTCGAGGAAATGGAGCGTTTTTCGGAAGCCGTTATCCAGGTGTTGGCTTAAGCGGCCTGCCAAGAAACGGAGCGTTACTTCTCGTAGCGCGTCTTTCTGCTAGTGTTTCCTAACGCAAACCGCCGGAGCGCCTTCGCATAAGTTGCGGGTGCTCCGGCGGTTTGTGTGTGAAGGCTCCGCACTGCCTGCTAGGCGGGCAATGCAGGTATCTCAATAGTGAACGTGGTGCCCTGGTTTTCAGCGCTTACAAACCGGATAGAGCCCTCATGCAACTCGACCAAGGTTTGTATGACAGACATACCCAAGCCAGTTGTTTTTTCGCCGCGTAAGCCGGGCCGGCGGGCCTTGGTGAACTTGTCGAAGAGCACGGGGTGTAGGTGCTCGGGTATGCCTATGCCCGAGTCCGCCACCGTAACCACGGCCCACCCATTGCGGCGCGATACTTCCACCGCAATGGTGCCCCCATCCGGAGTGAACTTGATGGCGTTGGAAATCAGGTTGTTAATCACCTGCTCGAATTTGTTGACGTCCAGACTTACGTAAATAGTCTGCGCTAGCGCCCGAAATTCAAACCGCAGATCTGTGCGCCGCGCCGAGCGTTGATATTCTTCCAGTATGGTGCCTATCCAGTCCACCAGATTGGTCCGCTCCCGCTTGAGCTGTATGCTGGCGGATTCCAGAAACTCCTGGTCCACAAACTCCCGAATCAACGTTAAGCCGTCCGAGCAAGTGCGCTCCATCAGCCCTATCAAGTGCAGGTTCGTTTCGTCGGTAGCCACAAACTGCGACTTCAAGTGCTGCGTTAGTTGCTGCAGCAGCACAAAAGGAGTGGCCAAGTCGTGCGAGAGGATTTCCAGCGTGGCGTTCTTCTTGGCGTTGAATTTCTGTGCGTTCAGGCTGTCTGCTTTTGCCCGGCTGATATCCTCGATAGTCCCGGTCAGATAGAGCGTGCCGTCGGGAAGCTGCTCCTTGCAGGCAGAAAGCTCCAGCCACTGGGTTTCTTCCTCGGAATGCAGAACGCGCACTTCTACATTTTGCACCAGGTCATTACCCAAAACCAGCTCTAGTTGCTGGTTTAGAAGCTGGCGGTCGTCGGGATGAATCTGGGCTAGCCAAGTGGGAAGGTCCTCGTTCACGTCTGCCGCCGTGCCCCCAATTACCTGCTCGTAGGCTGGGCTCACGTACGCGACCCGGCGTTCGGCTACATCGTAGGCGAAATACACCGTACTGCTACGGTCTAGCCAAGTGCGAAACAAGAGCGGATAGTCGGGCATGCGGCAATATTAAGTATCCAAAAGTACACTTGCATAACACTTTCGTGTTGCACAGATAAGAAGCCACCCGCTGAGACGGTAATTGGCTTGTATAAGCCAACCCGTACTGAAATTTTATGGGTGGTTGGTTGCCTGCTGGCAGGAACAACGGAGTATAGGTAACCGGGTGTGGTGCTGGCACCCTAGCTTGGCGAGGTCTTCTTGGTTGAAGCTGCTATATATAGAAAAGTAAAAGCCCGAAAAGTTGCTTGTCTTGGAAGCAATTTTTCGGGCTTTTATAGGAGAGCCTCTTATTGGACTCGAACCAACGACCTGCTCATTACGAATGAGCTGCTCTACCAACTGAGCTAAAGAGGCAATTTCCCGCCGGGCATTTCCCGCGGGGCAGCAAAGATAGGCAGGATTTGAAAAACGGCTATAGCTTACAGCAATTTTTTCAGCGCTCCTGCCAGATGAGCCATTCTTCTCATAGCCGACGGCAAGCAAGGTGCCCCCGCCACAGCTTGTCTTGTAGCTGATCTGTGACGAGGGCACACTAGTTGCGCTAATAAGCTAGCCGACAAGCAGACCGAGCAATTACGCCACCTGCGGCATCCGGTTCTCCCGCGTTAGATGCAGCGAGGAGTTGCGGATTTGCAGCTCAGGCTTCAGCACGATGTGGGGCGGACTATAGTCGGGGCCACGCTCTAGCAATTGTAACAGCAACCGAACGGCCGTTGCGCCCATGTGCTCGGCTTGTTGGTCCACCGCGGTCAGGTGCGGCTGCGTCATGGTGGTGAAGGGCTCGTTGCTAAAGCAGGCAAGCGCCAAGTCCTGCGGCACGCGTATTCCACGTTCCAGCAACACTTCTAGGGCTCCGGCAGCGGAGAAAGCATAGGAGGCGAATACGGCATCCAGAGGAGTATCCAGCGCCAACAGGTGCTGCATACCAACCCGCCCCGCCTGCAACGTGGACGCCGACAGCGCATACGTCCACCGCTCATCGGTTGGTAGGCCATGAGCCCGCAGCGCCTCCATGTAGCCCAAGTACCGGTTGCGGCTGGTGTTGAGGTGCTGCGGCCCGGCCAGATGCGCAATGCGGGTGCAGCCTTGCTCAATCAGGTGCGTTACAGCTTGGTAGGCTCCCTGAAAGTCGTCGAGAACCACGGCGGTGCTCTGGGCTAGGTCTGGCACCCGGTCAAAGAAAACCAGGGGGGTACCTTGCCGCCGAACCTGCTCTAGGTGCTGGTCATCTTCGTAGGTGGTAGCCGATACGGAAAGCAAGATGCCCTCTACTTGAGCGGCCAGCAGCGTGCCGATGTTCTGCTGCTCTCGGCGCAGCTCTTCATTGGATTGGCACATCATCACGTTGAAGCCAGCCTCGCTGGCTACCTTTTCGATGCCGTTCATCACGGCCGGAAAGAAGTATCCGTTGATGTGCGGCACAATCACGCCCAGCGTATTGCTGCGGCCTTTGCGCAAGGATGCCGCGAGGTGGTTAGGCAAGTAATGCAGCTCCTGGGCGAGCTTTCGTACGCGAGCTTTCGTGGCCTCGCTGATGCCGTCTTGGTCGGCCAGCGCCCGCGACACCGTGGAAGGTGCTAGGTGTAGCTGCCGGGCAAGGTCGGTGAGAGATGTTTTTTTTAGGGTAGTAGCCATGGAGTAGCTGCAGTTCAGCTAGCGAATACAGTAACAAGGGCTACCAGACTGGTAGCCCTTGCACGTAGAAATATCTTGGAGTCACGTAATCGAACCCTGGTGCAGGTTCCGCCTTAAGCCGGCTGTTGGGTAGCTGGAACAGCCCGGCGGCTGCCCCGCAGACCGTACCACATCACGTACAGGTAGCACACAATGGGGAGCAGCAGGGCAATGCGCAACCCATTATTGTCGGCAATGAAGCCAAACAGTAACGGCACGAGTGCTCCACCTACAATGGCTGTACAAAGCAAACCGGAGGCCTGCTCGGTATGACGGCCTAAGCCAGCCACAGCTAGCGTGAAAATGGTGGGATACATCAGTGAGTTCATCAGCCCCACAGCCAGTAGGCTCCACATAGCTACAGTCCCCGAAGTATTAATAGAAATGAGTACTAGTATTACTGCACCAATTGCATTAAAAGCAAGCAGTTTAGTAGGAGCAAACTTGTTGAGCAGATAAGCACCTGCAAAACGGCCCACCATAGCCGCCCCCCAATAGTTGGCAACCTGTTTACCCGCTGACTCAGGGTCCAGGCCCATTACATCAGGCAACGCTAAGTAGTTGACGATGTGTGAACCTATGGCTACCTCGGCACCTACGTAAGCAAAGATTCCTACTACCCCTAATACCAAATGACGATAGTTCCAGGCACTACCAGCATCACTTATCGCAGTGGAATCCGTTTCGGTGGTGTGGTCGATTTTGGGTAAGTGTACGCGACTTAAAAGTAAGCTAATGAGCAACAGCACCCCACCTATAACTAAATAGGGAATTTGCACCGCCGTTACATCAATATTGGCGGCGCTAGCAGCATCTACTTTTTTAGGAAGATGGCTTAAGATGAGTACGCTACCTAATCTAGGCGCCAAGTACGTACCTAGCGAATTAAAAGCTTGGGTAAGGGTCAAGCGAGACGAAGCTGATTCCGGCGGTCCTAGAATAGCCACGTACGGATTAGCAGCTACCTGCAGGATAGTAATGCCGGAAGCCAGCACGAAAAGCGCCCCCAAAAAGAGTCCGTAGGCTCGTTGCGCTGCCGCAGGGTAGAACAAAAACGACCCTAAAGCGGCCACTGCAAAGCCAATTAGCATGCCCTTCTTATATCCTACTCGAGAAACCAGCCAGCCCGAAGGAATACTCATGAAGAAGTACGCTCCGAAAAAGCAGAGGTTGATCAGGTTGGCCTGGGCAAACGAGAGCTGAAAGATGGCCTTCAGATAGGGAATCAGAATGTCGTTGAGACACGTGATAAACCCCCACAGGAAGAAGAGGGTAGTGACGGCGCTCAACGCGGAAGTGTAGCGTTGGGAAGGGGCCGAAGAAGTGCCGGCGGCTGGCCGGCTGCTAAGGGTTGGGGTAGGGGCTGCCATGAATGGGAATAATGTGGGAAGAGGGGGACTGGGTTGCCAATAGAAAAGAAAAGCCGCGTCCAGCGGGTGGTACACGGCTTTTCTGGTTTCTCAGAGCTTGGAAATTACAATTAGTATCCTTGATTCTGGGTCAAATTCGGATTTACATCACGCTCCGACTGCGGAATCGGCAGCAAGTTGTTGAAATCCTGCACATTCTTGCCCTGGGCACGCATCGTAGTCACCAACGTGCCGGTGCGCTTCAGGTCATACCAACGGTCGTTTTCGAAAGCCAACTCGTAACGACGCTCCCGGAGTACAGCGGCTTTGAAAGCCGTTGCGTCGGTGGTGGCTAGGTCGCGGGCTGAAGGTGTTTCGATAGGCAAGCCAAACGCGCGGCGGCGTACTCGGTTCAGGTAGGGTAAGCCCAACGTTGGACCTGCTGCTTCTGCATAAATCAGATATATTTCTCCCATACGCAACACCGGAATGTTCAGTGGGGAGTCGTATTGCAGTGGCGTTAACTTGCCAGTGAACCATTTTCTTACATTGTAGCCAAACGGCGAACCAGGCAAATTTTGCGGCTGCACTATCGTAGTGCCTGGATACACATCGCCGGGTTCCCAAATAGTTACTTTACGGCGCTGGTCATTCAACTCATAGCCATCCACAAATTCCTTCTCAGGAACGTTGAAGCCGTAGCCGCCCGTGTTTACGGTGTTCAAACCACGAGCCCCAAAGAAACCGTTGCCAATAAAGCCCGGTCCGTTTTGATCGTAGTACTCTTGGGGCGACGCACGAAACTGCACTTCGAATAGTGATTCAGGGCCGTTTTCCCTGGCCACGTTGAAGTTGTCGGCATAGTTGGGGTTCAATAATTTGCCCGACTGCTGAATAACTTCCAATGCCTGCGAAGCGGCCGATGGCAGGTTGCCTTGGGTCAGGTACACTTTCGCCAATAAGCCCTTCGCCGCCCATTTGGTGGCGCGACCAATGTCGTCGCCGGTGTAGGGGCCAGCGGGGAGGTTGTTGGCTGCCTCCTGCAGATCGGTCACAATCTGCTCGTAGATCTGCGCGGCCGGGGTTCGGGTGAGGTTGTTAACCGCACTGGCAGTGGCTGGGGGAGTGGTAATCAGCGGCACATCGCCATAACCCCGCACCAAATAGAAGTAGTACAGCGCCCGCAGGAACTGCGCCTCGCCTAGGCTGCGCTTCTTGATGGCTTCATCCATGGTGATGGCTGGCACATTGGCCAACACCAAGTTGGCGCGGCCGATACCAAGGTAGCACGAACGCCAGTGAGCGGTAGTGAGGGGGTTGGTTGCCGGAATGTTGTAGTTGTCGAGTTGCTGAAACTCGATTCCGTCGCTGCCACCGCCGCCGCCCAGCAGAGAGTTGTCTGACATCACGTCGCCAATACCCCACAGGGAGTAGTTGAACATACCGTAACGAACCAGCTCGGCGTAGGCCGCATTGGTTGCCTGGATGGCGTCAGTTTGGGTTTTGTAGAAAATCTCTGAGGTTACTCGGTCGCGGGGCTCTACTTCCAGGTAGTCTTTGCCGCAGCCAGCTAGCAATCCCAGCATGAGTAGGCTCGAAAGAGCTAATTTCTTAGTTGTCATTTCAGTAAATATTGAAGCGTGGGTGAATCGGGGCGGTGTGCCGGTTGGCACGGCCGCCCCGAAGCAGTAGGGGCTTAGAACCCGATGTTGATACCCGCAATGAAGGTGCGAGACTGAGGATACGAGCCCCGGTCGATGCCCAAACTGGTCACGAACTGACCGTTCACGTAGTTGGAGGCGGCAATTTCCGGCTCGATACCATCATAGTTGGTGACAGTCAGCAGGTTCTGAGCACTCAAGTAGAACCGAACGTTCTGCGCCGAAATCCGGTTGATCAGCGTTTTCGGCAGCGTATATCCTACCGTCAGCAGCTTGATGCGCATGTACGAACCGTCTTGCACGTAGTCGCTGGAGAAGCGCAGGTTCTGGTTGGGGTCGCCGGCAACGGCCCGGGGTACGGAGTTGCTGGTGCCTGGGCCCGTCCACCGGTCCAGTACGCGGGTGCTGGAGTTTTCAGCGCCGTACAAACCGCCATCCGTATAGAAGCGGTTCAGGTTGAACACATCGTTGCCCTGGCTGCCTTGCAGAAATACGCTGACATCAATGCCTTTATAGCTCAAGGTGTTGGTGACACCGTACGTGAAATCGGGGTTGGGGTCGCCGATGTAGGTGCGGTCGGCATCCGTAATAACGCCGTCACCATTCAAATCCCGGAATCGGATGTCGCCGGGGCGAGTACCCGAGTTCTGGTAGTAGGCGCTTGCTCCGTTTGTGGCAGTAGAAGCATTGCTGTTCAAAGAACGCAGCTCTTCATCTGTCTGGATGAGCCCATCCGCTACATAGCCGTAGAACGAGCCGAACGGCACATCTTTGTCGTAGCGCACGATGCTGGCGTTGCCGCGGAATTGCTGCGCGTTGAACGGCCGGCCCAAACCAAGCGAGGTCAACTCACTGCGGTAGAGCGAGAAGTTCAGGTTGGTGGTCCAGGTGAGGCCGCCATCTTCGCCCACTAGGTTGCGGCTGGTGAAGGAGAAGTCCAGGCCTCTGTTGCGGGAAGCCGCCGCATTCACAATCTGGTCTTCGTAAGTACCCGACAAGGTGGATACCGGCACGTTGATCAGCAGGTTCGGCGAGGTACGGGTGTACAGGTCCAGTGTGGCTTCCAGGCGGTTATCCAACAAGCCCACGTCGATACCCACGTTGGTTTGCTCGTTGTTTTCCCACTTCAGGTTTTCGTTGGCTGCCCGGGTGGGGGCTGCTCCCGTTACAAACGTCTGATCGCCTGAACCCAAGGCATACTGCACATTGCGGTTGGAGGTAATGGTTTGTAAGTAAGCGAAGGCACCCGCGTTGGTTGGGTTACCTACCCGGCCCCAGCCTGCCCGAATCTTCAGGTTGCTGAGCCAGTTTACATCCTGTAGGAAGCCTTCTTCCGATAGGCGCCAGCCGGCCGAGATGCCGGGGAAGTAACCGAAGGCGTTCTGGCGAGCAAAGGCCGAGGAACCGTCGCGGCGAATAACGGCCGAGAACAAGTACTTGCCAGCAAAGTCGTAGTTGGCACGGGCAAAATAACTAGCCAGGCGCGACTGTCCGGCGTTGCCAGAGTTGTTAAGGCCGTTGGAAGGGCCCACGTCAATTACCTGCAAGTCGTCGCGGCTATAGTTCTGGCGGCTGGCACTGATAGTGCTGTAGTCGAACTGCTGCGCCGATTGTCCTGCCAGCAACGTCACTGAGTGCTTATCGGCGAATACCTTGTCGTAGGTCAAGGTGTTCTCAATGAGGTAGCTTGGGTTGTAGCTGGTATCCCACTGCGCGTTGGCGTTTTGGAGGCGTGTGGCGCCTGGTACCCGCGGGGTAAACCGGTTGTTCTGGTAGAACTGCAGGTCGGCCCCCACGTTGGTGCGGAAACGCAACCCTTTCACTGGCTCTATTTCAGCAAAAACGTTGGTCAGAACGCGGTTGGTAATCGTTTTGAAGTTGTCACGCGTGGCCTGTACAACCGGGTTGGTTTCCAGGTAGTAGTCGGTTTCGGTGCTGAACTCCGTGTAATTGCCGGTAACGGGGTCGATTACAGGCCGTGTTGGAGGCGCCGTCAAGGCGTAGAACACGGGGCTGGTGTAGTCGTTGTTGGTGTCAAGCTGCCGCGCCTGGGCGTGGGTAAGCGAGATGCTGTTGCCGATCTTGATAAACTTACCAAGCTGTAAGTCACCATTCGCTCGCAACGAGAAACGCTCGAAGTTGGAGCCGATGATGGTACCATCCTGCTGGAAGTAGCCGGCGCTTAATGCGTAGCGTCCTTTCTCGTTGCCACCCGTTGCCGAGAGGTTGTAGCTCTGAATCTTGGCGTTGCGGTAAATAGCATCCTGCCAGTCGGTGCCCTGCCCCAACGACGCTGGGTTGGTGTAGCGTGGGTTCAGGGGCAGCGGGTTGCTGTTGATGCCTTGGGTGTTAGCAGCACTCCGGCTCTCGTTGTTGAGCGTTGCGTACTGCTCGGCATTCAGCAAGTCGAGCTTGCGCCACACGCTCTGGGTGCCCACATAGGCATCGAGGTTGATGGTTGCTTTGCCGGCCTTACCGCGCTTGGTGGTCACGATAACAACCCCATTGGCGGCGCGCACGCCATAAATGGCGGTGGCCGAAGCATCCTTCAGCACGTCAATGCTCTCGATGTCGTTGGGGTTGAGAAAGCTCAAGCCGCCGTTCCGGTCGTCGCTGGAGGGTAGTGGGAAACCGTCCACCACATACAGTGGGTTGTTGTTGCCGGCCGACGTGATACCGCGTACCCGCACCGTAACGCCGCCGCCGCCGCCGGGTGCCCCATTGTTAGAAGTCACTGTAACCCCAGCTGCCCGGCCCTGAATTGCCTGGTTGGCATCGGGTACGGGCTGCGCCGCTATGTCGCGGCCAGATACCGATGCCACGGCACCCGTTACGGTAGCGCGCTCCTGCGTGCCGTAGCCTACTACCACTACTTCACCCAGTGCCTGGGTGTCTTCCACCATGGAAACCGTGAGGCCCGTGGTGGTGCCGGTTAGGGGAAGCTCCACTCGCTTGTACCCAATGTTGCTGAACACCAGGGTGCTACCTTCCGGTGCGGTCAGCGAGAAGTTACCGTTCATGTCGGTGCTGGCGCCTACGGTAGTGCCTTTCACTACTACCGTTACACCAGGTAAGCCTTCTCCGTTGGCCTGCGTTACGCGGCCCGATACAGGTACGTCTGCGATGGTCGGCCCGGCTACCGGCATAGCGAGCGGCAAGCTGGCTCCCACGGCAGGAATAGTTGCAACAGCTGGAAGCCCGCAAGCAGCCAGTAGCATCGCCCGGCCGAGCGAATGCATAGAGGAATTATCGTTCATGAAAGAAATAGTTGGGTGTTAGAAACAGAAGACGCTTTGCCACACATTCGGCCATAGCTTAAAGCAGCAGATTTGCCTGAAGCCGTAGAGGCAGACGGCCCGCGGAGGTATGCAAACTCACCCTACCGAGAAGCCGCAGAGGATCGTTATTTAGAGTTCAAAGCCCGTGTAGTAGTCGAGGGAGAAGTAGCGCCCAGCGCTTTAGAGCCCGCGTAGCGGAAGCGCTTGATTTGGTCGCCGACTCGTAGTGTGAAGTAGCCGTCTTCCAGCACCCGATTGCCTTGAGCATCCGGGTAGCTTAGGTCGCGCTGGGGCTGAATCTCGAACGTCAGCTCCTGACCTTCGCCGGGCTTAAACTCACGCTTTTCGAAGTGCTTCAGCAAGCGGACGGGTCGCGTGATGCGGCCTACTTCGTCGGTCATGAACCAGAGCACTGCCTCTTTGCCCGCTTTGGTACCCGCGTTGGTTACGCGCACAGTGGCTCGGATAGAGCCATTGCCGGTGAGCACCGAGTCGCTGAGTTGGAGGCTAGCGTAGCGGAATGTGGTGTAGCTTAGGCCTTCGCCGTACTCCGTGAGCATAGTGCTCTTGTATTTGGTGCCGCGGTTTTCAAATCCCGCCCCAAAGTCGCTGAGCTCCAAGCTGTTCTCGTTGTTGTCGTGGTGGTAGTTGGAAATGTGCCCGGCAAACTGCGGATAGGTGAAAGGCAACCGGCCGCTAGGGTTCACTTTGCCACTGATGATTTCAGCAATGGCCTGCCCCCCGCCGAAACCCGGCAAACCGCCCCAGATAACGGCCTGCGACCGATCGACCACCGTGCGAATGATATTCGGACGGCCCCCAATCAGTACCAGCACCGTGGGTTTGCCGGCACTTTGGGCCGTTCGTACCAGCTCCTGCTGGTCTTCTGGCAGCGTTAGGTCGCTGGTGTTACCCAAGCCTTCCGCATACGGCCGCTCGCCCAGGGCCAATACAACGGCATCTGCCTTGCGGGCCGCCGCCAGCACATTGCCGAGCTGCGGCTTACCCGTGGCATCCTGATACGGCACGGTTTCCACCTGCGCAGTAGGGTATTGCTGCTTTAGCGCCGTGTAAATGGTTTGCACCTCTTGGGGGTACTGCGCTTCCTGCCGGCCCTGCCAGGCTAGTGTCCAGCCACCCGAAAGGTTGGCCCGAGAATCAGCCGAAGGACCCACTACCAACAGGCGGCGCACTTTGCTGGCAGTCAAAGGCAGCGTGTTCTTCTCGTTCTTCAGTAGCACTATCGACTCGCGAGCAGCTTCCAAGGCCTGCTGCTTCAGCGTAGGGTCGCCGATGCGGTTGAGCCGGTCGGCCCGGGGCATGGGGTTCTCGAACATGCCCAGTTCGTCTTTCATTTGCAGCACACGGCCCGCCGAAAGGTCGATGCGCTCTTGGGTTAGGCGGCCTTCTTGCACCAGCTCCTTCACGTAGCGGCAGAAGTCGGTGGTGTAAGGCGTCATGGCCATATCCACACCCGCATCAATGCAGCGGAAAGTAGCTTCCTTCTCGTTAGGCGCGGTTTTCTGCACCGTTACCAGCCGGATAATGTCCTGCCAGTCGGTTACGGCTACCCCTTTGAACCCCATTTGGGTACGCAGCAAATCCGTGAGAATAGCCTTGGACGAGTGCACCGGCTCCCCATTGATTTCGCCGCTGTTAATCATCACCGACTTCAGACCAGCATCAATAGCTGCTTGAAACGAAGGGCGGAAAAACTCTTGCAGGCGCTGATCCGGAATTAGGGCGTTGGTCCGGTCCCACCCGTTGCGTGGGTCTGAGTAGCCCAGGAAGTGCTTGCCACAGCCGGCCACCTTGTAAGGCAGAATGTCCTTGTTGTTTTGCAGTTCGTCTACGTAAGCTGCGCCAAGTCGCGCCGCTACCAGTGGGTCTTCGCCGTAAGTTTCATACAGCCGCGGCCAGTACACGTTCACGCCCAGATCCAGCACTGGCGCAAACACCCAGATATGCCCCAAATCTGCCGACTCCATCACCGTAGCACGTGCTTCCTGACGGGCAAATTCCGCATTGAAAGTGGCTCCTAGGTTGAGGTTGTGCGGGAAAATAGAAGCTCCGGACACGTAGCTGGCCCCGTGCATATGATCGATGCCATAGATGACCGGGATGTGCAGCCGCGACTCGCGCATTGCAATCCTTTGCAAAGCACTCAAATAAGTGAACCACTGCTTGGGTGGTACGGCCTCCCCATTCAGGAAAGAGCCTACGCCATAGGTTTTGATGAACGGAACAAGTTTTGCCGAATCGAGGCTAACATCCTTTTGCTCACCCGTATGGTTGATAGCCGCATTGGTAATTTGGGTCATCTGCCCAATTTTCTCTTCCAACGTCATCTGCTTGAGCAGCGCAGCCACCCGCGGGCTCCATTGAGGAGCTACCGGCAAGGCAGCAGAGGCAGGAGTCGAGGAGACAGTTGTTGTGGGTGTGGTTACAGGAGCAGTGGTAACACCAGTGCGCTGACATGCCGCGGCCATTAGCGCAGCACCCAGTACCACTGGGGTAGCTAAGTAGCTAAAAGCATTAAGCCTCTTGTCAGGATGGTTTTTGGAAGCGTACGTGTTTTTACTCATGATCAATAAGGCCGAAGGAAGATAACAGGCAACTTGAGTGTACTCGAAAGCGTGGGCATTACCCGCACTGTCTAAGCTTGCTGGACTAGGAACATCATTCGTGCAACAAGCAGGTGGCCAGCAGATAGGAACCAGTGCGCATGCAAAGCGGAGAGTAGAATAGAGAGCGAACCAACAAGATGGAAACGCTAAAAGGTTTTAGCGTTTAATAGAAGCATAAGTGCGTCAGAATGAGGCTTCTAATAGAGGGGGAAATAGGAAAAGGAGAAAAACTGGTGACCAGAAAAATCAACCAGTTATAAGCAGGCTAGCTAGTTCATTCAGCTCAAGAAACTGAGTGGGCTAGAGAGCAAGTACTGTAATAGGAACGCTAAAATAGCAAACGTTTGCGTTCCGAATAACACTATAGCAAACTAAGGGCAAAATTTTGTACTAACCAAATAGATGATAAATATAATACTATTCATCCTTGAAAGCATGCAGCAACGAGGAGCCAGCTAGTCCGCTAGCTCCTCGTTGCTGCATGCTTACTTCACCGGATAGATACGTGCTGCCCAGCCACCACCATTGCTTAACTTGATGCTGACTTTGTCTTGAGCAGACACTTTGCGTACCACGCGCTTGTAATCCGTGGCGTCGCGGTTGGCGTTGATGCCATCCTGAAAAATTACGGCTTCGTAGTTGCCTGGACCCAGAAATGAGAAGTCTAGGGTCAACTCACGCGGATCCCAGTTGCTCATGGCGCCTACATACCAAGTGTCGCCTTTCTGGCGAGCCAGTGCTACGTACTCGCCCACTTTACCATCCAAGGCCACTGTCTGGTCGAACGTGGTAGGTACTTTCGCAATGAAGTCGGTGCTTTCCTGCTCTTTAAGGTAGGTAGTAGGGTTGTCGGCTAGCATTTGCAGTGGCGCCTCGAACACCACATACATGGCCAGCTGGTGGCAGCGCGTACCCTGGCTCATTGGCTTGGAGTTGTTGGGACGAAACTCGGTCTTGGTGGCGTTGCGCATGGCGCCGGGCGTGTAGTCCATGGGGCCGGCCATCATCCGGATGAAAGGCAGCGTCACGTCGTAGCGGGGTACGTCGTCGTTGGGAGTCCACTTATTGTTTTCCAGGCCTTTCACTCCCTCGTAGTTCACTACGTTGGGGTAGGTGCGCGTCAGGCCATCAGGCTTGTGCATGCCATGAAAATCAACCAGTAGTTTGAAGTCTGCGGCTTTCTGGGCCAGCTTGTAGGAAGAAGCGACCATCTTCTGGTCGTCGCGGTCCAGAAAATCAATCTTAAATCCCTTCACGCCCATTTTGGCATACTGCGAGTATGCAGCGTCCAACTTCTCGGTGATAGAGCGCCAGTTAGCCCACAGAATGATGTCCACGTTTTTCTGCTTGCCATATGCAAGCAGCTCAACCAGGTCCACCTTCGGCGAAATTTTCAAGATATCGGTTTCCTCGGACCAGCCTTCGTCCAGAATCACGTACTCTATCTTGTTGGCAGCCGCAAAATCGATGTAGTATTTATAAGTGGGCGTGTTGATACCCGCCACGAAATCGACGTGCGAGATATTCCAGTCGTTCCACCAATCCCAGGCCACCTTGCCCGGCTTGATCCACGATACGTCCTTCACTCTGGACGGTGCCGCCAGCTTGAACACCATGTCGTTGTTGGCCAAGTCTTTGTCGGTGGTGCTGACCACCACAATGCGCCACGGAAATGTGCGGGTACCACTGGTTTTGGCAATGTAGTTTTCTCGCTTGGGCACCACCAACTGCATGTTGTGAAAGCCACCCGACGTTTCCTCAGCCGGATACTTGGCAAAGTCGCTGTGCAAACCCGGCGACGCTTGCGTGCTGGCTTTGAGCAGCATACCCGGATAGTCTTCCACATCCGATTCCAGAAGCACCGCTTTTTTGTTGTCGCCGAGCGTAACCAAGGCTGGCAGGAAAGCGAGGGTGTCCTTTTTTACTTTGGTGATTTCTGAAAGCTTTAGCGGCGTATACAAGCTCTCAAACGAAGAGATGTACATGTCGGTGGGTACTCGCAGGTCGCGCACAAAGGGAATAAGAGCCGAATGGTCTTCGGCGAAGTTGAAGGCCGCGTCTTCGTTCAAGACGGTAAGCTGGCCTTTACGCTTGGTGAAGAAGCGGTAAGCCGCCCCATCATTGTAGGCGCGCACGATAACGCCGTACTTACCCTTGAGATTGATAGTTAGCTCGTTGTACGTATCAATTACCTGCTTTTTCTTGTATATCGGGGCGGCAATGGTGGTGTTAACGGCAGCTGTTTTCGCGCTTTCCACTACGGCGTTTTTGCCCAGCACCTCGCCACCCGCCAAAGTCAGCGAGATAGGCGACGGAGCTAGAACCGGGGTTGCTTCGTGCTGAACAGACCAACTCAGGACGGAGCCGGCTTGTACGGTTAAGTCAAGCTTGCCATCCGGTGATTTTACGTGGTAGGCTGAGTTTTTTTGTGCCCATGCAGCTGGACTCGTAAGCAGAAAGCAACTCAGAAGAAAAAGATTGCAGTTCATTGGGTGACAAGACGTTCGGTGGGGTTTGCCCTGAAGTACGGGGCAGGTATAAAGCAGAAAGGCAGTGCGTAGAGAATAGAGTATTTGCTGCGCTTGCAGGTGCCAGAAATAGCCTACGAAGTGAGCAAGGGTGTGCAGTACTATCCGGTAAGTTGATTTAATTCAAGAAAATCAACAATATTTACTAGCTAATACGTTTTAGCAATGATAGTAAAGTTATCGTCACTTGCATAGCACTTACCCGCAAAAAATATTGGAATCCAGTTGCAAATAGCCAACAAGCCTGCGTATGCAAGTAATTCAACAGCTGAACTTCTTGCGTAGTTGCGCCAACCCAGCAGGCTAGCGTACTAGCAACAGAAGCAACTGGGCGTTAGCCCGACTACAAGGCGTTCGTCTGCCTCGGTAGGGTGGCGGCTCATGCTGAGCTCCCAGGAGAGAAGCTGCCTTTATCCCGTTGTCTGCCTTCAAGTATTCCCACCATCTAAGTGCCCGACCTGCATATGAAACTTCCCTTACTTGCTCTTGCTACGTTGCTTCTGCACAACAGCCTGCCCGTGCATGCCACTATCCGGCTACCAGCCTTGGTGGGCGACCATATGGTGTTGCAACGCGACACTAAAGTGCCAATATGGGGGTGGGCTGCCCCCGGGGAGAAAGTTACCCTGACTTTTCAAGGAAAAACCTATGCAGCGGTGCCAGCTAGCACCGGCAAATGGCAAGTAACCTTGCCTGCTACGCCGGCTGGCGGGCCCTACACCATGACCCTGCGGGGCCAGAACACGCTCACGATTCAGGATATCTTGGTGGGAGACGTGTGGCTGGCATCCGGCCAGTCGAACATGGAGTTGCCCCTACGTGACCCCAATGCTCCCAAGCCCAATTCGTATCCGGTGGTTGTGCATGCCGAGCAGGAGGTGGCCGCGGCTAATTTTCCGCAGATACGGCAGTTCACGGTCAAGAAGCAGGTATCAAATCAGCCTCGGCTGGAAAGCGAAGGCTATAACTGGAAGCTGTGCAGCCCAAGTACCGCCGGGCAGTTTGCCGCTGTGCCTTATTTCTTCGCCCGCGACCTGCACCAGCACTATAAAGTGCCCATTGGTATCATCAGCAGCCCGTGGGGAGGCACCCCGGCCGAGGCGTGGGTGAGTGGGGAAGCGCTGAAGGTGCTGCCTGATTTTCAGGCCAAGGTAGTGGAGGTAGAAAAGCAGACAACTCCGGAAAACAACGACCCCAACACGCCTACCGGACTTTTCAACGGAATGATAGCCCCCTTGATTCCGTATGCGGTGAAAGGAATAATCTGGTACCAAGGCGAAAGCAACGCCAACCGTGCCGAGCAGTACCGTACGTTATTTCCGACGTTAATCAAAGATTGGCGAGGCCGCTGGGGCTATGATGTGCCTTTCCTGTTTGTGCAGCTCGCTAATTTCAAAGAAACGGAGCCGGAACCCGCCGAGTCTGATTGGGCGGAGCTGCGCGAAGCACAGGCGCTGGCCCTGACCTTGCCCCGCACCGGCATGGCCGTTGCTATTGACATCGGAGACGGCAAAGACATTCACCCCGCGAACAAGCAGGACGTCGGGCACCGGCTAGCATTGGTGGCGCGCAAGGTGGCGTACAACGACAAGCAAGTGGTAGCTGCGGGTCCCACTTTCCAGTCGATGCGCGTGACCGGCAACAAGGTGCAGCTCCGTTTCACAGATGCCGGCTCAGGCCTGCAGGTAAAAGGCAGCAACGGGGTGCTGAAAGGCTTTGCGGTGGCTGGCGCCGATAAGAAATTTCACTGGGCAACAGCAAAGCTGGAAGGCCAACAGGTGGTGGTAAGCAGTGAGGCCGTGCCTACGCCCGTAGCAGTGCGCTACGCCTGGGCCAGCAACCCCGAGGCCACCCTCTACAACCGCGAAGGGCTACCTGCTGCCCCGTTCCGCACCGATCAATGGGAAGGAGTTACGCACGGGAAAAAGTAAAGGCAGGGCCACCAGGCAACTGAACACCAAGCCGTGGCGGCTGACTAACTGCCACGGGTGGCCCGCCTGATTCTTAAGTAAAGTAGGCGCACAAGTATTACATAGCTTCAGTAGCTATAGCGCAGGGTTTAGTGGCAGCTTCCACAAAGAGGTGCAAGACAGACATGGTTCCGCCTACTCCACTCATTCACCAAGCAAGCAGTGGCGCGAGGTGCTTGGTAGTGAGTTGCAACAGTTAGCAGAACTATACAGTGCATTTCAACGAATAGGAGGGGAAGACCTCTTACCACCTGACGTTGCTACCCTATGAAACGCTCTAAACCTTCTGTTGTGCCACAAGCCCTTGCCAGTGGCTTGGCCGGCGCCGTTGTTCTTACGTTACTGCACGAAACCGTCCGCCACATACGCCCTGCCGACGCTCCTCGCATGGACGTGTTGGGCATGCGCGCCTTACGCAAGCTACTTGGCAAAGCCGAAGCCCCGCAGCCAGACAACGATACGCTGTTTAATCTGACAATGGCCGGCGACTTGCTCTCCAATGGCCTCTATTTTAGCTTAGTAGGCCGGGGCAAAAAAGCATGGCAGCGTGGAGCCGTACTGGGGGTGGCTGCCGGGGTAGGAGGGGTGCTGCTGCCCGGTCCGCTTGGGTTAGGCGAAGCGCCTAGCAACCGGACCCCACAAACCAAGCTCATGACAGTGGCCTGGTACACGATAGGGGGCTTGGTTGCGGCGGGTGCGTCGCGGGTGTGGAGCAAAGCGCGCAAACGCTAGCCGCTACCGCCGACAGCCTGAATTTCCCAGCTTTGCGACATCTTTGCGCGCATTATGGTGAAACAACTCCGCAAACTCCTCGTCCGGGCGCTTGGCTTCGAGCAATACATCCGCTTTGTAAGTGGGGTTTATTTGCGGCTGGTAGGTGCTGGGTGGGGCAAGAAAAAATATCCGGAACTGTTCTTCCTGGAAAAGATCATCAAGCCCGGCTTTGTGTGTCTGGATATTGGCGCCAACCTGGGGTACTATTCCGTGGCATTGTCGAAGCTGGCGGGGCTGGCGGGGCAGGTGCTGGCTGTGGAGCCGATTCCGGATTTTCAGGCTATCTGGCAAGATAATGTCAAGCGCAGTGGGGTCCGCAACCTCACGCTGCTGCCGTATGCCTTAGGGGGGCAGAATACCACCGTGCAAATGGGTACCCCTGAGCGCAATGGCCTGCTCCACCACGGCATGACCAAAGTGGCGGCCAGCAACCCCCATGAGCACTACGCCCGCACCTACGAGGTGCCCATGCGCGTCCCCGACGACCTGCTGGCCCACCTGCCCCGCCTCGATTTCGTGAAGTGCGACGTAGAAGGCTTCGAGTTCGAGGTGTTTCGGCACATGCAGGCGACGCTGCGCCGGTTTCAGCCCCTTATTCAAACCGAACTGAATGGGCTGGAAAACCGCCGCGCTGTGGTGAAATTGCTGGCCGAGTTAGGCTATAAACCATTTGTGCTGTCCTCGCGTTCTGAACTTGTACCTTGCTCCGATGCGCAGCTGGAAAGCGCCGTCACCGCTGATTTCTACTTTCAACCCCTCAACCCGGCCACCTGAGTGGCTTTCTGATGGTCAAATTCCTGCTGATATTCTTCCTCGTTTCCCTGGTTCTTCGCTTCGTATTGCCGGTGCTGATGCGCTGGCTGGTTGTACGGTTCGTGAAGAAACAGACGCAGCGCTACAGCCAACAGTTTGGCGCCAACCCTTTTGAAGCGCCCCGCCCCGAGCCCCGCAACACGGCTGCTGCCAACGGCCAGGTCCACGTCGATTATGTGCCGCCGAAACCACAGGCCAAACCCGCCAAGCATTTTGAAGGCGGCGAGTACGTGGATTTCGAGGAAGTGAAATAACTGAGTTACTGTCTAATCAAAAGCCTTCTGCTGTATAAGCAGAAGGCTTTTGTCGTTGAACGACAGGCCCCGGTACGCCGCTGCTAGAAGCCAATGCCTACCCGGAGCCCGGTACCCACGCGCTGGCCGGATTGTAAGCCCGTGTAGAAGTCGATGCGCAAAACTTTGAACACGTGCTCCAAGCCCACGCCTACCTCCACATAATGGCCGGCTTCGCGGGTGGTGAGGTAGTTGAGGGAGGCCACTTCCTGCCATTTCAGTCGCCGCAACAGCGGGATTTTGTTCAGGAAAAAGCCGTTGAAATGGTGGTTGTAGTGCGCCTCCAGGAAGTTGTGGCTGGTGCTGTAGCGGTAGTAGTCGAGCAGTTGAAACTGGCTGAAATCGGCTGCTAGGTAGGTGCGGTTGCCGCTGAAGTGGCGGAAGTCCATGAAGGAAAGTTGCGGCGTGCCCACAAAACCGCCTGCGGCCACCCTGTAGGTGCTAGTGCCCAGCAGCCCCATCCCAATGGACTGCCGAATACCTACCTCAAGGAGTGTGTAGCGCGCATCAGAGCCCACTAGGCCGCCTACGCCTTGTCGCCAAGTGCCGGTGAACGTCGGGGACTTCGAACCCAGATTGTACTTGCCATCGGGCCGGCTGATGTAGCGCTGGCCCGGACGGAAAGAGGCCGTTAGTTCGAAGGCCAAGGACTGGTTGCGGTTGAAACTGGTAGTAGGCAGTTCCTCATTCACGGGCTGGTTGGATGTGAAGGCTCGGCCTTCTTGATCCACCCACAAGTCGATGCTGCTGTTGTAAAGCTGGCGCCGGTCGTAGTAGCTCAGCGTGCCTTGCACGGTCAGGCCATTCACGGCTTCGGTCTGGTAGCTGAGTTGGGCACCGTCGCGGCGGTAGAGCTTGGCGTAATTGCGGTTCTCCAGCAGGGTGTAGTAGCTATTGATGAAGGGCGTGAGCTGGGTGTTCGGGTCGAAGTTTTCAATGAACCGGCCCGCCCGGAAGCTCACCCGGGCTAGCTTGGCGGGTTGATACTGCCACGTGGCCGAGAGGCTGGGGCTGAACAGTTCGTTGCTGAAGCCATAGCGCAGGGCGGGCGTGATAGAGTAGAAGCGTCGGTCATCGGTGCGCTGCGTGAAAGTGAACTCGGGGTGGATGACGGTGCCCTCAACGGTGTTGTAGTTGAGGATGTTGAAGACTGGCGCCACGTACCACTGCCGCTTCCGAAACGTGTTGGAATAGCTGTAGCCACCCAGCAGCAAAGATGTTGGTTGCAGCTTGTTGCGCACCCGGTCCAACGAATCCTGGTAGGGGCGGGAGTTACGAACCACCTCGGTGCTGTCCTTCACTTTGTAGTCTTTCTGCTCTTCTTCGGTGAGTGGGATGGGGCGCACCGAGTCCCAGTAGCTGGAATCCCGCTCGTTTACGCCTTTTTCTACGAGCATCACTTCACCGCGCTTCAGCTTCCCGATGCTCATGCCTGCGGTGTCGCGCTCGGCTAGCTTGGTTTGGCGGCGGACTTCCCGGTTTAGGCCCGCCAGCTTAGGCTTCTGCCTACGGATATCAGCCGCGGTTTCGCGGGTGATGGGCGCATCGGCGGGTTCGTTGGCCGTGACCGGCGGCGCTACGGTGGGCGCGGGGCGGTTGGGGTAGGTGGGCGTCACTTTGTAGTTGGACAGCACGGCCGTGAGGTAGCCGTTGCCTTTGAACCCAAACGCCGTGAAGCCCACCGTAATTTTCTGTGACTGAATCACCCATACATCGGAAGGCCCCGGCGCGGGCGCGAACAACTGTTCGATGTGGAAGCTGTCTACGTAGTCGAGCTGCGCATTCTTGTCTAGGTTCAGTGAAATGGAATGAATGCGCCAGGTACCCTCCACGATGTAGATGTGGCCGCTGGAAAAGACGGGGTCGGTGCGGCGCCGGGGCGTAACCCGGATTTTGTGCACCGTCACGCCGCCTTGCTGGGTGGTGCCTTCCAGCTCGTACTTGTAGAACAGCATAGCGCCGTCGGCAATCGGCGAGACAAAGCCCCGCTCGGAAAAGCCGCTTTTCAGCACGTTGTCGTAGAAGTTCAGGCCGGCCCCGCGTCCGGCTCGGTTGAAGCTGATGCCCTTGGTGTCGCCGCTCACGCGGGAGGAAATCATGCGCTCCTGTATCACGTTGGGCTGCCGGAAGGTCATGTCCGACACCGACTCGGAGAGGTAGAAAATGCCGGGCTTGAAGTCAGGCCCAACTTTCACCAACCCCAGAATCTTGCCGGGTACTTCCAGAAAGCGGGCCAGCGTTTTGATGTAGGCCCGGGCGCGGAAGGTGGCCACTTCGCGCCGATGGTAGCGCCGCCACTGCTGCGCTTGCTGAATAATAGCGTAGGCGGGGTCCCGGTCGGTGGAGCGCACCACCACTTCGCGCAGCTTGTAGTTGTCGGGTGTCAAGGTCACATCGAGCACAGTGACCGTGTCGCCGCCCGCCACTCGCACCGATTCAATGCGGGGCTTGTAGCCGACATATTGAAACACCAGTTCGTATTGCCCAGCGGGCAGGCGTAGCTGGTAATTGCCTTGCTCGTTGGTGGCCGTGCTGGTGGTCGTGGTCCGGACGGCCACGTTCGCGAAGGCCAGAGCAGCGCCTTGTGGATCTATCACGCGGCCCTTTACTACGCCAGCCGTAGCAGTGAGAGATACCAATACACAACAAATCAATAGAAAGTAACGGGGCATTCGATAAGGGGTTATTGCCAACAAGATAGATACAATAGGCCCGCAAAGGGTTGGCTCCTACCCGAGAAACCGATAGGTTGGGTGCAGAGTTTACGGGGGCAGCAAGAGGTTTTGGAGGCTAGCCAGCTGCCTAGCCAGTTGGCCGCCAACCCCAACGTGGTGAAGACACGCCGGGCAGGTACGGGTAGTTAGGAGCACAAAAAGTCATGGTTGGTCCGTAGTCCGCCGCCTTCGGGTAGTGCATGTAGCTGCCAGTCAACCTAGAACGAACAGCCCAGCTAAAAATGCACTTCCAGCACCAGTTTCGCGTTATCTTAGCCTATGAATCAGTTCGACAAAAAGAAGAAAACCTACACGCCCGGCGAAGCCCTCCACAAAATAGCGGCCTTCTGTGCCTATCAGGAGCGCAACCAGAAGGAAGTGGAAGGCAAGCTGCGCGAGTACGGCCTCGACGAAGACGAAGCAGGGGAAATCATCATCCGGCTGAGCCGCGAGAAACTGCTGGACGAGGAACGCTACGCGCAGGCCTTCGTGCGCGGCCACTACCGCAACAAGAAATGGGGTCGGCGCCGCATCACGCAGGAACTGAAGCAAAAAGGCATTTCCGAGTACTGCATTAAGTCGGGCCTCAAAGAAATTGATGGCGACGAGTACTACCAGAACCTCGTGGACGTGCTGGAAAAGAAAGACCGCCAGGAAAAGGAGCGCAACCCCCGCATCCGCCGCCAGAAAATCCAGGTGTACCTCACCGGCAAAGGATACGAGCAGGACCTAATCAAAATGGCCCTCGACGACTTGGGCAAAGCACCCGAACAAGACGAAGACTAGCGGCCAGGTGCGGCAGTGGCGTTGTGCTCGGTTGCTATTGCTTCAAACACCTGGCAAATGCTGGCTACATCGGTCAGCATACTGTCGCCGGCGTATTCGAGGTTGGCAATGGATTGACGACCTGCTTCCGCATGACCGGCCCCACACGCATCCGTTACGATTACCGGGATATAGCCCAGGTCGGAAGCGTGGCGCACGGTGGGGTCGATGCCTATTTCCGTTGCTACCCCCACAATGGCAAATGCGTTGATGCCGCAGTCACGCAGCACTATGTTGAGCGGAGTGCCTTCGAAAGCCGACATGGTAATCTTGTCGAACACTGCTTCGCTGGGCAGAGGCTGCAACTCGGGCGTGAGTTGAAACGCTGGATTGCTGGGCAAAAACCACGGCTTGATGTCGGCTACTGATTCGGTACGCTGCCAGGCCATGGCCATGCGCAACTGGGCCACCCCCATCAGCTCTTTCGGTACCGACATGTGCCGCATGAAAATCACCCGGATGTTGGCACGCCGGGCAGCTTCCACTACTCGTAGCACTTGCTTGGTTATTGCGGGGCCATCCTTGAGCTGATGCAGAATACCCACCTGCATGTCGTAGACGATAAGCGCCATGCGCTGCGGGTGGCAGACTTCTTCTAGGGTACGTGGAATATCAAGACCAAAAGCGTGTTGCATGATCGGATGGAAAAGCAAGTGAGCAGCTAGCCGCGGTGGGCACCGGGTAGAAATATAGAGATATTCCTGATTTTCTGCTCACAAGGAGGCCCATCGTTGCCCATGCTCCGCACATGGCGCTACTGCCGCGCTGGTGCCAGTGGGTTTTGCATTTGCCGGGTCAGAATCACGCGGCGGCCGGTCATGGTTTCCAGCATGGGCTTCAAGATTTGTTGAGCATTCCGTTCGGTTTCAGCCAGGATGCCGGATTGCAGCGCGGCCCGACGCACGTTGGTTTCAGCGTATTTGTAACCCGCATCAACTAGTTCAGCGTCTTTGAAGAACCCGTTTTCGACGCTATACACGCGGCTGGCGCTATGGTCGATTTGCCAGATGCACAGCTCGGCAGGTGGCAAGGCCACGCGCACGATGGAGTCGCCTTCAAACACCACATCCTGGGCCCGTACTTTGCGCAAATCCAGGCAGCCGATGGCGTTGCCGGCTACAATAAGGGCCACTTTGGCGTCGGGAAGGAACCGGTACGTGCTTTTCTTGTACTCCACTACGTCCTTGAAGTGGTAGCGCACCAATTCTAGCCGCCCGAGGCCTTCCACCTTCTCTAGCACGGTGTTGTGCGTGACCGTAACGCGGGGTGCCGGATCCAGTGGGTTTTCTAGGTCATCTAATGCCGGGCGAACCTTGATCCACAAAAACCACCCTAGCGCCACAAGAAACAAAAGAGGTAACAGGCGGCGCAGCAACAGGGAAAACGACATAGGTGGGTAAGGAAACCAGGTGGACACGTCCGCTATTCTACGGCAACACCGCAAACTTTGCCGAGGAGGTAGCTCAAAGAAGGGGTGCCGCTTCAATAGGCCACCAGGTGCTGCGGTGCTTGAACCGCTGCTGGAAACCCGTCCAGCCCTGCAAGCCGCCAGTGTGCACGGCTACCACCGTAGTGCCGGGTTTGAAATAGTCGTGGCGCAGTAAATCAAGCACGCCGTAGAGCAGCTTGCCGGTGTAAATAGGGTCGAGCAGAACCCCGTGTTGCGCTTGAAACGCCTGAATGAAGCCCAACAGTTCCGCGGAAAAGCTTGCGTAGCCACCTAAGTGGTAGTCAGTGCGCAGGTCGTAATTCGAATAGGTG
Source organism: Hymenobacter tibetensis (assembly GCF_022827545.1). Lineage (NCBI taxonomy): Bacteria > Pseudomonadati > Bacteroidota > Cytophagia > Cytophagales > Hymenobacteraceae > Hymenobacter > Hymenobacter tibetensis. Next base: position 558,380 of record NZ_CP094669.1, read on the forward strand.
TGGCCTGTGCCCACTTGTGTTAGGGCATCAATGTCAGCTCGCAAAAACTCACCGCCTTTCAGAGCTGCCACACCCACCGCCTGCCGCTGGCCTGCTAGGCCCGTAAGCAACCCGGCCAGTGTGCCCCCCGTGCCGCAAGCCACGCAGATGTAGTCGAAAGAAGTTTGGGCAGTTACTTCCGCTATCAACTCTGCGCATCCGGGCAGCGCCAGTACGTTGGAGCCACCTTCCGGAACAATGGAAGCGGGGCCAGTTTCGCGCAGCAGTTCAGCCAAGAAATCCGGTTCTTGTTTGCGGCGGTAGGTGTTCCGGTCGAGGTAACGCAACTCCATGCCGTTGGCCGTGGCACGAGCCAGGGTAGGATTGAGCGGGAGGGTTTCCTCGCCCCGAATGTAGCCCACCGTACGTAAGCCGTACAACCGGCCAGCCGCGGCTACAGCGGCAATATGATTGGAAAAAGCGCCTCCAAACGTTAAGAGGGTGTCATGCCCTACGTGCTGCGCCTCGGCGATATTGTACTTCAGCTTGCGCCACTTGTTGCCGGGCAGCTCTGGATGTGCCAGGTCGTCGCGCAGGAGCAGCAACTGAATACCACGGCGAGTGGCTTCGGGTTCTTCGAGCCGTTGGAGTAGCATCACGTGAGCACAAAGAATTACAACACTAGCCAGCCTGCTGCCGCTCCAAAGAGGGCAACAAGCTGGCTAGCCGAGAGGAAGCAGTTATACCAATGCGGCTTCGCCTGCACTGCTAGGCTTCTGCCGGATGGCATATACCACGGCCCCTACCAACAGCAGAATCAGGAGCACCGACGACACCAAGGACACCGTGTTGCCGATGGCGTATTCGGTGGGCTCAAACTTGAACTTGATAGTGTGGGTGCCGGCTGGAAGCGGCATGGCCCGTAGCACGTAGTTGGCTCGCACATACGGCACCTTTTTGCCATCGAGGTAGGCATTCCACCCATCGGCATAATAAATTTCCGAAAACACCACGAAGGCGTCGGCGGTGGCGGTAGCCCGGTAGGTGAGGGCGTCCGGCTCGTATTCAGTTAAGACAATAGTAGAGCCGGGGGCGTTGTAACTGGTTTTGGTGAGTGGGAACTTGGAGGCATCCACTACAGCCGTGGTGGCCGTGTTCAGGTTGGTGAGGGCATTGATTTCCTGGTCGGGGTTCTGCACTTTCTGTACCTCGTTCACGAACCATGCATTGCCCAGTGCGCCTGGGTTGCGCTGGGCCTGCTCGGGCGTACCGGGCTGCCCTTCCTGCTGGCTTGGTTGCGCCGGCTGGATGATGTAGCGCGTGTTCAGCATGTTGAGCACCTGAATATTGTTGCGCGAAATCTGCCGCTCAATCAGTTCCTGGTAGCGGCGCAGCTTCGCCCCGTGGTAGCCACCAATGCTCTTGTGGAAATAGGACGTCTGGGCCTCATTAAACGGGTTAGCTGTATTCAGCACCCGGTAGCTCGGGTCTTGGTCCTGCAAAATCTGCTGGTCGGCCGCAGTCGGCACGAATTGTTGCGCTACGGTTTGTGTCTGGAAGTTGTCTTCGTTGAGGTAGCGTTTATCTACGCCCCACAAGTCAACAAGAGTGAACAACCCCACCAGTGCCGCCGCAGCTCCCGCCGACAGCTTCCGCTGCAAATAGAACCACAACGTACCACCTGCCAGCAAGATGAACACGATAGAGCGTAACACATCGGTGCGCAACAAGGAGGCCCGGTCTTCGCGGATGGCATCCACCGGAAAGCCTTGCTGCTGCATTTGCGCATCAATCGGGGACGAGAAATCAGCACCCATCCCGGCAAGGAAAGCCAGTATGCAAACCCCCACCGTAATGCCGAGGGCCAGTAGCAGCTTACGCTTTAGCTCCGCAGTTTCGGGGGCGTCGGCAGTTTTGCCTGCGAGAGCGGCGAGGCTGGGGTGCGTGCTAGCGCCTGCCACGGCTGCACTAGCTACCCGGCCGCGCAACACACGGCCCAGCGCCAGCACCGCCAGCAAGGGCATAGCCAATTGCGCAATTACCAAGGCCATGCTCACGGCCCGGAACTTGTTGTAGCCGGGAAAATAGTCGAACATCAAGTAGTTGAACGTCTCGAAATTCTTGCCCCAGGCCAGCAGAATAGACAGCAGGGTACCAGCCGCCAGCCAGGTTCGGGTGCGCCGGTCGGCAATCAAGATGCCCAGCACAAACAGGAAGCACACAATGGCCCCTACATACACTGGCCCGCTGGTGATGGGCTGGTCGCCCCAGTAAGTGGGCATGTGCGCGAGGTAGTCACTGAGCTGCACGGGCGGCACGCCGAGGGCGCTAAGCGCCTTGCCAGTCGCGGAGTTGTCGCTGAGCTTCATCTGCGAAGCACCACCGTAGAAGTTCGGAATCAACAGCGTGATGGTTTCGCCGATGCCGTAGCTGTAGCTAAACGCATAGTCCCGGTCGAGGCCCGAGCCGCCAGTGCCTTCGTCGCTGGCCGGCGCGGCTTGTTGGCTGGGGTCAGTTGGGGCGGGCGTTTTCAACTCCGAGCGGCCCCGGATGCTGTATTTGCCGTATTCGGCGGTGGTGTAGAGACGGCCAAAGCTCACGCCAACGGCTAGTAGCGCGGCTACGGCAAGCAGAGCGGTCCGGCCCAGGAAATCGGCCATGCGTTTTTCGCGCACCGCAAAAATCAGTTCCACGATGCCAAACACCAGCACCAGCAGCAACAGGTAATACGTGATTTGCAAGTGGTTGGACCGCACATTCATGGCCAGTCCCAGCGCAAACAGGGCGGCTCCCAGCAGCTTGTTGCGTCGAAACGTTACCAATAGCCCAGCCAACACCAGCGGCGCGTATGCCAAGGCTAAGCTCTTGGTGTTGTGCCCGGCCGCCAGAATTACAATGTTGTAGCTGGTGAAGCCTAGGGCCACGGCTCCCACCCCACTTACCAGCGGCGACAAGCCCAGCGCCACAAACAGGATGTAACCGCAGAGCAACGCCAAAAACAGGTTGGCTACCACCGCCGGCATGCCCAGCGTGAAAATGGTATGCAAGTAGTTGCTTAAGTCGCCGGGGAAGCGGGTGCTAATCAGGTAAGTCGGCATCCCCGAGAACATGGAGTTAGTCCAGAGCACTTCCCTGCCCGCGGCGCGGGCCGTCTGCAACTCGTGGGCCCCCCCGTTGAACTGCACAATGTCGTGCTGGCTCAAGGTCTTGCCTTCAAATACGATAGGAGAGAAGTAGAGCACAGCCAGCCCCATGAAAATCAGCACGGCTAGCAGATGGGGCAGTGCCCGCCGCCACAGCGGCGCGGCAACCGGCACAACGGCCGTTGGTGCAGAAAAAACGGTAGTCATCAGCAGGAAGGATAAAATCTAAAAGCGCCCGAAGGTAACAACGATACACCTCACCCCCTAGCCCCTTCTCCTTGGGAGGAGGTAGGCAGTGGAGCGGGTAATTTTCCAAACGTCAAGTTCACGTTGTAGAGTGCCACCGACAGCAAAATCACGCCATACGCCACAGCCTGCGTAAGCGTAGCCTCTTCCCCGAAATACAGAAAGGCCAGCGCGAAGCTCACAATAGGGTTTACGTACATCAGGATACCTACCGTACCAGAAGGCAAGGCGTTTAGGGCGTAGAGATTCAGAAACAACGGCAGCACCGTGAACCCCACGCTCAGAACCGCCGTGTAAGTCAACAAATGAACATCCGTGAAGCCAACCAGGGGCGTCGCGCCCAGTAGCGGAGCCAAGGGGAGTACCAAAAGCGTAGCCAGCACGAGCTGTACCATCAGAAGCACCAGCCGGTCGTAGCCTTGCAGGCGGCGCTGCGTGATAAGATAGAACGCATAGGTAAGCGCCACCACCAAACTCATAAGCAAGTTGCGCAAATCGCCTACTCCCAGCAGCGCGCAACTCAGCGCGCTTAGCGCAATAGCGGCCCATTGGGTGGCTCGTAGCTTTTCCCGTAGCAAGGCAAAGCCCAGCAAGGCCGTCAGGATAGGGCAGATGAGATAGGCAAAAGAGCCCGCCTGCACGCTCACTTCATTCACCACATAAATGAATAGCAGCCAGTTGGCCGTCAGAAGCAAGCCGCCTATCAGGGTACTGCCCCCTACACTGCGGCGCTCGGCGGCCGATGCTGCGCGCCACTGCCGAAGCGTGGTACGCACCGCCTCACGCCGGCCTAGCCCATGGATGAGTAGCAGCAACACCAACGAGAGCAAGATGCGGAAAAACAGAATTTGGCCGCTGGTGTAGGCTTGCAGCATCCGCAGTGGAATAGGGAAGAAGCCCCAGACAAGAAAAGCCGCCAGTGCGGCCAGGTGGTGACGAGAGAGTTTCAAAGTATTAAATCAAGCAAAAGGAGCGCAAAGGTAACGCCTTCAGTTGCTTTATGCTGGATACTCAGCGCAATGCACTATCGTGCACGACCAGTAACGCGAGTTGAATCCAGCCAAAAGGTGTCACGTACCATGGCCGGACGTGGCAGACCGCCAACGCCAACGGGCTGGTAGGTCAAGAGTAGCCGCTGGCGTCCTGCTTCGAAGTGAAACCAAAGTTCTGGACTGTGGTGCTCGGGTACGCCAAAGACGTGGAGAAAGTCTCCCGTAGCATAGCCGGTATAAGCTTCTATGCTAGCTAGGTTGTGGCACCCTATTTCGTTGATGTTGTACCGGCTGAGGGTGTCGTGTCCAATGCTGAGCACAGTAAGGCAAGGCTGGCCGTCGCTGTGCCGGTACCATTCGCCGCTGAATCGCCCTTCCGAATAGATAACTGCTGCTGGGGCCCCATAGACGGATTCTGGCGGTACCGCTGGCGTGGTACACCCCCAAGCGGCAAGCACAAGCAGAAAAACTGCTCGAATCCAATGCTTTTTCATGAGTTGAAATTCGTGTGTTCCGGACGTCGAGTGCTCCTGCCGAGTGGTTGCTCTGGTATGCAGGCTTGGTGGTTGGTTTCCGTGGCATGTGCTATAGTACCACTTATGGTGGTCATGCTCAACGCTTCCGAGCTTTTGCATTGCATCTTCTTTTTGTTTTCTGCCCCCGGCGCCTAATACGAGGTGCCGTGTCTTGGTTTCAATAGTCAACGGCCCACCACAACTCCGGCTGTCCTAGCCGTACCTTTGCCGCATGATGCTTGATTTCGTCGACCTTCCGGCCCTCACCCACGGCACACTACTTCTGACACCTGCCGGTTCCGCTCCGGTTCATCAACTGCTACTGGACAGCCGCCGGGTAGGGCAGGCCGCTGGCAGCGTTTTCTTTGCCCTGCGCGGTCCTCAGCACAATGGCCATATCTATCTGCCCGAGCTGTATGAGCGCGGGGTACGGTTGTTTGTAGTAGATAGCAACCAAGAAATACCGGGGGGCACACTGGCTTATCCGGGAGCCGGGTTCTTGTTGGTAGCAGACACTTTAGCGGCTCTGCAAACCATAGCGGCCAAGCATCGCCGCCGGTTCCGGCTGCCCGTCTTCGGTGTTACGGGCTCCAATGGCAAGACCATCGTGAAAGAATGGTTGGCGCAGTTGCTGGCTCCCGACGAGCTGATATGCAAAAGCCCTCGTTCTTACAATTCGCAAGTGGGGGTGCCGCTGAGTGTGTGGGAACTGAACCCTACGCACACGCTGGGCATTTTTGAAGCCGGTATTTCCGAACGGGGCGAAATGGCTCGCTTGGCTCGCGTGATACAGCCTACACTGGGCGTATTCACCAACATCGGTACCGCTCATGATGCAGGTTTCACCGATCATCAGGAGAAGGTCGAGGAGAAAATGCAGCTGTTTCAAAACGTGGACACGCTTTTTTACTGCCTTGACCACGAGCTGATTCACGCTGCCGCCTGCCGTCACCTCTCCGAACACCAGACATTCACGTGGAGCCGCCAACAGCCGCACCTGGCGCATGTAGCCGTGACTGTAGCCGAAGCTTCCGCCGACCGCACAGTGGTACGCGTAAATCTGAGCCGCCCACGGCCCCAGGAGCACACCTTCACGCTACCTTTCGCTGATGAGCCTTCGGTGGAAAACGCCCTCCAGGCGCTATCGGTATTGCTCTGGCGGCAACTGCCCGCCACCGAAATCCAGCACCGCCTCGACCGGCTTCAACCGGTAGCCATGCGCCTGGAGATGAAACAGGCCCTCAATGACTGTTACGTCCTCGACGACACTTACAACAACGACCTCGCTGGCCTCACCCTGGCCCTCGATGCCTTAGCCCGCCAGCCCCGGCGTGGCCGCCGCACCCTCATTCTGAGCGACGTCTTGGAATCTGGTTTGGCGGGCACTGAGCTGTATACCCGCGTGGCTGCGCAGCTAACGAGCCATGGCGTGGAGCGCTTGGTGGGCGTGGGACCTGAAATCAGGCAGCACCAAGTGGTGTTCGGCGGAGTGGAAAGTGTGTTTTATGATACCACCGACGACTTCTTGCGTCACCTCCGAACTGACTCTTTCCGACAGGAAACTATCTTGGTGAAAGGCGCCCGCCGATTTGGTTTCGAGCGGATTGTGGCAGCTTTTCAACAGAAGATTCATGGTACTGTGCTAGAAGTGAACCTCGATGCGCTGGCTCAAAATCTCAACTTCTACCGTAGCCGCATTCAGCCGGGTACCAAACTCATGGTGATGGTGAAAGCCTTCGCCTACGGTAGCGGTTCCTACGAAGTAGCCAACCTGCTTCAGTTTCACCGCGCCGACTACCTCGCCGTAGCATACACCGACGAAGGCGTAAACCTGCGCCAGCATGGCATTAGCCTGCCTATCATGGTGATGAACCCTTCGCCTGATGCTTTTCAAGTGCTGCGTCAGTACCATTTGGAGCCCGAAATTTATTCATTTGAGCGGCTCCAAGAGTACTTGGTTGCTGCTCGCCAGCAGCCCCTCCCTGCAATTCACCTCAAGTTGGATACTGGCATGCGCCGCCTAGGATTTAGCGAATCCGATGTGCCGGCTCTGTGCAGCTTGTTGCGTGAAAACGCGGCGCATTTGCGCGTAGCTAGCGCCCTTACGCACTTAGCTGGTGCTGATGAAGAACAACACAACAGCTTCTCCCAGCAACAGCTAGCCGCGTTCCACCGCATGACACCGTTGTTAGAAGCGGCGCTCGGCTATGCCATACTCAAACACGCCCTCAATTCGGCCGGTATCCTGCGTTTTCCTGATGCGCAACTGGATATGGTGCGCCTGGGCATCGGCCTCTACGGCGTGGAAGCTACTGGCCGGGAGCAAGGTGCTCTGCAACCCGTTAGCACACTTAGAACCACCATTTCACAGGTAAAAACGCTTCCTCCCGGCGAAACCGTTGGGTATGGCCGGCGTGGGCAAGCCGTTGAATACGAACGGCGCATTGCTACATTGGCCATCGGCTACGCCGACGGCTACGACCGGCGTTTCGGTAACGGGGCGGGTGAAGTGATGGTGCGGGGGCTTAGGGCTCCTTTGGTTGGCAATGTATGCATGGATATGTGCATGGTTGACGTGACACACATTGCCGCCGCGCAGGCCGGCGACATAGCTGAGGTTTTCGGGCCACACCTGCCACTCCCAGAACTAGCCAGTCGCATAGGCACCATTCCTTACGAGTTACTCACCAATGTAAGTGAGCGAGTGAAGCGAGTTTTTATTGCGGAATAGCATTATTCATTTTATGGGTATATAATAATTGTTAATGAGTCCTTTGAATTAGACTAAAGCGAAGAGATATATCTATCTTGCGTGAAAGTAAATACATAGCCTAATTGGCTGTAAGTCGCTTTCTTTCACCTAAGTCAGATTATTTAGTCCTATTTCTCTACTCTCTTTGGTTTTATGAAGAAGTCTGTCCACGCATTACTCATGCACGTGTGGCTGCCTGTGCTGTTGCTATGGGTATTAAGCGCGCCAGCCGCAGTGGCTGCCCCAACCTTGGACGGGTTGTGGAAAGGACCCCTAAAAATGCCTGGAGGGGAACTTGAGGTAATATTCCGGTTGGTTAGCCTAACAGGTGGCTCTTATTTTGCTACCATGGACGTGCCTCTCCAGCGGGTCAGCCGGATGTCGGTGCAAGTGGAAGTACGCGGTGATACGGTTATGTTTGCGGCCGATGAAGCCGGTAGCCGTTTTGTTGGGCAATTGGCGGCTGATGGCAAGCAGGTAAAAGGCACTTGGCACCAACCTGGCTACCAGTGTCCACTGACGTTGACTTTTGCGCCCTCTGCTATTAACACGGCCCCAAAGGCGCGTCTTACTCCACCTTACCGCGAGGAAGAAGTTGCGTATACCAACGTGCCAGTCAATCTGAAGCTAGGCGGTATGCTTACAATACCTGCCGGGCCCGGGCCATTCCCAGCAGTGGTATTGGTATCAGACACGGGTCCTCAGGACCGGGATGCCACCACAGGCGATTATCGTCCCCTAGGTACTTTAGCCGACTTCCTTACCCGTCGTGGCATTGCTGTCCTACGCTTCGACGATCGGGGTGTTGGAGCATCCGCGGGTGATTTCTCTAGCGTTACTGTCTCCGACTTAACGAGTGATGTGCAGGCTGGTCTGAACTATCTGCGGGCCCGCCCCGAGATAGATATTACGCATATCGGCGTAGTGGGGCACGGGCAAGGAGGAAACGTGGCTTTATTGACCGCCGCATTGCCATTGCCTCCCGCTTTCGCCGTAACGCTAGGGGCTTATGGCCTCCCTGGTAATACCATCATTCTGCAGCAGCAAAAAGAGCTGCTGCGTAAAATTGGTGTTCAGGAAACCGATATAGCAGTTTTCAGCAAGCAGCAGCAAGTCATGCAAGACGTGGTGCGGCAAACTCCCGATTCTAAGAAGGCCCGCGAGGTATTGATGAAAATGATGCGGCAGTATGATGCCTCAATTGATAGTGTTACCGCCAGAAACCGTGCTGTTGAGCTAACTTCTGCCCGCTATCGTAATTTCTTGAACTTCAATCCGGCGATTCTGCTCAATGAAGTGAAATGCCCGGTACTGTTGCTAAATGGCGCCGCTGATACAGATGTAGCTGCTGACTCCAATCTGAGTGGGCTTACTAAAGCACTGACTGCTAACCACAACATCACTACAAAAAAATTGTCTGGCGTCAATCATCTATTTCAAGCAGATCCTTCTGAGTGGGTACTGGTCAATGGCCAGCCACGCGAGACATTTTCACCAGCGGCCCTAGAGCTCATCCGAAGTTGGATTACCAACCAAGCACAAACCAAGTAACGCATCATAGTATCACATAAGAACGGCTAGGCCGGCCCGGTGGACACAGAGACTGTGTTTGCTGGGCCGGCCTAGCCGTTCTTATATAGTGCTTAGTCAACCTCTAGTGCTTGCCTGCGTAAGCGTTGCAAATCTTCCTTTCCCAACTAATTATTGCTACGCCATGAAAAAGAACCTGTTTTCTGTCCTCGCCCTGACGGCCCTATTAGCGTCTGGATGTAACGACCTAAAGAAGCCTGAGGAAAAAGATGAGCCACAAGAAGCCACTGCCGACACGGCAGTAGTATACCGCAAAGGTGCCACTGTTGCTGATGCTGCTGCCGGTGCGGCTAACTCTGTAGACGCAGCCTGGGACATGACCAAAGCCAAACTGGCGGATGTAAAGTATGAGGAAATCGACCTACCCGAAATTTCGGTGCGTGGCGACGACAAGTACAGTGTATATAGCTTAGAGGAAACAGTTCTTTTCGACACCGACAAGGCTACCATCAAGCCTACTGCCACTCGTGCACTGTCCGAAATAGGAGGCTCTATTGGACGTCGTTATGGCAAAAGTCAGGTACGCGTTATGGGCTTCGCCGACTCGCGTGGTGACAAGAACTACAACAAAGAGCTAAGCGCCCAGCGTGCTGAAGCGGTAAAAAATTGGCTGACATCCAACGCCAGCATCGGCGCCGACCGGATTACACTGGAACCTATGGGTGAAAGCGCCCCAGTAGCGAGCAACGCCACTGCAGAAGGCCGCCAGCAAAACCGCCGGGTGGAAATTGCTGTGATTAAGTAAAGCAACGAAACCAAAGCCGCTGACTAGAGTGTGCGCCTAGTGCAGAGCACAATCCGGTAGAACAGCTATATAGCATACACTAAAAAACCCACTGGTCATGCCAGTGGGTTTTTTAGTGTAGTTAAGTGCAGAATCAGTGCTTAATTGACCAATCAGGGTTAACCTGTGATTAGTCCTTGATTTGGTCTACTTCAGCCTTAATCATGGCGTTGTAGCGCTGGCCGTTGCTAGCTAGTGTTAGTAGAGTCCAGCCTTTACCCATGGTATAGCTCCAAGTGCGGCTTTCTTTGAATTCGAAAGTAGGACGCATAATCTGACCATAAGGAGTGTATGTGTCCATGAAGTTGGTGGTATAGAACTTGTCACCGCTTACAATCCATTCCATGGCTACAAAGAACCCTTCGGTGGGCGCTTCGATGTTGTAGGGAGTTAAATCAATGGTGTACCACTCGCCACCTTTAGGAGCCGATACCACTACGTTTTCAGTGAGAATATCGGTATTTGGCGAATTGTAGTTACCATCGGCTTTGTAGAGACGTACCCGGAATGGTTCGCGTGGGAAACCGTTTTCGCCTATGTAGAATGATACAGAGCGTACGTTGCCAAGCTTCTTGTTTTTGTCGTTCTTCACGAAGAAGGCGTACTGGCTACCAGGCATACCCTGAATCATGCCTTCGCCAGGCGTAGCTGATTTGGAGCCTAGAGAGAGGTCTTTCACCTTGCCCCCTTTTACGGTTACGTTGGCCAACTCAATCACTCGCTTAGGCACTTCAACAATCATGTCGGCCTGCGAAGCACCACGCTTCACTAGCACGGCCACGCGCTTGAAGCCGAGTGCAATTACGATGAGCGAGTCAGTAGCATTCTTTTCGGGTGCTGCTATCTGAAAGAAACCATATTCATTGGTTAGAGCCCCAGTTGATTCTTCCTTCAACCCAATCGAGGCAAAAGGGATGGGCTCTTTGGTCTTCTGGTCGACAATGCGACCGGACAGACGGTTCTCCTGGGCCATAGCCAATGCGGGGAGCAGTAGGAGAAACGAAACGAAAGTAAGTACGCGTTGGAGCATAAGTAGCAGGCTAGTGTTATATCCCAAAATTAAAATGATAATGCCGATTTCCGGCATGTTTTCTTAAAATATTTATAAAAATGCAATTATGAGAAGGAATATTTATAAGGTTGAATTCGTCCGTGTACTTAATAGATATGACTTTGGCTGAAACCTAAATGGGTTGTACCTTTGTTTAAAGTAAGTCTAAATAACCCAGCTACTGTGCCCATCCGCTCTGCCTCCGCCCAAACTGTTGTCGCTCCTCGTAGCGTGAAAGATCTGCGCCTAGGCGAAAGCGGCACAATTTGCTGCCTGAAGGACCCAGAAATGGCTCTTAAGCTGTTGGAAATGGGGTGCATTCCAGGCACGCAGGTACGGCTCAATAGCCGAGCACCGTTAGGTTGTCCTATTACGTTAGTGGTAGGAGAAGCCGCCGATTACACCTTGTCGCTGCGGGTGAGTGAAGCAGCCACTATACTATTGAAGGAGTAACCGCGCATGAGTAATGCCGGAATACGTACCGCTCCCGCTGGAGCGGCGGCTTCGGCCGCTGCACCACACGCCGCTAGCACTGTGCCAGTGGCAGCTCGGGGCCTCACGCGCATAGCGCTGATCGGTAATCCTAATTCAGGCAAAACGTCGCTTTTCAACCAACTGACGGGGTTAAATCAGAAGGTTGGAAACTTTCCGGGCGTAACTGTAGACCGCAAAACGGGAGTAAGCCAGCTTACCCCTCAGCACCACGCTGAAATAATTGACCTACCGGGTACGTATTCTCTGTACCCCAAGAGCCTCGACGAAAAGGTCATTACCGATCTGCTCTACGATCAGGCGTCGGCTCAGTACCCAGATTTTGTGGTTGTAACGGCCGATGCCAGCAACCTGCGCCGCAATTTGCTTCTGTTCACGCAACTAGCAGATCTTGGGCTACCACTGGTGCTGGCGCTCAATATGATGGACGTGGCTGCTCAGCATGGCATCAACATCGACTTAGACGCCTTACAAGAAGAGCTTGGAGTTCCAGTCATTCCTATGAATGCCCGCAAAGGCATTGGGGTGGCAGCCCTCAAAATTGTGATGGCGCAGCAGCTTGATGCGGGTACTACCCGGTTCTATGAGCCGGATGCAGAGCTATTGCCCATGCTCCGGCAAATCAGGTATTACTTTAACCTGCACAACGATTACCTGGCCCTTCACTATGCGCATCAGTTTCGGCATATCAGTTTTCTGACCGCCGACGACAAAGCGTACATAGCAGAGCTGGTAGCGAAATATAACTTCGAGCCTACTCCGCGTCAAGCACAGGAAACTATTGATCGGTACAACCATATCAATGAGTTGCTCCTGAATGTGGTATCAGTGACACGCACTGAAAAGGCTGAACCCTACAGTAACCGCCTCGACCGGGTTTTGACACACCGGGTGTGGGGCTACTTGATTTTCTTGACGGTCTTGTTCTTGTTGTTCCAGGCAGTTTTTTCTTGGGCCAGCTACCCTATGGAATTGATTGATCAAGGAGTTGCGTGGATAAACAGTCTCATCCAAACGTCATTCGAAGGGCCGCTCATCAGCCTCCTGACGGAAGGCGTATTGGCGGGCTTGGGCGGTGTACTGATTTTCATTCCGCAGATTGCGTTGCTATTCGCTTTCATTGCGGTGCTTGAAGAAACTGGCTACATGGCCCGCGTCACATTCATGATGGACCGCATCATGCGCAAGTTTGGACTGAACGGAAAGAGTGTAGTGCCTTTGATTTCGGGAATGGCCTGTGCTGTGCCCGCCATTATGAGCGCACGCACCATCGAGAACCGCAAAGACCGGATGATTACCATCTTCGTGACGCCGCTCATGAGCTGTTCAGCCCGAATTCCGGTGTACACAGTGCTTATTGGGCTGGTGGTGCCTGACCAGCCGGTACTCGGTATTTTCAACCTGCGGGGTGTGGCGTTGATGGGCTTATACCTACTTGGATTTGTGTCGGCGGTAGGGTCAGCATGGGCGCTCAAGCTGATTATGAAGACTAAGGAGCGGAGCTACTTTATCATGGAATTCCCTGTCTACCGCTGGCCGCGCTGGAAGAATGTGGGGTTGACCATTGTGGAGAAGGTAAAAGCTTTCGTGTTCCAAGCGGGTAAGGTGATTCTAGCTATTTCGGTGATTCTGTGGGTGCTGGCTTCTTACGGGCCCGGCAACGCACTAGAGAAAGCCGAGCAGCAGGCCCGTGTCACGGCAACCCAACAAGCCCGTAGCGCCGCCGAAGTGGAATCGCACGTAGCCTCTGAAAAGTTGGAGGCTTCTTATGCTGGCCGCTTTGGTCACTTGATCGAACCTGTTATTCGGCCGCTAGGGTTCGACTGGAAGATTGGTATTTCGCTGCTTACTTCATTTGCGGCCCGGGAGGTGTTTGTAGGCACTATGTCGACCATCTATAGCGTAGGACAGGATGCCAATGAGCTAACGGTACAACAGAAGCTGGCCGCTGAAAAAGGCCTTGATGGAAAACCGTTTTTCACACCGGCTCGTGCGGGCTCCCTGCTTGTATTCTATGTATTTGCTATGCAGTGCATGAGCACGTTGGCTACTACCTACCGCGAAACCAAAGGGTGGACGTGGCCTATGCTCCAACTCGTCTACATGACGGGCCTTGCGTATGTGGCCTCGCTACTAGTGTATCAACTGCTGTCGTAAGACTCGCTGAACTCTAGCTCAATGGGTACTTACAGCTAAGCTGTACGGCGAGCATCTGCAATCTGGTAGGTGCGCTACAAATCAGCTGTAACCTAGTCTTACTTACCTATCAGGAATACGGCAGGCTGTTTGTGAATCTCAGGTAGGCCTACCTTTTTCCAGCCAGCTACGGTGTTGGTACGCACGTACTCATTAGGTGCAGTCAAGCTAGCCGCAATACACAGACGAGTAGTGGGGTGCAATTGGCTCAGAAGGTCTTCGAGCAGTTGCATATTCCGGTAGGGCGTTTCAATGAAAAGCTGCGTCTGGTGCTGGGTTAGAGTCAGTTTTTCGAGTTGCTTGATGGCAGCAACTCGGCTGCTTCGGTCGATGGGCAGGTACCCGTGAAATGTGAAGCTCTGCCCGTTCATGCCCGACGCCATGAGGGCCAACAGCAAGCTGCTGGGCCCTACGAGTGGCACAACCTTGATGCCGTGTGTGTGCGCGGCTCGGGCCAATTCAGCGCCAGGGTCAGCAATGCCGGGGCAGCCGGCCTCGGAAATTACGCCGGCATCATGCCCGGCAAGGAGGGGTTTTAAGGCGGCCTGAATTTCAGCCTCTGAGCTGTCTTTGTCGATGACGCTAATACGCAGTTCCTCAATTACCTGATTGGGCGCTATGCTTTTGATGAAGCGCCGGGCCGTTCGAGCATTCTCCACTAAAAAGTGAGATAGCGCGCTTACATGTGCAGCAACCTGAGGAGGCAACACTTGCGGCGCCGTGTCATCGGCAAGAATAGTAGGAACGAGGTACAGAATGCCGGTTTTCACAGAAAAGACAATAGAGCGGAGATTAGCAGTGCGTAAGCCTGTAAAAGCGTTAGGTGCTTATGAGCCAATGAAGGCACGCACCAGTTCAAATACGGTATCCGGAGCTTCTGCATGCACCCAATGACCAGCATCGACAACAGTTTCCACTTGCGAATTGGGAAACAAAGTGGGAATGCTGTACAGCTTGTCTTCCGCGGTGATATAGTCCGATTTGCCACCCCGAATGAAAAGAGTGGGCTTCAGGCACGGGGCTGAGCCACTGATTTCGGCGCCAATCTCAGCTATGTTGCTGGTAAGAGCTTGTAGGTTTTGGCGCCACGCAAACGAGTTATCCTCTAAACGATACAAGTTCTTCAGCAAAAACTGGCGCACCCCAGGCTGCCGAATATGCTGAGCCAGTGCGTCATCGGCTTGCTGCCTGTTCTCAATGGTGGTGAGGTCAACGGCATTTAGGCCCTCTAGAATATCGTCTTGATGCGCCATATCGGAAAAGCGCGGAGCTATGTCTACAACCACTAGCTTAGCCAGGCGGTCTGGGTGGTCGAGGGCGAAGCGCATGGCTACTTTGCCGCCCATGCTGTGCCCGAGCAGCGTTAGTTCCGGTCCAAGGGCAAGGCTGTTTAGAAGGGCGAGTACATCTGCACTCATCAGTTCGTAGGTGTGCTCGGGCGTTTGGAACGAACGGCCGTGGTTGCGCAAGTCAACGCTAACCACCCGATGGCCAGCCTCCGACCAGCGGCGTGCTAATGTTTGCCAGTTATCGAGGGTGCCAAAGAGGCCGTGTAGAATTACCAAAGGGGTGCCTTGGCCTATTTCGCGGTGATGTAGTTGCATAATAAAAGCGGAAAGAGCGGGTAAAGGTCGGGAAACACTAGCATATCTGTGGATGGCCCGGGTTGCTTTACCGCTTACGCAGGCCTACCTGAGTTGCCGAGGTAGTTGCCGACGCATTCAGCAGAGTGTTTCACTAGCCAGCCATATTAGGAGTCAATAAACGCCGTGAATGGCTGGTATCCTTCTAGAGGCTTTGCACAAACTGGCGTTATGGGCGAACAAAACAGAACCACCGCCTTGTGGTTTCCAGCTTGGTGTTGCGTAGAAAGTCAGTTAATGACGTGAGCTTAAGCAACAACGAGGTAATAGAGACTATGCGGCCATCATGCAGGTACAGCTGCACGTATTCGTAGTTGCTCCAGAAGAGGCGGGGTGAAACGCAACGGGCATACACCACCCGCTGTATATCGGCGCGCGTAAACGGCACGCGTTGGCCGTCTTCGAACACTTCCAACACATTTTGCTTGGGCTCGAATACCACTTGCGTGGCATGATTGCGCAAATAGTAGTGCAGATGCAGCACCAGCGCAGGAGCTGCAAACCCTAGAACCAACGCTGAAATTATCAGCAGCAAAATCAACTCGTAGGCCGAGAGTGTGCCCACAAAGAGAAAGGAAGCCAAAAAGGGTAGACCCACGGCCAGGCACAACAGCGGCCAAAACAACAGCGCCACTTGCCGGCTAAAGGAAATCTGGTAAGTTTTGCGGCGGGTGCCAAACAAACCGGTAATCAACCGTAACCCCACAATCAGGGCCACAACTACGGCCCCAAACTCCAATAGGGGCCGTAGGAGCGCAACAGTTTTCACAGACTAGGCTTAACTAACCTGAATCCACGCCTCATCGGCTCGATGCTCACGCAACGTTCCGAAAGGCTGCAGTTCTAGGCCGTGCTGCTTGAACACTGCCTGCACTTGGTTGCGCCCAGCTGGTTCTACGCACACCAGAAGCCCGCCCGACGTTTGGGGGTCGCAGAGCCAGGCGCGTTGCTCGTCGGTGATGGCGCCAATCTTGTGGCCGTACGAGTCCCAATTGCGCACGGTACCACCCGGAATGGCTTTTTGCGCCCGGTACAATTCGGCTTCCTGAATGAGCGGCACGGCGCTAAAACGTACTTCTGCTGTTAAGTTGCTGCCTTCGCATACCTCAGAAAGATGGCCCAACAAGCCAAAGCCTGTCACGTCGGTCATGGCGCGCACCGCGGCGAGTTTGCCTAAGTCTTCGCCTATTTTGTTGAGCTGCATCATGCTGCGCGGCGCTATTTGCTCGTCCTCGGGGCGCAGAATTCCACGCTTCTGAGCTGTCGTGAGCATGCCCACGCCGAGAGGTTTGGTGAGGTACAGTTCACAGCCAGCAGTGGCCGTATCATTTTGCTTGAGGTTTTCGATGGCGAGCATGCCCGTCACGGCCAAGCCGAAAATAGGCTCGGGCGAGTCGATGCTGTGGCCGCCAGCCAGCGGGATGCCCGCTTCCTGGCAGATACTCCGGCTTCCTTCTATCACGCGGCGAGCTACTTCCGGCGCCAGCTTATCAATAGGCCATCCAAGCACGGCAATGGCCATAACGGGCCGCCCGCCCATAGCATACACGTCACTGATGGCATTGGCGGAAGCAATACGCCCGAAATCGTAGGCATCATCCACGATGGGCATGAAGAAGTCGGTGGTGCTGATGAGTGCCTGTCCGTTGCCAATGTCATAGACAGCCGCATCATCGCGCGAGGAGTTTCCGACCAGCAACTTGTCGTCGTGGGGCTGCGGAATACTGGTGTGCAGAATCTGGTCGAGCACCTTGGGCGCTATTTTGCAGCCGCAGCCAGCACCGTGGCTGTACTGGGTGAGGCGAATTTGGTCGGTGGTTTCGGGAGTCATCAGTAGCAAAAAGTAAAAGAGACAGAAGAGCAGACGGCTATAGCGCCCAAGCGCTATGTTGCAATACTACGTGGTAGCCATCCGGGTCTTCAAACGTAAGGCCCAACTGGTCCCAATACGGATTGTAAGCCGGAAGTGGCGCAAAGCCGGCTGCTTGCATGCGCTGCACCGCCGCCTCCCACTCCGACCGTTCTGGTAAGTAGAACACCAATAGATGATCGGCGGTGGGTGCCCGGCCTACGTGGTGGCCGGGTTGGTGTGTGAATTCCAAGTGGTAAGGAGCCTGCGGGGCACCCAGCATTACGCCATCAAACCCATTGTGGGCAGTAAAGGAAGCGAGTTCGGTGAGGCCTAGTCCGTCGCGGTAGAAGCACAGCACAGCCGCCAATTGGTCAGTAGGGCGAGCAACTCGCAGCTTAGGCACCACGGGAAGGGAGGGAAGTAGGGTGGTCAGTAAGCAGATTAGCTTGTCGGGCTGCTAGCTGCACCAACTCGGCATTTACGGCAGCGTCACAGGTATCAGATGGGACGCGGATAGCAGAACGGTTCGTTAGGCCGTGGCTATAGGTCTTGTCATAGTAATCTAGCACTAAACTTACCATCTTCTCCATATCGTCTTCTCCAATAGCAGACAACGCTTCCTTGGTGGCCAGCCCACCCAACCGCTTTCTGATGCGCAGGATAGACGTAGCCAAGGCACCTGGGTCTTCGCGGCCGTATTCTTCGGCTAGCTTGCGCACTCGGACGGAACGCGGTATTTCCAGCACCACCAGCGGGGCTTCGCTCATTTGCCGGAACAAGGGCGGTGGCACATGAATGCCACCAATCGTGCGGCTCTCGTCTTCCACCCAAACTGGAACGTCCACCGAAAGCTTGTTCAACGCAAATGCCAAGTCGTTTTCAAACTGCTCTTGCGTGGGCTGGGGCGGCAGGCCAATGCTTCCAAAGGCCGAACCCTTGTGGCTGGCTAGGCCTTCCAAATCCACTATTGGCTCCTGTAGCCGCGCCAGCTCGTGCAGGACATCGGTTTTGCCTGATCCTGTAAGGCCTCCTAACACCAGCAAAGGCCGGGGCACTGCGAGTTGGGCAAGCACCCACTGGCGATACTCCTTATAGCCTTTATTCAGCAAATGCACCTGAAAGCCTGCCAATTCCAGCAGCCATTGCACAGCGCCACTGCGCATACCGCCGCGCCAGCAATGCACGCGCACTTCCTTGCCCGGAGCTAGTTTGGTGGCCACTTTCACCATCTGGCTCATCTTCGGCCCAAACAAGTCCAGCCCCAATAACACGGCTTTGTCCTGGCTGGCTTGCTTGTAGGTAGTGCCGATGCGGGCCCGCTCCTCATCGGAAAACAAAGGAAAGCTCAGCGCCCCCGGTATGTGGCCGTGGGCGTACTCCACCGGAGCACGCACATCAAGAATAGGCGTGTTGGCAGGACCTTGCAGAAAGTCGGGGAGGGGCGAGCGAGGCATAAGAAGTCAATGAACAAGCAGCGCTCAACACCCGCTGGTTTGCGAGAACTGAGTGAGTACCTGAGGATGGGCAAGATTAGTTGTCGGAAGCCAGCTGACGACGGTAGAGCTGGATAGTGTTTTCGAGGCCCAGATAGAGGGCGTCGCACACCAGCGCGTGCCCAATGCTTACCTCATCCAAGCCGGGCAGGTTCTGATGAAGATAGGCCAAGTTGTCGAGGTCGAGGTCGTGGCCCGCGTTGATACCGAGGCCTAGTTGCTGAGCTAAAGTGGCGGCAGTACGGTAGGGAAGAATGGCTGCCTCCCGGTCGTGGTGGTAGCCACGCGCATAGTCTTCGGTGTACAACTCAATTCGGTCGGTGCCAGTCCCAACAGCGGCTTTCACCATCTCCAGGTTTGGATCGAGGAAAATGCTAACTCGGCAGCCCAGCGCTTTCAATTCCTGCACAACACCCATCAAATAAATCTGATGCTCTACCGTGTTCCACCCAGCGTTAGACGTTATGGCATCCGGTGCATCGGGCACTAGGGTTACCTGCTCCGGGCGCACTT
Source organism: Hymenobacter tibetensis (assembly GCF_022827545.1). Taxonomy (NCBI): domain Bacteria; kingdom Pseudomonadati; phylum Bacteroidota; class Cytophagia; order Cytophagales; family Hymenobacteraceae; genus Hymenobacter; species Hymenobacter tibetensis. The sequence continues at coordinate 577,621 of NZ_CP094669.1, forward strand.
CGTGCACCAAATTCAGAAAGTCGGGCGTGGGGTTACCTTCTATGTTTAGCTCCGTAGTAACCAGGGCTTTCAAGTCGCGCACATCCTGGTAGCGGATATGCCGCTCGTCGGGCCGGGGGTGAACTGTAATGCCTTGAGCGCCAAACCGCTCACAGTCGCGCGCTACCTCAAGTAGGTTAGGACGGTTGTGGCCGCGGGCGTTCCGCAGAGTAGCTATTTTATTTATGTTTACGCTAAGCTTGGTCATCTTTGGAGTGGTTCGTCTTGGCTGTTCCCGGTAAGGAGTCAAAGATACAACTCCGAACTATGCTCCCTGTTTTCTTCGCTGCGCCCATGGCTCCCTCTGTATCTGCCCGCTTTCGCCCCGTTCTGCTGTTCAGTAGTCTAGCTGTGCTGGTGCTGGGCGTCGAGTATTTCATTATTCAGCAACCCGATTTTCTGGTTCGCCCGACGCTGTCGGCGGCCGTAACCTTCGATTTGCTGGTATGGCCACCCGTGCTGTTTTACATTTTTATTGTGCGCCGCTATCAGTTGCCCATTACAGCGATAGGGGTAGTTTTTGCCGCTATGCTTGCGCTGAGCTACTACCTAATTCCAGTGGCGCAACAAGAGTACCTGCGCGGTGCTAGGCAGGTGTTACCATTGCTGGAAGCTGCATCCTTTCTGCTCCTGCTGCTGAATATGCGTCGGTTGCGGCTGGCTTATCTAGCTGCCCGCCCTAGCACACCTGATATAACTGCCAACTTATCTGTTGCCTTCACTGCCGTTTTCAACCAGCCAGTTGAGGGTTTGGTATTTGAGGCCAGTTTATGGTACCATGCTTTTCTGAGTTGGAAAAGCAAGCCGCGGTACTTGGTTGGGCAGCAGGCTTTCAGTGGCCACTGTCAATCAGGTTTCGTTGCGCTTCTGCTCACTTTTGCTGGCTTGTCCGTTATTGAAACTGGTGCGGCTCATATTCTGCTGGTACGCTGGAATCCCGGGGTAGCATTGGCCGCACTATTACTGAACGTATACATGCTAGTTGGCTTTATAGGACATCTACGGGCCGTGTTGCTGTGTCCGCCCGTGCTGCTTACTGCCTCCGGAGAGTTGCTGCTACGAGCAGGTTTGGTGTGGAGGCTCTCGGCTCCGGCTACCAGCCTAATAGCAATCCGACGCATTACCGATGTGCCCCCTGCCGCCACCGACCTGTTAAACTTAGCTAAGCCGCTACTGACACCACCCAATATATTACTGACTTTTGGTGCGCCAGTGGTGATAACAGGGCCCTATGGGCTTCGTCGTAAAGCGTGCCAGTTAGCTGTATATATTGATGATGTTACCGCTTGCTACGACGCTTTACTAGAAGTAGCACCCAATGCATCGTGCAAAAACCCGTAATCTTGCATCCTCATTCCTTCCCGACTTATGGCTCTGAAAGACCTCATCGACGCAGATATCAAAAAGGCTATGCTAGCTAAAGACAAAACTCGTCTTACTACGCTACGCAGCATCAAATCCCAGATTATGCTGGCCGAAACGGCCGAAGGCCAGCATGGCGCGGCTCTTACCGAAGACGCCGAGGTAAAGCTACTTACCAAGCAAGCCAAGCAGCGCCGCGAAGCCGCCGAAACCTACAACAAGCAGTTCCGCTCCGACCTCGAAGAAGTGGAACTAGCTGAGTTGGCTATCATCGAGGAATATCTCCCTCAGCAGCTTAGCGAAGCCGATTTGGTGGAGCACTTGGTGGGCATCATTCAACGCGTAGGTGCCACTGGCCCCTCCGACCTCGGCAAAGTAATGGGAGTGGCCGCGCGCGAGCTAGCTGGCAAAGCCGACGGCCGCCTAATCTCGCAGGTGGTAAACAACCTGCTTAACAACACAAATTTGTAGTAGAGCCGAATAGCGCGTTTGCCGATGGGCTACAACATAGTAGCTCCATTGGCAGACGCACTGCCTCACTTTGTCACTGTTTCGCCAGCGAATCCTATGTCTGCCTTCGATATTCTGCTGCTAATTCCGCTGGGCATAGGAGCCGTAAAGGGCTTTCAGCGGGGACTGGTGCTGGAGGTGGCCTCGTTGCTAGCCTTTGTACTGGGTGCAGTAGGGGGGCTGATGCTGCTCAACGATGCCATTCCGTTGGTGCGTCATTACGTGGGGGAGGCTTTCGGGCTTCTGCCGTTGGTGGCGTTCCTGCTGGTATTTGCCGCCATTGTATGGGGTGTACATTTGCTTGGCAGCTTCGTGAAGAAGGCAGTGCACCTCACGCCACTAGGAGTTCTCGACAACTTGGGTGGTGGTGCAGTTGGGATAGTGAAATGGGTACTAGGACTGAGCTTGCTGCTGCACGGTATCGGCTTATCGAGCTTGCAGTTGATTTCGCCTACTCTTGTAGCTACTTCCGAGGTGCTGCCTGTGGTACGCCAAGCCACGCCCTTCGCCCTGGAAATTGTTGGCTTCGTGATGCCTTTCGCCAGCACGCTGTTGGTTAAGCTACGCGCAGTATTTTAGTGGTTGTCTGAGGCGCCTTTAGCAAAAGCTACTCTGTTATTCCACTCAGGTACTGCCACACTCAGTTACTCCCGCCGTGCGCCTGTTGCTGCTCGATAATTTCGACTCATTCACGTATAATCTGCTGGACTATTTCCAGCAGCTTGGCTGCGAGGTGCTTGTGGTGCGCAATGATGTGCCCTTGGCTTCCCTCGAAGAACTGAAGTTTGATGCTTTGGTTTTGTCGCCGGGGCCGGGCACACCAGCCGCGGCTGGTAACCTGATGGCGGTAATAGCAGCGTGGCATCAGCGTGTGCCTATGCTTGGTGTTTGCTTGGGGCACCAGGCGCTAGCCGAATTTTTTGGAGCTACTGTGGCGCGTGCCGCCAAACCCATGCACGGCAAAGTATCTGAAATGGATGTGGTAGCCCACGAGCAGCTATTTCAAGGCTTACCCCCGTCCGTTACTGTTACGCGCTACCACTCTTTAGTGGTGAGCGACTTGCCGTCTGTGTTGGTGCCTTTGGCGTATACCACCGACGAGCCTCAGGAACTAATGGCCTTGCGTCATGCGAGCTTGCCCTTGGTCGGGGTGCAGTTTCACCCAGAGGCGTTGCTCACCACCCACGGACTAGCTATGCTGCGCAATTGGGTTCGGTATTGTATCATTGTAGAAGAGGGGCCGGTGGCGCATACCACCCCGGCTACCCCCTAAAAGATGGAATTGCAGATCAAAGAATACAACGAATTTCAGTACGTCGATGAAGGGGCCGGACCTGTTCTGCTGCTGCTGCATGGATTGTTTGGTGCCCTTAGCAACTGGGAGGACGTCGTAACCTACTTCCGTCCTAAGTACCGCGTCATTATTCCGCTGCTACCCATCTACGACATGCCGCTCACGCAGGCTGGCGTGCCAGGACTGGTGAAGTACGTAGAGGACTTTGTGAAGACTATTGGGTTGAACGAGCCTTTCACTCTGCTAGGCAACTCCCTTGGTGGCCACGTTGGCTTGGAATACACGCTGCGCAATCCATCTCAGGTTTGTCGTTTGGTGCTTACCGGCAGCAGTGGCTTGTTTGAAGATGGCATGGGCGGCTCGTTTCCCAAGCGCGGAAACTACGCCTTCGTACAAGAGCGAGTGGCGTATACCTTCTATGACCCCTCCGTAGCCACCAAAGAGCTAGTGGACGAGGTCTTCAACGTCACCAACTCCAACGCGAAATGCCTGCGTATTATCTCTATTGCTCGTTCTGCGCAACGCCATAATCTTGGCAAAGAACTGGGAGGTATACAAGTGCCTACGTTGCTAGTATGGGGCCTAAATGACACTATCACGCCGCCTCTCGTTGCTCACGATTTTCATGCACTTATCCGCGGTTCAGAACTTCGCTTCTTAGACCGTTGTGGACATGCTCCTATGATGGAGCGTCCACACGAGTTTAATATCCTTCTCGGGCAGTTTTTGCGGCGTACCGAGGCTGAAAGTACTGCTGCTAACTAAGCTCACATGGCTGTTTAGAAATAGCAGATTCTAGGAAAGCAACCTACGAGGCCGATTCAGCCTCTTTCCTGTGGTTTTGTTTTTCAAAGTAGGAAGTCAAAACTTTTTTGTCTGTCAGCAACTTCCTATCTTCTGAAGTTATTATAACTGCGTATGTACTCTATATTGGGGCGCATACGCAACGCTGAATTCTTTGCCCCACTACAACCCACTCAGCTTAAGTGGTCGTCGTTTTTATCCGTTAAATTCCTCTTTCCTCGCCGATGCATTCGATGATTGCCGAAGACTTGCTCAACCAGATGATTCCGCCCCTGAAGGTGTCGGATACAATCGGGAAAGCGGCCAAATGGCTGGAGGAATTCCACGTTGGCCAACTTCCCGTACTCGACGACCGAATGTACAGGGGACTAATTACAGGAGCTGATCTACTTGATTTCGAGCCCGCCGAAAGCTCGGAGCAACTACTCAGTGACCTAGCGCTAGGATTTGCAGACGTGCACGTACAGCACGACCAGCATTTCTATAGCATTATGGAAGTGGCTATTCAAAACAAGATTCAGCTCGTTCCTGTCCTCGACGACCAACGAGAGTACATGGGAGTGGTAACCGTAAGCGACACGTTAGCTGCGTTCGGGCAACCACCAATTGCCCCCGGCCAAGGTGCCGTTATTGTGCTTTCAATGGAAGAGCGGGACTACTCGTTGGGTACAATCAGCCGCTATATCGAAGAAAACAATGCTAAGGTGCTGAGTGCGCATGTAGCCCAGGACGAACACGACCCATATCGTATTCGGCTTACGCTGAAAGTGAATACGCCCTCTCTTACGCGCATTGCTGCCACTCTAGAACGTTTCGGCTACGCCATTACGGCGCAGTTCAGTGGGGTTGGTGAGCTGGGAGAAAACGAGCAGGATCGGTATGACGCCTTGCTGAAATACCTAAGTCTGTAAGTAAGGGCTAGGGTGCGCAACTCCGTTTTTTTTATTTGGGTGATGCTGCTCTTTGTCGCTGTTGTGCTTGGCGCTGCCCCTAAATCAGTGGCGGCCTCTCCTGACTCCACTACCCAAGCCCTGCTAGCATGCCCAGGTTACACAGCAGTACGGGTAGTGAAACTGCTGTTTGTTGGCAACGAGGTAACCAAGGAGCGTACGTTGCGCGCTGAGCTAGATTTCCAGGAAGGCGACACCCTATCTACTTCCAGTTTAGGCCGCCGGATAGAAGCGAATCGACGCCGTCTTTTCAATCTGCAGTTGTTCCATCAAGTGCTGACGGAAGTACTGTGCCAGGACGGGAGCCTAACCATCCTTTTCAATTTCCAAGAGCGGTGGTACACGTTCCCTGTTCCTATCCTCTCCATTGCCGACCGTAACTTCCGATCCTGGGCCGACCGCCCTGACCGCTGGCGACGAGTGGACTACGGCGTTCATTTGACCCGCAAAAATTTCCGAGGCCGCAACGAAGAAGTGCGAGCAAATCTGCAACTGGGTTTCAACCGGAAGTATGAGCTTTTCTATGAAGCGCCCGGCTACGGCCGCCGTCGGCGGATAGGATTAGGGGTAGGAGGTTCCTACTACCGGGCCCGAGCTCTGGATTATACCACCCTGCAGGACCGGCTTGTAGCATTTCGCCCAGTAAATGGGTTTCCTATTGAGCGGCGCTACGTTACGGCAGGTTTGCGGTGGCGCCGTACCGTACGGTTGCTTGCAGCTTTTGATGTTAGCTACCACCAAGAATCGATATCTGATTCTGTAAACCTGCTTAACCCCACCTACTACCTAGGCCGTACCCAACGGGATTATGTGGAACTTGGTCTAAGTGGGGTTTTCAACCAGCGTAACACCTTTGCTTATCCGCTCACGGGGTATTACGCGCAAGCGCAAGTGGTTTATCGGCGTTTCGCTGATGCAGCAGCCCCCCCACAACTGCTGGTCCGTACGCGCTACGCCCGCTACGTCGCTCTTGGTGGCCCTTTCTACTACAGCGGGGCAGTACAAGGCCAATTGCGTTTCAGTCGTCGCTTGTCTTATGCCGACAACCGAGCCCTTGGTTATGAGGCTTTGGTCCGTGGCTATGACCCTTATGTAGTGGATGGCCGACATTATGCGCTTGTGCAACAAGGGGTGTCGTACCGTCTGTTTGATGCGGGACAAGTGCAGCTCCAAAACGTTGCTAACCCTAAGATCAACAACATCCCTCTCGTGCTGTATTTAAATACCTTTACCGACGCCGGTTACGTAAGCACGCCTTCGGTTGTAGCTGGCAACCGGCTTCCAGGTCGCCTGTTAGCTTCTGCTGGAGTGGGAGTACACCTCGTCACGTACTACGACCGGGTACTGACGTTGGAATACGCCCGCACCGTGCGCGGTCAAGGAGGCTTCTTTTTTCGTTTCGAATTTCCCATTTGATTTTGCTGCCTGCTCTGCGCAGGTTAAGATTCTGTTATGAAAATCGCCATTCTAGGGAAACCTTTCGAAGACGCAAGCTTGCCCTTTGTGCAAAACTTGTTGGATGATCTTGCACGCCGGCAAACCGATATTCTGATAGTCGAGTCTTTTCATAGCTACCTGACAGAGCGCTTGCAGCTACCAACCGGAGTTAGCACCTTTCATAGGGGCGACTCGTTGCGTGGGGTGCAGTTTGTGCTCAGTATCGGAGGGGATGGCACTCTGTTAGATACCGTTACCTATGTTGGTAGCCTACAAATTCCAATCCTAGGAATTCACACGGGGCGCTTGGGCTTTCTTGCCACTGTCACGCCAGACCGTATTGCTCAAGCCATGGACGCTCTATTCAAAGGGCACTTTGTGTTGGAGGAACGCAGTCTAATACGCGTTGAAACGGATCCAGACGCATTTGGAGGTGTCAATTTTGGGCTCAATGAGTTCAGCATCCTCAAGCGCGATACTTCCTCTATGATAGTGGTGCACACGTATATCGATGGAGAATATCTAAACTCGTACTGGGCCGATGGCCTTGTGGTAGCGACCCCCACTGGCTCCACAGGCTACTCGCTTAGCTGTGGGGGCCCGGTTATGCTACCCCAGACAAACAATTTTATCATTGCTCCCGTATGCCCTCACAATCTTAACGTACGTCCTTTAGTTGTGTCGGATCAGAGCGTGATTTCTTTCGAAATAGAGGGTAGAAGCAACCAGTTTTTACTTTCTCTCGATTCCAGATCTGTTGCTGTTGATGCAGGAGTACAAATTGCTGTTCGCCGGGAGAGTTTCAATGCTCGCTTAGTAAAATTCAATCATGTCAACTTCTTGAGCACCCTAAGAAGCAAGTTAAATTGGGGTTTAGACAAGCGTAATCCAGCCGGAATTCCAATTTAGTAGATATACTTTTTCCGCTATTTGTTTTTTTAGTTCCCCATATCTTCTACTTTTGTTGCTGACTGTTACTGGGTTTCCCCGAAATCAGACATCTCTCTTTGCTATTCCTAACTCTCGCTCCAATATGAAGCAATTTTTCACCTACACTCTTACGCTGCTATTGGCCTTGGTGCTATTAGCTCCCGCGGCGGATGCTCAGCAATTCACTAAGCGGAAGCAGTATAATTCAGTAGGCGTGACGCTAACGGCTATGAACTATTTTGGTGATATCACGCCAAAGCCCAGCATTCCAAGCTTACGTTTTGGAGCAACTCGTCCCAATCTTGGCGTTACCTTTACCCACCGTTTCACGCCTCGTATTTCCGCTCGTGCTGGTCTCAGCTATGGCCGCATCACTGGGGATGACAGCAAAGCTGCCGATCAGAATGATCCGGATGCAAAATATCGTTATAACCGCAACATGAATTTTCGCAATGACATTGCTGAACTATCTGCTGTTGCTATTTTTGACCTGATTCCAAACCGAAATAACTATATCAAACGTCCGGACTTCGTTCCTTATGTGTTTGCTGGAGTAGCAGGTTACACTGGCAATCCAAAGGGACTCAACAGTAGTGACAACTATGTGGCGTTACAGCCTTTGCGGACTGAAGGTGTAGAGTATAATCGGGGTGGTATTGCCATTCCCTTTGGCCTCGGAGCCCGTTATAAGCTCAACAAAAGCTTTGATCTTGGTTTTGAAATAGGCTTCCGTAAAACGTTTAATGACTATCTTGACGACGTAAGCACCAAATATGTATCTGATCCTAGTCAGCTTGCTTCTGGCGATGCATTCTATTTTGGATGGGATATCACTGGCGGCTCAGGTACTGGCTTAGATGGTACTTGGAACCAGAACGACCAAAGAGGTTACCAGCGCGGCAAGGATAACGAAGACGACTGGTATGTACAAGCTGGCTTCACCCTCAACTACATTCTCGCTCCGCGCGTTAAAAGCCCCAAATTCCGCTAATCAGCCTAGGCTGGTTAGTGTTCATCTACAATCAGTCTAATGACAAAAGTGAAACTCTCCAAAACACTCCTTGCTTGCTTAGTGCAAGTAGGGAGTGTTTTTTTTGCCCAATCTGCTGCCGCTCAGTATACCAGCGAAATAGGTGTAGGATTAGGCGGGCTAGTGTACAAAGGTGAAGTATCTCCCAACTACCAGTTCGAGAATAACCGTCCAGCTATCACGGCCTTTTACCGCAGGGATATTTCGGCACCTATAACGTTACGTGGAGCGCTCCTAGCAGGTATGTTACGGGCTTCTGATGGCAACGTGGAAGGTATAACCGGTAATGGGGCTCCTTTGTCTGCTTACCGGCAGGCTAATATGAAAGGCGACTTGTATGAGGCCTCAGCAGTAGTGGAGTACAACTTTTTCGATTACCACTATCGCAAAGCCAAAGTGCATTTCACACCTTATGTCTTTGTAGGAATAGCAGGGTATCTGGCCAACGTTAAAACGGCAACCAACAATGCTGCTTTGCCTTCCCTCAACCAAAGCGGTACCATGCTTGGAGTGTCAGTGCCAGCTGGGTTTGGCTTCAAGTATGCACTTTCCAACCGATGGAACTTAGGGTTAGAGGCTGGTGCCCGGAAGGTATTCAGCGATAAGCTTGACCATATTGATGGTAAGAGCAGTGGGCAGACCGATTTAGTTGGGAATCCCAATGATCAGGATTGGTACTTCTTCAATGGTATCAGTATCTCATACACTTTCTATAAAATCAATTGCCCTCCTCAGTACAAGGAGAATCCTAAGCTGCTACGCTAAGCAACTGGATTAGACGGATTGAAATGCAACCATTTGCGTAACTTGCGGCCTCTTTACGCAAAAAGTGCTCATGGCCGTCCGGTCCGAAATTGATCCACAGAATATTCCCGCGCACGTTGCCGTCATAATGGACGGCAATGGCCGCTGGGCAAAGCAAAAGGGCGGCCTCCGCATCTTTGGGCACCAAAGTGCTATCACTGCTGTACGCGAAACAGTGGAGGTTGCTGCCGAGATAGGTGTGCGCTACCTTACGTTGTACGCTTTTTCCACTGAAAACTGGTCGAGGCCAGCGCATGAGGTTACGGCCTTGATGCAGTTGCTGGTTCACACCATTCGGAAGGAAACGCCTACACTATTAAAGAATAGTATTCGTTTACAAGCCATCGGTCAGACTGAGAGCTTGCCGGCTTCTTGCCAACGTGAGTTGGCAGAGGCCATGGAATTAACCAAGGCGGGTTCACGGATGACGTTGGTTCTAGCACTTAGCTATAGCGGGCGTTGGGATCTAACGCAAGCGGCTCGTAAGCTGGCTGCCGATGTAGCCTCTGGACAGCTACGCGCCGAAGATGTGCAGGAAAACACGATTGCGGGTTATTTGGCAACGGCAGGCATGCCTGATCCTGAACTATTAATCCGTACTAGTGGTGAGCAGCGGATAAGTAACTTTCTGCTTTGGCAGCTTGCGTACACTGAACTGTACATCACTGATTTACTGTGGCCTGACTTCCGCCGAACTCATTTTGAGGAGGCTGTACGGGCGTATCAACGCCGGGAACGGCGATTTGGGAAGACAAGTGAGCAGCTAACTGTTTCGTAAGGTTTCGAATAACGTAATGAATTTATTCTTGCACACGCTGGGCCGAGTGGCCATAGTACTCACGCTGGGTGTGGCAATGCCACTTGTTGGCTTTGCTCAAGCAACGGCTCCTGCAGCAAAGGGCGACGAGCCAAAGCGCTACGAGTTGGGCGGTATTACAATTAGCGGTGCACGCTATCTAGACTCCAATACTCTTATTGGGCTGACTGGGTTGCGTGTGGGTGACCCTATTTCTTTGCCGGGCGAGGAAATAGGCAAAGCAATCCGTAAAGTTTGGGAGCAAGGTATTCTTGGTGACGTAAGTGTTTCGGTTACCCGAATAGATGGCAATCGTATTTTTCTGGACTTCAACCTCAAGGAGCGTCCTCGCTTATCAAAGTTCGAATTCTCGGGCATTGGCAAAAGCCAAGCTGACGATCTAAAGAACAAGATCAAGCTGATTCGGGGCAAAGTTGTGACGGATGCGTTGCTGAGTAACACCAGAACACAAGTGCGTAAGTTCTACACCAACAAAGGCTTCTTGGATGCCAAGGTGAACATCGTGCAGGTGCCTGATTCCAGCTTATCGAACAGCGTAGTGCTGAAGATAAACGTTGACAAGGGAGGCAAGAGCAAGATTCGAGAAATTGCCTTCGAAGGCAATGAGGCATTCAAGGACAGCAAGCTGAAAGGCAAGTTCAAGAAAACGAAAGAAAAGAAATTCCCTAAAATTCTGAATTCCGGTAAATTCCAACGGGTGGAGTTCGAGGAAGACAAGCAGAAGCTTGTTGATTTCTATAACGCGCAAGGCTACCGTGATGCGGTAGTAGTATCGGACACGCTTATTCGGAATGGAGAGGCTCTGGAACTGCGCGTGCGTGTGGATGAAGGCCCAAAGTATTACTTCCGAAACATCAGTTGGGCTGGTAATTACTTGTATGACGACAAGACACTAGCTTCAGTGCTTGGAATCAAAGAAGGCAGCGTGTACAGCAAAGAAACGTTGGACAAGCGCCTGAATTACAACCCTACGGGTCAGGATATCACCTCGCTCTACATGAACGATGGATATCTGTTTTTCTCTATCGACCCAGTGGAAACTAAAGTGGAAGGCGACTCAATTGATATTGAGATGCGCATCACTGAAGGGGTCCAGGCGCGCATCAAGGAGGTTAATATTTCCGGCAACACGAAGACCACCGACCATGTGTTGCGACGAGAGTTGCGCACGCTACCCGGTGACAAGTTTAACCGCGAACTGCTGATTCGTTCACAGCGTGAAATATCCACTTTGGGCTACTTTGACCCTGAGAAAGTGGGTATCAACCCCGTGCCTAACCAAGCAGACGGTACGGTGGACATCAACTACACAGTAGTGGAAAAGCCTTCCGACCAAATTACGCTTTCGGGTGGATGGGGCGGATATGCGGGCTTTATTGGTACAGTAGGTCTGGTATTCAATAACTTTTCTCTGCGCAAGGCCAAGGATTTCCGCAACTGGACCCCCGTACCAGCTGGCGACGGACAGCGAATTGCTTTGAACGTGCAGGCTAACGGATTACAGTACCAGGCGTATTCCTTTTCGTTCACTGAGCCTTGGTTGGGCGGCCGTAAGCCCAATTCTCTATCGTTTAGCTTGAACCGCAGCATCAACCGGTTGACCTACGGCAGCACGTTTGATGTAGAGAACGGAAGCTTTATCAAAAGCAATACCGCTTCTCTGAGCTTAGGCCGTCGGTTGCGTTGGCCAGATGACTACTTCACGCTGAGTAACTCATTGGCTGTAACGCAGTATGAGACGCAGAACTATCAGTTGTTCGAGAATTTCCAGAACGGTATTGCCACGAACATCACGCTGAACACCACACTGTCGCGCAATAGCATTGACAATCCAACTTACACGCGGCGTGGTTCCTCGTTGGCGTTGAGCGTAAACCTCACTCCACCTTACTCGGCTATCAAAGGCGCGCACCCCAATAGCAATGAGTGGGTCGAGTTCCACAAGTGGATGTTTGATGCCTCGTGGTTTACCCCAATCGCAGGTAAGTTGGTGCTGAACACTCGGGCTCACTTCGGTTTCATCGGTACTTATAATAGTAGCCGTCAGATAGGACCGTTCGAGCGTTTCAAGCTAGGAGGCTCAGGTTTGGCCGCTGGTGGCAGCCAAAACTTTGCGGTAGGTACCGAATACGTAGGCTTGCGCGGCTATGCTGATCCGAACGATGCAAACGCTATACCTACAGCCCAGCAAAATCAGAACGGCGGCGCAGTTTATAATAAGTATGTAATGGAGCTGCGTTATCCGGTGTCGCTGAACCCAGCCGCGACGGTTTATGTTCTTAGTTTCGCAGAGGCCGGCAATGCATTCAATAGCTACACCGATTATAATCCCTATAAACTGTACCGTTCGGTTGGGGTAGGAGCCCGGATTTTTATGTCGGCATTCGGTTTGCTAGGGTTTGATTACGGCCGTGCATTTGACGCTGTTCCGCGCACAAGCACTAACCAGACTGCTCAAGACCGTAACCAATTCCACTTCATCATCGGTCAGCAAATCCGCTAATAGCGGCAAGCGAGGGCCGGACTATCACACTGCTGCTATGAAAAAAATGTTTTCCGCCCTAGCTGCTCTGCTGGTGCTTTTAGCTGCAAGCAATCCACTTGCAGCGCAGAAGTTTGGCTACGTCGACTCCGAGTACATCATGAGCAAGATGCCGGAGTATGCGCAGGCTCAAACCGAACTGAACAACTTGTCGCAGAACTGGCAAAAAGATATTGAGAGCCAGAAGAAGGACTTGGATAAGTTGTATCGTACCTATCAAGCGGAGGAGGTTCTATTGACCGAGCCGATGAAGAAGAAGCGTCAGGATGAAATCCTGAAAAAAGAGCAGGATGTTAAGGCTTACCAGAACAAAATTTTCGGCTACGAAGGTCAGCTGTTCAAAAAGCGTCAGGAGTTGACTAAACCGGTACAGGACCGCGTTTTTGAAGGCATTGAAAAGGTGGCTAAGAAAAAGCAGTTAGCCATCATGTTCGACAAATCGGGTGACCTGACTATGCTGTACACCAACCCTGTGCATGACTACACGGAATTTGTATTGGAAGAATTGGGTTTAGCTTCTGAAGACAAAAACCAAACAGCACAGAAAGGCAGCGTTAAAACTGTATCTGTACCAAAGACACCGGCCGGCGACGAACCGCAGGCTGACGAAGCCAAAGAAAGCGCTACACCTGCTACTCGTCCTACTCGGCAGCCAGCTACCCGTCCGGCAAGCCGAAAAAACTAACTTTGCAACATCAACCTTCTCAGCCGTTTCTCTTTTAATGACTATCATGAACATGTTCCGCGTTGCATTGGCTGCGGCCGCCCTTTCTTTCACGTCGGCCACAGTTGCGCTAGCGCAGGCTCCTACCACTGCGGGTGCTGCTGCACCTGCTGTTGCCAGCGGTCCATTAAAAATCGGATACACCAGTGTGGAGTACGTGCTTAGCCAAATGCCTGAGAGCCGGCAGATAGAGGCTGACTTGAAAGCATACAGCACGCAACTTGAAAACCAGCTGAAAAGCAAGTACGCCGACTATCAGGGCAAAGCCGAAGCATACCAGAAAGGCGCTGCTACAATGACTGACGTAGTGAAAGCCGATAAAGAAAAGGAACTCACTACTATGCAGCAGTCCATCCAAGAGTTTCAGCGTTCTGCTGATCAGAACCTTCAGCAGAAGCAGCAGACTTTGCTGAAACCGGCTCTAGACAAACTGCAAAAAACGATTGATGCTGTAGCCAACGAGAATGGTTACACCTACGTGCTGAACTCCGATGGAGCAAGCCCCGTACTGTTGCACGGCCCTAAAGAAGGCGACATATCAGACTTGGTGTTGAAAAAGATGGGCGTAACGCCTGGCGCCAACGCTGCCGCTGCTGCACCCAAGGTGAGTGCTCCGGCTGCAACTCCTGTGTCAAACACTGCTGCGAGTAAGACTAAAGTGAAAACCAAAAAGTAAGGCTTAATTTGCCTGTTCATTTGGCCAGACAAGCCGGGACGTATAGTCCCGGCTTTCTTGTTTAAGGGCTTCTTCTCTTTGTATATGACCCAGCTTGATCCCTCCGACGAAGAGCTATTACCAGCAGTACCCCTAGAAGAAGACGAGGCGGAGGCTGGTGATGAGCTGTATGAGCATCACCGCATTTCAGTAAGCCGTAAACAAGACTTATTGCGGCTCGACAAATATTTGCTGCGCCAACTGCCTCATACCTCGCGCACCAAGATTCAAAATGCTATTCTGGCAGAAGCGGTGCAGGTGAATGACCGGCCCGTCAAGTCCAGCTACCGTATCAAGCCTGGCGACGTAATTACTATTACCCTGCCTGAACCACCCATTGATTATCGGGTATTGCCTGAACCGATGGACCTCGACATCCGATATGAGGATGAGGCCTTGTTGATGGTGAACAAGCCTGCTGGTATGGTAGTGCACCCAGCGTATGGCAACTGGCATGGTACGCTAGTAAACGGGCTAACCCATCATCTCAATAATCTCCCTACAGGCCGCAACGGTGAGATACGCCCAGGACTTATTCACCGCATCGACAAAGACACGTCAGGCTTGTTGGTTATTGGCAAGACAGAATTTGCTATGACACACTTGTCGCAGCAGTTCTTTCACCACACCATCGAGCGGACATATCTGGCTTTGGTGTGGGGAGTGCCCAAAGAAGCACAGGGTACCATTCGTGGCAATATTGGCCGAAGCATCAAAGACCGCAAGGTACAAGCCGTGTACCCCGATGGTGACCAAGGTAAATCCGCTGTCACGCACTACAAGGTGCTACGAACGTTCGGTACCGTAGCGTTGGTGCAGTGTAACCTGGAAACAGGGCGCACGCACCAAATTCGGGTGCATATGAAGCACATAGGACACCCGCTGTTTTCTGATGCTACCTACGGCGGCAACAAAGTGTTGTACGGCCAACGAACAGGTGCATACAAGGCATTTGTAGAGAAAGCCTTTGAGCTGATGCCTCGACAGGCTTTGCACGCAAAGTCCCTGGGATTTGTGCACCCTGTTACGGGTGCTCAGATGCAATTCGAGGTGGAACTACCAACCGACTTTGCTTCGGTGTTAGCGCACTGGGAAGTATACGCGCAGGAGTAAGCTATAGGTAGCGCAAATGCTTCTTTAGTAAAGAGCAAAAAAAGACCCCTAACAGTTGCTAGGGGTCTTTTTTTGCTCTTATTGAAAAGAGAATTACTTCTTCGGTGCTGCTTTAGAAGTGGCCTTTGCTGGGGCTTTCATCGAAGCAATAACCTTCTGCGCATTGGCATTGCCTGGGTCAAGAGACAACACTTGCTCGTAGTAAGGAGCAGCAGTGGTTTTTTCACCTTTAGCATAGTAGTAGTAGCCTAAGTACTCATTGGCTTCTACCAAACCATCCTTGTACTTTGCTGGATCAGCCTTAGCAAGTTCGATGAACTTCTCGTAGTGAGGCTTAGCGAGGCCCTGCTTGGAGTCTGGATCCAGTGCGTAGTTAGCTTTTGCACGCATCAAGTAACCTGGTACGTAAGTAGGCCGAGCTACAAGCACTGCATTGTACAGGCTGTCTGCTTGCGTGTACTGCTTGTTTCCGCCGTAAGCCACTGCCAAGCGAATCTGGTCGGTGAGTTCTGGCTTCTCATCAGCTTTCATCTTGGCTTTGTAAGCAGCAATGGCAGCTGGGTAGTTTTTCTGCAGCATATACGCCTGAGCAAGCTCGTTCTGCAGTTCAGCAGCTTTCTTCGGATCCTTGGCTATAGCCTTCTGAATGGTAGCAGTGCCTTCTTCTGCACGACCTGCTTTCGACAGCATTTTGCCGTAGTACACATAGTCTTCGGTAATCAGCTTTTCAGCTGGTACCAACTTCATGTACGCTTCCATAGAGGTGAGAGCCTCGGCATTCTTACCGGTTTCAAACAGCGAGTATGCCTTCAGACGGTTCATGGTTACGTCCTGCGGATTGCGGGCCAGAACTTTATCCACTTCCACAAGAGCTTCAGGATACTTCTTCGTCAGGAATAGGAACGAAGCGTACTTAGCATCAGTGCCAGGCGACTTTTCAGCTACTCCCTGGTACTTCTGGAAAGTGGCCAGTGCGTCGTCGTACTTACCAGCATAGAAATAGGTTTCAGCCAAAGCATTGTATGCAGGGGCGTAGTTTGGATCTATGGCAATGGCTTTCTCGAACGAAGTACGGGCATCGTTGTAGTTACGAGCACGTACGTTCAGCTCTCCTTTACGGTAGTTTGCCAGCGCGCTGTTGGGGTCTGCTAGCAGAGCCCGCTCATAGCTGTTCATCGCCTCGCCACCACCTTGCTCTGATTGGGCATAGATGTCGCCGCGAGCAATCATCAGTGCTGGATCGTCTTTGCCTTTGCTGATTTTCTCGGCGGCTTGTACGTATGCTAGTGCTTTTGCATTGTCTGCTTTGATATCAGACTCACCATATGCTTGCGCAATCATGGTGAAGACTTTGACGTCTTTGCCTTTGCTAGCTTTCACTGCCTTGTCGAACTGAGCCTGAGCTTCGGCAGCGTTGCCTTTAGCTAAAGCAGCGCGACCAGCAGCTACCATGGTCATGGGGTTCTTAGGATCCTGAGGAACCCGGCTGAAATAAAAGGCAGCCGAATCAGGCATATCACGCATCTGATACAGGCGGCCTAATTCAAACGAGGCCTCAGGAGACTGACCTTGCTTGAGCAGGGCAGACCGGGCTTCGCTGTAACGCTCAAGTTCAATGGCTTTCTGAGGAGTCTGAGCGTAAGCGGCAGTGCCGGAAACTGACAAGGCAACGAGGAACGAGATATTCCAGGGCTTGAAGTTCATGGGTAAAAGGTTTGGTGGAAAAGAGGTGTGTTAAAAAGAGTCGAACTTACTTCTTCGAGGTATTCACGATTCGAGTCTGTCCGGTGGCTGGCATCAATCCTGATTTCAAGACGATGAGTTGTCCTTTGGTACCTGCTACGAAAGATGCAAAACCGGTGCCAAGGCCAGCGCGACCTTCGCGACTTATGATGTAGAGCTCGCGCCGCAAAGGATACTTCTTTAGGGCTAAGTATGCTTGAAATGGCTGATAGTAATCGTCAACTGATTTCGGATTGGCGTCGGCGCTGATACTGGCTATGCGTACACGCTTCAAAAACCGCTGTACTGCCGCATCATCTCGGTCGCTGATCCAATTGGCTCCAATTATACCAATAGCGTTCGGATGAGTAGCAACGTAATCTAGTAGCGCTGGGTTCGATTTAGCAGCAAAGACCCGTTTAGACAAGGCCGCACCTCGCGTAATAGAGTCTTGTACGTAGCGCGTAGTGCTAGATCTATTGGCATCAAAAACAACGTCAATGTCTCTGGATTGACCTTTTCCACTGATCTGCTTCCAGTCAGCTTTCTGGCCCGAGAAAATAGCGCTTAGCTGCGCAGTTGTCAAAAGCGAGTCAGGATTGGATGGGTGCAAAATAATGGCCAACCCATCAGTAGCAATGTGTGTGGTGCGTGGGATAAGCATCTGCTTTTCCAACTGTGCCTTCTCGTTCGCATTCAACTGGCGAGACAGCACTACCGCCCGAACTTTGTTGGTCAATATATCTTTGGCTACGTCATCTTCGGGCTTATAAGCCGCCGTAACGTGAGCGTAGATATATAATTGCTGGAAAGTGTCGATGTGAGACTTCAATATTGGCTCAAATGTCTCGTCGACGCTGATATTGATTCGGCCACTAGTGGAAGTATCATCATCAGGGCCTGTGTTTGCATCGGGGTTCCGGTTGCAAGCAGCCACAGTCAGAAACGTGCCTGTCAAAGCCAGTTTAAAAGAAAAAGAGCGCAGGTGGGCAAGTAATCTATTCATGGCTAGAAGCGGAATCACGGAAATGCTGCTGGTAAGTACGGACAAATCTAATAATTCCGTAAAATACGAATATACCACCTAGAATTCGGCGGTTCATCAGCGAAAGGTTCAAGGCAGGGGGAGGGGCCAGCCAAAGGTAGATCCCCAACCCAATGTAGGTGAGCGTCATGAACAGCAAAAAGTAGCGTACGAAGCTCTTAGAGCCTGTTCGCGACATCAGCCGTTCTTCAGTTGTGGGACGATTTGTCATAAGAGTAAAAGCAGCCGCAAGAAAAGTTTTGTACCGCCTATAACACGCAATTCCTAGCTTCAGGTTCGCCAAACGAACCCAAGGCTAGGTTATTGCTACAAGAAAGGCTGAAAATCTTCCAATTCCAGTGGAATCGAGAAATTTTCAGCCTTCTTTTAGTGCAAGTTAATCTTAATGGTTTGCCAACTAATGTGTTAGAGATAGTTACTACTCGTAGCGAAATGTAATAGGCATGGTGTAACGCACCGCAACGGAGTGCTTGTTTTGCTTGCCTGGGCTCCAGAGGGGCATGTTCTTCACTACACGTGCTGCTTCTTCATCGGTGCCATATCCGAGACCTTTAAGCACCTGCACATCCGCAATAGAACCGTCGGCTTGCACAGTGAAGGATATATACACGCGGCCAGCGACGTTGTTGCGTAGGGCGAGAGGAGGATAATGTAAGTTTTTTTGCATGTAGCGCTGCAACGCTTCCTGACCACCCATAAACTCTGGCATTACTTCAGCCGTGATAAAAGGAGCTGGAGCAGCAGGCGCCTTTGCTGTTCCACTATCGGATTTACCGACTCCTGTGCCAGCATCCCCAACTTTTCCAGTTGATGAGCCAATTACTCCGGGAGGACTATCCACTTCAGCTACCACAGCTTCTGTTACTGTTGGCTTATCAGGCAAAACATCCGGTTTAGCTTGATTGTCAGGAACCACTCTGGGAGCTATTTCAGCGGGCGGACGCACTACGGCATGAGCAGGCTGAACCTGACTGCCTGCAGGTTTTGGGTCAGCCAACAGGGGAGGACGGATTAAGTCTATGGAAGGGAGTTCAGGAATAATAGGAGCAGCCTCTATCAGTGTTGGAAAAAGCCAGGCTTTCACCAGCGGAGAAGATACTAGTAGCAGAGTCAATGACACAGCAATAGCCAGTGCTCTGGCTAGGTGGCGCTGATAAAGTCGACGAAGCACATAGGCTCCGTACATTTTGTTTCGGCCCTCGAAAACCATTTCATCGAGGCTGGCGGTGCGTAGGTCGAGCGTGTTCATGAGAAGATATATAGGTTAAGGTGAAATGGAACTCCACTATGTTACCCAAACCCGGCTCTCTGCTCTTGTCCTGTATGCTACCGCCTGGCTTTCACATATCTAACGCCATGCTTGTTATATGTAGTATGCAAGCAGCTAAATATTTATTAGTGTATAGAGAAGAAAAAGAAAAAGAGTGTACGATGGGACAGTAAAACAAAAAACCGCTCACAGCCGAGGCTGAGAGCGGTTCTTGTAGATAACCAGATTAGCCTGGTATCATGATGTACTTACTTGATAGCGAAAGTTACCGGTACAGTGTAGGATACACTTACAGCACGTCCGTTCTGCTTACCAGGAGAAAACTTAGGAAGCTTTTTCACTGAAGCAACTGCAGATTCGTCGCAACCTCCGCCAATGCCTTTTTGCACCTTTACGTCTGTTACGGAGCCATCCGGACCTACTACAAACGAAATGAAGACTTTGCCTTCAATCTGATTGCGGAGAGCAAGTGCTGGGTAAGTAGCACCTTTCTGGATAGCAGCAAGCAAAGCATCTTGTCCACCAGGGAACACGGGCATTTGCTCCACGTACTGATAAACTTTCTGCTCTACTACTTCCTCTACCACGGCGTTACCTTCTCCTGCTAGACCGTTCAGGTCAATAGGGTTATCGGTATTGCCTTTCACGGTAACCGTCGAAACCACTTTGTCTTCCAGTTCCTTCTGATCTGGAATCTCTTCTACCTTTTTCACTTCTTCGTCTTTCTTAACGACAGGAGGAGTGAATTTGATAGTGGAGAGTTTCGGTGGTGGCGGTGGTGGCGCCTCCGGTGGCGGCGGCGGTGGCGGTGGTTTCGTTTGGTCCAATGGAGGGGCATCCATCAGGACGTTTTCCTTCAGCATCTTGTCGTCTTCCACCACTGTCTCGTCTTTGAACAACCGCGCAATCAGCGGGAAGCTCACTAACAGTGCGAAAACGGCAACGGCGATGAGAAGGGCGCGCGTGACGTGCTTGGAGTACAAGCGCCGCAGTACGTACGCTCCGTAGGCCTTGTTACGGCCCTCGAAAACGATGTCGTTGAGGCTCGCCCGCGCTATTTGGGTGTTATCCATCATAGCCCAGAACTTTTAATTAATTCTTCGTCTGCTTTCGACACGTCCACCAGCGCATATTTAGTCTGGTTGGTAATGTTCATCTCGTCCAAGATGTCCACCATGTTCTTGTAGTTGGACTTGTCGTCTGGCTTGATCAGAATTACCGTTTTAGGGTTCTGACGCTGCCGAGCCAACAATACTTTCCGAATGCCATCTGCTGAGTAATTGGAAAGCTTTAATTCAGGCTTCACATCCTTATCGAGGAGGCCTTCATAATAGTAAAGCTTGTCGTTCTCACTCATCAAAATCGTAAAGGCGTCGGAGGCCTTCAGAACGGTTTGTTCTTCGGGGTTCTTTTCCTTCACGGGCATTGTTAACTGCATCACGTTCGGCTTGTTGAACGAAGCCGTCAGGATGAAGAAGGTAAGAAGCAAAAAGGCCAAGTCCACCATGGGGGTCATGTCGATACGAGTCGACATCTTTTTGGCCCGCTTCTTCCCGCCTTTGTCGCCCCCGCTGGACTGTTGTATTTCTGCCATGGCTTAGCTGGGATTAACGTGACACCACCGGCTTGTTCTCCAAGTCAGTGATAAGGTTGAAACGGTTGATGTTCTTATCCTGTAGAATCTGGATGACCTTTTTCACCGTCGCTACATCAGCGTTGTTGTCGCCTTTGATGGCGATGAACGTTGGCTTAGCAATGGCTTCCTGGTTGGCCTTCCGTGCTTCCATTACCCAATCGATGAGCTGGTTGTTGAGCGAATCGATTGGAATGCCGCCCTGAGTAACCTTTTTGCGCTGCTCGGTGCTCATGCTTAGCAAAGAGCCAAGCTGCTGCACTGGTACACCAAAAGAGTTCAGGTTGCCGAAATTCTTCTTCTGCTTGGCATCGAAAGAGAGGCTGTATTTAGCAGCGATTTTGTCTAGCAACAAGCCCTTGGCTTTATCACTCTCAAAACCGAAGAAAACACGTTTGTCTTTGTCAACCAGCAAACGAATAATGTTGCTTTCCGGCAGTTTGATGTCCGAGGTAGAAGATGGGGTATCAACTACCACAACTTCCTCGGCAGCAAACTTGGTGGTGAGCATGAAAAACGTCACCAGCAAGAAGGCCAAATCCACCATTGGAGTCATGTCCAGCGAAGGATTTGTTCTATGGGGCTTTACTTTAGGCATGTGCTGGGTAGTTAAGAATATTCAGAAAACGAAACTCGTAGCTTCTTATTGCGTGAACCGCAAACTAGGCCGTGTAAGTTTCCTTTTCGCCGTGCTGCGAGGCGAAGGTCTGAATAATGCTGAAGCCAGCTTCGTCGATGCTGTAAGTCAGCTCGTCAATTTTGCTGGTGAAGAAGTTGTAAGCGATGATAGCCAGAGCTGAACCGGCGATACCGATAGCCGTGTTGATCAACGCTTCCGAGATACCTTCAGCAAGTGCTACGGCGTCAGGGCTACCAGCCTGGGCAAGTGCCGAGAAGGCCTTGATCATACCGAATACAGTACCGAGCAGACCTACCAGCGTCGAAACCGAAGCAATGGTAGAGATGATAACCAAGTTCTTTTCTAGCATAGGCAATTCCAGAGCCGTAGACTCTTCGATTTCCTTCTGGATAGCCAAGATCTTCTGGTCTTTGTCCAAACCACGCTCACGAGCCATTTCCTGATACTTCAGCAGGCCTGACTTTACTACGTTAGCTACCGAACCTTTCTGCTGGTCGCAGGCGGCAATAGCACCCGTGATGTCGTTTACGTTTAGCTTCTGACGGATGGTACGTACGAAGCTTTCAATGCTCTTGCTGCCTTTGGCTTTACCGATGGTCAACAAACGCTCGATCGAGAAGATCAATACCATCAGGAAGAGCGACATCAGTACAGGTACGATAACGCCTCCTTTGTAAACGATGCCGAGGTAGTTGCCTGGTAGTGCTGCGTTGGCATTGTTACCACCTACGAAGTTGCCTGCGTTGCCCAATACAAAGATGTAAATGAGGATGGCAACAACGAATGCCAGCGGAATGACGATAGCAGCAAATGCGGAGCCACCTTTTGCCTCACCTTGTGCGGCAGTAGGAGCGGTAGGCCGCACGTTTTTGTTTGTGGCATTCTTTTGTTCCATTGGTCCAGAAATTTAAGGGAGTTGGTGGTGAAAGGTAAATTGGTGTTGAAATGGGTGAATAAACGGTAGAAACACTTTATGACGGATGGCGTTTCGTTCACCTACTCGAGTTGTTGGAGAGAGTAGAAACGTGAGGTAATTGGTATCCGAAGCCAGTCCGAGAGTCAGTTGATCCTTGGCAAACCTAAGTAAAAACCTGACTGTCGCCAAATGAAACCGGGGTTTAAACGCTCTAAAGCAAATGGAGACTTGAAAAAAGCTAGTTTTTATCTATGGACGAAGTAGAAGCGAAGTTATATTTTTTTGCCTGTTCCCAATATACATCCATTTGAGCAAGAGTTAAATCCTGTAACTGGTGCCCATCCCGAGCGGCCTCTTTCTCAAGGTATTGAAACCTGTTAATAAATTTTCTGTTAGTGCGTTCGAGCGCTTCTTCTGGATTGATACCAGCGTGGCGAGCAAAGTTGATGAGCGAAAATAGTAAGTCACCAAATTCAGCGGCTGCCCGCTCCTGATTGATGGAAGCTGGGTCGGCGTGAGCAAATTCAGCTTCAAACTCTCCTAACTCTTCCTGTACCTTGTCCCATACTTGGTCGGGTTTTTCCCAATCGAAGCCCGCTCCGCGGGCTTTTTCCTGAATGCGCATCGCTTTCACGAGCGCAGGCAGCGAGGTAGGTACGCCGCCAAGTACGGACGTGTTGCCTTTTTCTTTCAGTTTTAACTGCTCCCAATTCCGCTTTACGTCGTCTTCCGTATCTGCTCTGACCTCGCCGTAGATGTGGGGATGGCGAAAAATCAGCTTGTCGCATTGCGCGTTTAACACATCGGCTACATCAAAATGGCCGGTTTCAGACGCTATTTTGGCGTAAAAAATCAAATGCAAAAAGACATCGCCAATCTCCTTTTTTAGGTCGGGGAGGTCGTTGCGGATGATGGCATCACTTAGCTCGTACGTCTCTTCAATGGTGAGATGACGCAAACTTTCCAAGGTTTGCTTTTTGTCCCAGGGGCATTCGGCGCGTAGGCGCTCCAGCACGTCGAGTAAGCGGCCGAAAGCGGCTAACTGGGCTGGGCGGCGGTCAGGCGAGTTGTAGTCCATGTAGCCAAAGATACAACGCTGAAGCGCACTGCAGATGCCATCCAGTTCAGTAAAATACCGTTTAATGTTGTGCTTACTGCCCCTTTTAAGGTGCTTTAACTGCTCCACAATAGCGAAAGCAGGGGCGTTTGTCTACTTTTGCGCACCTATTTTAAAAACTTAGCCTGTGGCACTCATCAAATCAATTTCGGGTATTCGGGGTACTATTGGCGGGGCCGCGGGGGAAGGTCTCACGCCCTTGGACGTAGTAAAATACGCGGCTGCCTTTGGAACGTGGGTACTCGACAAAACACAGAACAACACGATTGTGATTGGGCGTGATGCCCGCATATCTGGTGAGATGGTGAGCAAGCTTGTAGCCGCTACGCTGCAAGGGCTTGGTATCAATGTAATCGACTTGGGGTTAAGCACCACTCCGACTGTGGAAATGGCCGTGCCGGCTAAAAGAGCCGGTGGCGGAATTATTCTGACGGCTTCTCACAACCCAAAGCAGTGGAACGCGCTTAAATTGCTTAACAGTGTTGGAGAGTTTATTTCCGATGCCGATGGCCAGCAAGTACTGGCATTAGGTGACTCCGAAGATTTCAACTTCGCTTCTGTAATGAAGCTAGGGCAGTATAGCATTGACGAAACGTTTTTACAGGAGCACATTGATGCTATTCTGCAGCTACCACTAGTAGATGCGGAGGCTATTAAGGCTAAGAATTTTCGGGTGGTAGTAGATGCCGTGAATTCCTCGGGAGGCTTTGCTGTGCCGATGCTGCTGGCCGCACTAGGTGTAGAAACGGTAGAAAAGCTATTCTGTGAGCCCACCGGAGATTTTGCGCACAATCCTGAGCCGTTGCCAGAAAATCTGCGAGAAATAGCCAAAAAGATGGAAAAAGGCTCTTTCGACGTAGGTATCGTGGTAGACCCAGACGTGGACCGGTTGGCCTTGGTAAACGAGGACGGCACCATGTTCGGAGAAGAATACACGCTGGTGGCAGTGGCCGATTACGTATTGCAACAGAATGGCGGAGGCAACACGGTAAGCAACCTCAGCAGCACGCGGGCCCTGCGCGACGTAACCGAAAAACATGGTGGTAGCTATGCTGCTGCTGCGGTGGGCGAGGTGAACGTGGTAACCAAAATGAAGGAAACCAACGCCGTCATTGGCGGTGAAGGCAACGGGGGTATCATCTATCCGGAGCTACACTACGGCCGCGACTCTTTGGTAGGTATTGCGCTGTTCTTAAGCCACCTGGCCAAGACGGGGCTAACCATGACGCGTTTGCGAGCCACGTACCCAAACTATTACATCTCGAAAAATAAGATCGAGCTAACCCCCGAAATCAATACCGGCAAGGTGTTGGAGTTGATGGAGAAACGCTACGCCAAGCAACCCGTCAACACCATCGACGGCGTCAAAATCGAATTCGACAAGGAGTGGGTGCATCTGCGTAAGTCGAATACCGAGCCGATTATTCGCATCTATGCCGAGTCGGAATCCAATGCTACCGCCGACCATCTGGCCAACAAGATCATTGCCGACATAAAAGAAATTATCAATCAGTAAGGCCGACAACGCTTTCACTGAAGCTATTGGCAATAAATGCTGCCCAGTAGTGCACAAATAGCAAATACGCAGTCTAGTAAGCGTTGCCTCTTGGAAAGGATTCCGGCTACCCCGCCGGAATCCTTTATTTTTGTGGCAAGTATCCGCCCATTTTTAAGCTGTTGAACCGCATGACTGTGTATTTCGATAACGCCGCTACCACACCGCTGGACCCTGAAGTGCTTGATGCCATGTTGCCCTTCATGCGCGAGCATTTCGGCAATCCGAGCAGCATCCACGGTCATGGGAGGCAGGTGCGCGCCGCCATCGAGAATGCTCGGAAATCTATTGCGCACCTCATCAATGCGGCGCCTGCTGAAATCAGCTTTACCTCGGGTGGCACTGAGGCCGACAACTATGCTGCTTTTGGGAGCATACGGGCCTTAGGCCTTAAACACGCCATTACCTCACCACTGGAACACCATGCGGTGCTTCACACATTGCAAGCGCTAGAGAAGTACGGCGAAATTCAGTTGAGCTACGTCCGTCACGACGAGCAAGGCCGCTTTGACTTAAAGCATTTAGAGGAATTGTTGGCTACTAATCCTCGCACGTTTGTGAGTTTGATGCACGCCAACAACGAAATCGGTAACCTCAACGATATTGAGGCCATTGGGGAGATATGCGCGCGCCATGACGCCGTGTTTCACACGGACACGGTGCAGACCATGGGCCACTACCGCCACGATGTGCAGAAGCTGAAAAACCATTTCCTTGTGGGCTCAGCGCATAAGTTTCACGGACCGAAAGGGGTTGGGTTCCTCTACCGTCGTTCGGGGTTGCTGGTTGATGCCTTGATTCATGGCGGTTCGCAGGAGCGCAACCAGCGCGCTGGCACCGAAAACGTGTATGGCATTGTGGGCCTAGCCAAGGCGCTGGAAATTGCCTACCGCGGCATGGCGGAACATCAGGCACATATTCAAGGGTTGAAAGACCGTTTCATCAGCAAGCTGCGTCAAGAAATTGATGGTATAGAATTCAACGGTACTTCGGCAGAAGCAGATCAAAGCCTGTATACCGTGCTGAACGTGAGCTTACCGCCTTCTGACTTGAATGAGATGTTGCTTTTCAACTTAGATATCAATCGGGTATCCGTATCGGGGGGCTCGGCGTGTACCAGTGGAGCCAACGCTGGGTCGCACGTGCTGACGGCCTTGGGCTGCGACCCAAATCGGGGGGCTATCCGCTTCTCGATGAGCAAATACAACACAGCCGATGAAGTGGATTACGCGGTTGAGCAGTTGGCAAAGATGTACCGGAAGGTGCCTGCTTAAACTGCGCCTGAAATGCCAAACTAGCTGTTAGCCTACGCTTAGATTCAGCCTTTTCAACAAGAAGCCCCCAACGCCGATGTGCAGTGGGGGCTTTTTGTTGGAAGAGGGGTGTAGCTGCTGACCGCACCTGCTAGGTGGAAGTGTCTAACGTTTATTGTTCAAAAGTACTTTGAATTACAAAGTAAAACTTCTTACTTTCGGCTGTACCCACGAAACAGCAGCCGGTCATGCGTGTCAAATTCATATTGCCCGCTCTCACAGAAGCTACCAATCCTTATTGGCGGCCCATCAAGTATTCCCTGTTTCCGCCGCTCGGTCTGGCTACGTTGGCGGCGTTCCTGCCGCCTGATTGGGAAGCCGAGTTGCAGGACGAACATGTAGAACCGTTATACCTCGACGACTCGCCAGACCTGGTGGTAATTCAGGTGTACATCACAAACGCCTACCGAGCCTACGCACTAGCTGATCTGTATCGTAGCCGGGGGTGTTATGTCTGTTTGGGTGGGTTACACGTCACGAGCTTACCGGAAGAGGCAGCGCCGCATGCAGATAGCTTATTTCTGGGGCCCGGTGAAGACACGTTCCCACAGTTTCTGCGCGACTGGCAGCAGCGCCAGCCAAAGCCGCGCTACGTAGCGCCTTCCAGCCGGACATTGGTTGGAACGCCACCAATCCGCCGCGACCTGATTCGGCGTGAACTGTATTTGGTTCCGAATTCTATAGTTGTCACGAGAGGCTGCCCGCACCATTGCGACTTCTGCTATAAAGATGCCTTCTTCGAGGGCGGCAATACCTTCTACACCCAGCCTGTAGATGATGCGCTGGCTGAAATAGACCGGCTGCCGGGCCGTCATCTTTATTTTCTGGACGACCATTTGTTGGGGCACCAGCGGTTTGCTGCTTCGCTCTTCGAGGGGATGCGTGGTATGGGCCGGCTATTTCAAGGAGCGGCCACCGTCGATAGTATTCTACGTGATACTGGCTTGCTGGAAAAAGCGGCGGCAGCGGGGTTGCGTAGCTTATTCGTAGGGTTTGAAACGCTAAATAAGGCCAACCTGCGCGCCAGCAATAAGCGCCAAAACCTGGGGCGCGACTATGCCCGTGCCATCGCGCGGCTGCATGATCTAGGCATCATGATCAACGGCAGCTTCGTGTTTGGGCTAGACGACGACAGGCCGGACGTGTTTCAGCGTACGGTGGAATGGGCCGTACGCCACGGCATTACCACCGCTACCTTTCATATTGCCACGCCTTACCCGGGCACTGATTACTTCAAGCGCATAGAAGCAGAAGGCCGCCTGTTGCATCGGCGCTGGAACGAATACGATACCCGAACCGTGGTGCACCAGCCTGGCCCGCACCTAACGGCAACTCAACTCAAAGCTGGCTACGATTGGGCCTACCGCGAATTCTTTTCCTGGGCCAACATCACCAAGGCCAGTCTAGCCCACGATTCGCTGAAGCATCAACTCAAGCATTTTGCGTACGCTGGGGGCTGGAAACGCTTCGAGCCGCTTTGGAATTTCATGATTAAAACGCGGCACCTGCATTCGATGAGGCCATTGCTGGAAGCCATCTTAGCAAAGGTGCAAGGCCAGCGCCCTATCAGTACCCCAACCCCCGCCGACTTTATTCCGCTGCCCATTGTCTCATAGCTGACAGGCGAAGGATAATGCATCAGTAGTTGCCATCGGCGCCTCCGCCCCCAGAGCTGCCCCCTCCAAACTCAAAGCCGGCCGCCGCTGGTTGAGGCACCGTGGCCGTTTCAGCGACTATAAGAGACTCCAAGTTGAGGTTTCGGGTAGCATCATCGTCATCGGCAGCGGTTGTGAGGCCGTGGTGAGGCACACGCAAATAGCGCGTTACCCATATCATGGCGGCAACAAGTGCGGCACCTGCCAGCGTAGCGGCTAGTTCAGGTGGTAACACAGAGTGGTAGTAACGAAAAGTAAATACCGAGAAGCCCAGCGCCAGCAGCCCAATCAGCAGCCAGATTCGGTTAGGCCGGCGCAAGCCAACCACGATGTAGATAACAGGTAGCGTGGCCGTGAAGAAATAGAACAGCCACGCAAATGGTACTTGGCCAGCCACAACAGCGTCACTGAGCAGCGCATTGCCTTCGCGCACCGCATAATAGTTGCCGCCCATATAAAAGGAAACCAAACACAACGCCTGTACTAGCTGAATACACGGCTTGTAATACAAATAGTCGGATCTAAGTGTCAGCTTCTTGGCTCCACCATAGGCCGCCACGGAAGCCAGCATCAGGGCAAATGGTAGTGCCACACTGCCAGCGGGTACCTGCAACAGCACACTAGCCACCAAAAGAAGGTAGGCGAGGTAAGCCACAGTAGCTACTAGCCGGTCGGCGTAGCGGATGGTAGCAGCCAGTAACAGGGCCAGCACCAGCAACAGCGTAACGGTTATGTACGGATTGAAAAGAGACGGACTCTGCTGGTACTGCACCGGTGCCGCTTCCAGGATAGTGTACGTTATTAGAAAGGCCAGCCAACTGAGGGTGATGTAGAGCAATGCGTTGTCGATGCCCGAGTGGTAGAGGCGCGAACCGCTGATTGCGGCTTCCAACACGAAGAGGGTGGCTCCCGCCCCTAGTATGCTAAAAGGAATAACAGCGTCGCTGTCATCGAGAAAGCCAGACAGCATCAACAGCAACATGCCACCTCCTGCCATAGCTCCAATGAGCGTGAAGACAAACAAGGTGATGCGCAAGAAAATGTTGGGCCGGTAGTAGTCGAGGGGGTGAGCGGCATGTATGGCTGCAAGCTGAAGTGCCGACAGAAGGCCCCGCCGTTGCCAGCGGGTAGCGGCCTGGCGTATCGCTTCATGATGCGCCCACGTGGGGTTATAGGCTTTACCCTTCATGAGTGATGCGCAAGATTTTCTTGATGTTGATGAAGAGCAGCACTATGCCGAAAGTTGATAGCAGGAAATACAGCATAACCATGAAAGCCGTCGTGTCGGAGTTGGTGGCGTCCATGAGCTTGAAGTACAGATAGCTGATTACGATATAGCTATAGAGCGCCCCCATCAGCAAAAAAAGATACGAGTGGGTGCGCCGGGCATACCATACCAGAAAACCACTCATGCCAAGCACCAATACCACAGCAACCAAAGGCGAAAGCAAGGGCACCGGATAAAACTCGAACAGGGAAGCGGTTGCAGCTAGTAATACCAAGTTGCTACCCAGCGAGAGATACGTGAAGCTGAAATGGGCCTTCAGTTTTTTGTATTCCGACACCAACCCTACAGCGGTCAGCAATAATCCTAGGCTTATGGCTGCTCCGCTCAGGCTGCGCAGGTGATAGTCGGTGAAGGCAGCGAGTGGCGCGACGGACACCCCAACCCAGGAAGCCAAGGCAGTAATGGCCATGGTGAGCACGCCTCGGTGGTCGAAGCGGTACGCCAGCCAGAAGAAAAGAACAGCCGGCAGGAAAACCGCCAACCCGTACCGGCTACCAAACAGTCTGTATTGATACTGCACGTATCCTTCTAGGCTCAGGAAAAGGAGGCAGCCCAGCAGGAGCACATAGTCGGGCAGGAAGCCCTGGCGCGGTGCTTCTGCCCAACTGAACGGCGTACGGTGCCGAGCCGCATAACCGAAGCAGGCAGCCATAAGCAGCAGCATGGTGGTAATAACAACGCCGTGCCCAATATCGTCGAGGTGCTGATACAGCAGCACGCCCAAGCCACCCGCAAGCATGGTGATACCGAGGTATAATAGAGCCCTTACCTCGTAGTGAATGGAAAATGGGCGCGTGCGTTCGTCTTTGCGAATGTGGGCTGCTTGCTCAGGCGGTAGTAGCCCCTGTGCTTGCAACGCATCGAGCCAGGAATCATACCGCATAGGCACAAGTATATAGAGCTGTTTAAATAAAAGTAAACATACCAACTCTGCTGGAATGCGTATGATGGCACTGCCCCATGCCCTAACACCTGCGCGTGGTGTAAGAACAACGACGTATGGCCGACATCAATATTCAACGCAAAAAGTCTTCTCCTGGCCCTTGGCCGCTGATTCTGCTGGTATTAGTGGCGGTTGGAGCGCTTATCTGGTACCTGACCCGCAAAGACCAAGCACAGCCCGACAGGGCACCGGCCGCCTCAGAAGAGGTGGTGCCCTCTGCGCCTGACACCACCACTGGTGCCGAAACAGGCCCGCGCCCAGAAGCAAACGAAGCCGTAGCCAATATGGCCACCGACGCTTCGGCCGCAACTCCTGATGCTCTAGATGCTGCAACCCAGCGGGACCCGGCTAGCCCAAACTATGCTCGAAACGGCTTACGCGTACTAAGCAGTGTGCTTACGGACCTAGCCGACCGAGATGACCTGCGCGATGCAGCCGTAAGCGAAAAACGTGACGTACTAACCAGTGCCACTGCCCGCCTCGATGATTCGACGGCTAGCTTGCGGCCAGGTTTTGTGGCTGCAACTGGCTTGCTACAAGCCATGCAGCAGAAGGCGTTTCCTACGTTGGAGCCAGCCGTGGGTGAATTAATGAACCGTGCCAATCAACTTTCCGGCCGCAGCACTACTCCCACTGACCAAGAACAGTTGCGCGAATTTTTTACCCGTGCCAGCGCTGTGGTGCGTACGATGAGTGACCCTACACCATAGGCTGCCACCTATAACGACGCCGTAGAACAGCACACAATGGCCGACAAACCAACAGGCAGCCAGTATCTCTAATAAGTGAAGCCTCAACCCGTTTTCCAGTGGAACCAACTCCTATTCCCTCCGCGCAAGGTATGCACCTGCGCCGCCTCCGCGACCTAACGGAGTTTGAAGTAGCCGATGGCAACCCGGACGTTCGGGGCTGGTCGGTTCGGGGAGGCGACGGCAAGAAGTTTGGCGACGTAGCCGAGCTTATCGTAGAAGAAGAAGCACTCAAAGTGCGCTACCTCGATGTGGAACTGGATGCTAGCCTGCAAATCAACAAGCACGAGCGACACATCCTGATTCCCGTTGGCGTGGCTGCCCTAGATGAAGATGCTGATAACGTATTTGTGCCGTCCCTCACATTGGAATCAGTGCTGGACTATCCGCCTTATGCCGAGTTCCACATAACCCGCGAATATGAAGAGGCCATGCTTCGGGCCTTGAAACTGCCTCTGCCAGAACACGGTACCGGCAGCTTTTATGAACAGCCGTCTTTCACAGAAGAAACCTTCTATCAAAACCGCCGCCCCACCAAAATGCTCGGCAGTTTTCGTCGGCGTGACCGGCAAGGAGAATAGAATAGTACCCCAAGGACAGCACACAACGAGGGCGCTCGATTATTGCTTATCTCAATGACAAGCAATAATCGAGCGCCCTCGTTGTGTGCTGTTTTGTCTGGCTACTACTGGCTCTAGTTTCTATGGATCATGTCTACTACTGCCTTAACCCAGGTAGGATGCGTGTTCAGGGATGGTACCAACTGCCAGTGCTCCCCGCCAGCTTCCTCGAACAGTTCCTTGAATTCTTCTCCCACTTCGATGGTGGTTTCCAAGCAGTCGGCTACGAAAGCGGGGCTGAAGGCTAGCACGTTCTTGATGCCTTTGGCCGGGAATGGCTTAAGCGCTTCGTCGGTGTAGGGCTGCAACCACGGGTCGCGGAGGCGGCTTTGGAGGCGGCTCTGGAACGACACCGTGTATTGGTCAGGCGTCAGGCCCAAGCCGGCTGCCACTTGGCGGGAGGTTTCGTAGCACTGGGCCCGGTAGCAGTAGCGGTTGTTTTTGTTGTAGCTGTTGCAGCAGTTGCCCAGCTTGCAATAGCCGTTCTGGCTGCCTTTCAACACGTGTCGCTCCGGAATGCCGTGGTAGCTGAACACGATATGGTCGTACTCGCGCTTGGCCATTTCCTGTTTGCCTAGCTCCACGATGGTGGCAATAAAACCAGGGTCGTTGGCGAAGGTGCTAATAAAAGAGATGCTCGGCACCACCCACCATTTGCTTACGATGTCCATCACTTTTTCCTGCACTGAGCCCGTGCTGGCCGCGGCGTACTGCGGAAACAGCGGCAGCACAATGATTCGCTCTACGGCTGCGTCGCGCAGTTCGGCTAGTGCCTTCTCGATGCTAGGGTTCTGGTAGCGCATGCCGAACGCCACTAAGTAGTCGTTGCCGAGCTGCTCTTGCACCAGTTTTTGCAAGTCGAGGCCGTGGTAGAGCAGGGGAGAACCCCGCTCGGTCCAGAGCTGCTGATAAATCTTTGCTGACTTTGGGGCGCGTAGCGGCACTACCAAGCCTTGGAAGAGCGGATAACGAATAGCCGCCGGCATGTCTACTACGCGGCCATCGGTAAGAAATTCGTTGAGGTAACGGCGCACGTCGCTGGTTTGGGGCGAATCGGGAGTGCCGAGATTAACGAGTAGGACGCCAATGCGGCCTTTGGTGGGAGCAGGCATATAGAAAAGAGAATTCGTAAGCTGGCGCGTGACGCTTGGGCTGGCTGGCCAGCAATGCCGCCGCAAAGGTCGCACAACCAAACGTCTGACCCAAGCTTCACGCTACAGCCTACGACAATCAACTGCAACGCAATGTTTCAATGGTCGCTGGCTTGACCACTGGAAAGTTGTACCTTTGCAGGCCAATTTTCAGATACTGAAGTGAATACCGAACCTAATCCGCACCGCGCTGGCTTTGTGAGCATTATCGGCAAGCCGAATGTGGGCAAGTCCACGCTCATGAACGCCCTGATGGGCGAGCGGCTCAGCATAGTTACCAGCAAAGCTCAAACCACGCGCCACCGCATCCTCGGTATTCTCAACGGCGAAGATTTCCAGCTGGTGTACTCCGACACGCCGGGCATCATTCAGCCCAAATACGAACTGCACAACGCCATGATGTCGTTTGTGTATTCGTCGTTGGAAGATGCGGATGTGGTGCTGTTCGTAACCGATATCTACGAAAAGCACGATGAAGAACCAGTAGTAGAGCGGCTCCGCAAGATGGAAAACACGCCCATTCTGCTGCTCGTCAACAAGATTGACCAAGCCGACCAAGCCGAGGTAGAAGCCAAGGTAGAATATTGGCAGCAGCAACTCCCCAATGCTGCCCGCGTGCTTCCTATTTCGGCTCTCGAGAAATTTGGTACCGGGGAATTGTTGGACTTGGTGCTTGGTTATCTGCCGGTACATCCGCCGTACTACCCCAAAGACGAGCTAACCGACAAGCCCGAGCGGTTTTTTGCGGCCGAGATGATTCGAGAGAAAATCTTCAAGCTCTATAAAAAAGAGGTGCCCTATAGCTGTGAAGTAGGCATCGAAGAGTTCAAGGAAGACGAAGATATCATTCGGATGCGCTCCGTCATCTATGTAGAACGAGCCAGCCAGAAAGGCATCATCATCGGGCAAAAAGGGGCCGCCTTAAAGAAGGTTGGCACCTGGGCTCGTGAGGAAATGGAGAAGTTTTTCCAGAAAAAAGTGTTTCTCGAAATCTATGTCAAAGTAGACGAGAACTGGCGCACTGACCCTAAGGCACTAAGCCGCTTCGGCTACCAATAGTAGGGTAGGGAGGTAGAAGGTGTGAGGGTAGGAAATAACAACTTGTTGATAGCTCTTACCCTCACACCTTCTACCTCCCTACCCTAAAAATACTTCCGACCTTCTTCAACTTAACTACTCCGGGCACTGCCGAACATGGTCGGGCCGGCGGCTGGAGTCAGACCCAATGAAAAACACAATTGCTATTGTGGGTCGCCCCAACGTGGGCAAATCCACACTCTTCAACCGCCTCGTCGGCCAGCGTAAGGCCATTATGGACGATGAAAGCGGCGTAACCCGCGACCGGCACTACGGCTACGGCGAATGGATCGGGAAGTACTACACCGTGATTGATACGGGTGGGTACGTGCACAACTCCGACGATATTTTCGAAGGTGAAATCAACAAGCAAGTAAAGCTGGCTATTGACGAAGCTGATGTGGTGCTGTTCATGGTGGACGCCATGGCCGGCGTGCATGGCCTCGACGAAGAATTTGCCAGCGTACTTCGGCGCTATCAAGGCAAAAAGCCGATCTACGTGGTGGCCAACAAGGCCGACACCAATGCCCGTATTCACTCAGCAGGTGAGTTTTACGCCTTGGGCGTTGGCGACGGCGAAATCTTCCCCATTTCCTCGGCTAGCGGCTCCGGTACCGGCGACCTGCTCGACGCAGTAGTGAGCCACTTCGAGGAAGAAGGGGTAGAAGACCCTGACCTGGGTGTTCCGAAAATTGCGGTAGTAGGGCGCCCCAACGTGGGCAAATCCAGCTTCGTGAACCTGCTGCTCGGCACCGACCGCAGCATCGTAACAGATATTGCCGGCACCACCCGTGACTCTATTCAAGCACGCTACAACGCTTTCGGCAACGAATTCATCTTGGTGGATACCGCAGGTTTGCGTCGTAAAACCAAGGTGCATGAAGACGTGGAATTCTATTCGGTGCTACGTTCTATTCGGGCGCTGGAAGAAGCCGATGTGTGCGTGGTAATGCTGGATGCGACGCGTGGCATTGAGGCACAAGACGTGAACATCATCGGCTTGGCTGACAAGAACCGCAAGGGCATCGTGATTCTAGTGAACAAGTGGGACTTGATTGAAAACAAGGAAACGAATACGGCCAAGGAGTTTCAGGAGAAGATCTACGAGAAGATTGCGCCTATTGCCTATCCGCCCATCATTTTCACTTCGGTGCTCACCAAGCAGCGTGTACACAAGGCCATTGAAACGGCCATTGACGTGTACAACAACAAGCGGCGTAAAATCCCGACTTCGCAGCTCAACGAAGTGATGCTGAAGGAAATCGAGAAGTATCCACCACCCGCCACCAAAGGCAAAATGGTGCGCATCAAGTACGTCACGCAGTTGCCCACGCACAACCCGGTGTTTGCCTTCTTCTGCAACTTGCCGCAGTACGTGAAAGAAAGCTACGTGCGCTACCTCGAAAACCGCTTGCGCGAGCATTTTGACTTCACGGGGGTGCCCATTGGCATCATCTTCCGGAAGAAATAGAGGCTGTAGGAAATATTTTTCTACAGTTGGGTTACCTATTGAAAGCTCGTGTATAAAGCCTTGTAATTCGTCGTTGCCTTCGGGAAAATGGCTGAGTGACACTTCAAATCGACTTTCAATTTTCAAACAACCCCCTACCATGAAAAAAGTATTGTTCCTCGCTCTGGCTGCTGCTTCATTCACCTTCACTTCTTGCGACAGCAAGACTGAAAACGCTACCGAAGCTGGTGCTGAAAACGTAGAAGCTTCCGGCGAAGCCAAAGCTGACGCTATGGAAGAGCAGGCTGATGCCGTTCGTGATTCTGCTGATGCTACTGCCGACAAAATGGAAGACGGCGCTGACGCTGCCGACGCTCCTGCTACTACGGCTCCTGCTACCGCTCCAGCCCAGTAATTTCTGCTGGTCTCTGACCAAAAAAGGGCTCCCCGATATGGGGAGCCCTTTTTGTTTTTTTATGGGAGCTGGGTTACGGCTGATGTTAACCCAACCGTCGTTGCAGCAAGCCATCTACTACATCGAACAGCTTGCGCGGGGTATATGTGCGCCACGGCAACTCATCGAGCTGACCACCGAAGTTCACGTAGTTATCGATGTTGTACTGGCGCATTTCACGGATTACGTGCTCCTGAAAATTGACGGCCGCTATCCAGCCGTCTTCCACATCCTCGAACCACTCTTCATAATAATCATCCTCGGAGCCGTGGAAGTTGAACACATTTTCCCCTACGAGGATGAATTTGCGGATGCCTTCATGCGTCATCACATCGATGATGTTGCGCTTGAGGTGCATGATGTCATTTTCAATGGCATCGTTCCACTCGCCAATAAACTCGATGACGGCAATGCCCAATTCGTAATCCACGAACAGGATTTTCAGAAACAACGTGTCTGAGTCTAGACTGTCCCACTGCGGATGTATGTAATAGCCGTAAATCGTGTTAACGTAGCTATCAAGGCTGTTTTCGGCCTCGAACAGCGGGGAACGGGGGTCTTCAGAAGCAGAATACTGCTCCATCCAAGCGTAGTGTGGTTCGATGGTGTGCATGGTAGTTACAATGTAGCGTAAGCTGCAGCTTATGCCGTATCGGAGGCCTTTGCTGCTGTAACTGCACTCAAACGTTCAGGGTTTCCGACAGCGCCACAAAATGCCCGCCTTTGCTAGCGCAGCAAGTAGACTAGGCCACTATATTAGTGCTGAGCTGCCAGTGCTGCCCGCACCGAGCCATGCTGACGTAGCAGCGCCGCCGCGGCTTCCTGTTCAATGCCCAATTCATCCATCAGCATCCGCTCGCCCCGATCTACCAGCTTGGCATTGCTGAGCTGCATGTCAACCATTTTGTTGCCTTTCACGCGGCCCAGCCGAATAAACGTGGCCGTGGTGAGCATGTTGAGTGCCAGCTTCTGCGCCGTTCCAGCCTTGAGGCGTGTGCTGCCGGTTACAAACTCGGGTCCGGTCACAACCTCAACTGGAAACTCCGCTGCTGCCGCCACTGCCGAATCTGCATTGCAGACAATGCAGCCCGTAGCCAAGCCGTGTTTACGGGCTTGCTCGAGGCCACCAATGACGTACGGCGTACGGCCCGAAGCCGCAATACCCACCACAATATCCTGGTCACTGATATTGTGTGCCTCTAGGTCTCGCCAGGCCTGTTGTGCATCGTCCTCGGCGTTTTCCACTGCTTTCCGAATGGCGGTATCACCCCCTGCAATCAGCCCGATTACTACGCCGTGTGGCACGCCAAACGTAGGAGGACACTCTGAGGCATCTAGTATACCGAGTCGGCCGCTGGTACCCGCGCCAATATAGAATAGCCGGCCCCCCATTTTCAACCGAGCTACAGTCGCCTCCACCAACGCTTCCAGTTGGGGAAGCGCCTTTGCTACGGCCTGAGGCACGGTCTGATCTACGCTGTTCATACCCGCCAGCAGGTCATGCGTGGAAAGCGTTTCGAGATGGTTGAAGTAGGAGGGGCTTTCAGTGGACATATCCTGGTAGAAAGGAGGGGCGGAAGAAAAGACGAAGGCAAATAAAGGCAGCAGCGCAGAAACAGCAGTGCCTCACGAGCTATTTCAACAGCCCAATAACTGAGAACTTATCGAACACGTTGGCATTGTGAGGAGCATCTTTGTCCAGTTCCGTGGTTAAGTCTTGGCCAGCCCAGTGTTCATAATGGTTGCCGCGCTTCCAGAGCCGGGAACGGGTAACATCATAAATCAATCCGTGGTAGGCAACCCAGATTTCGTCGCGGTCCTGCCCATTGCGAAGGGCTAGCTGACCTCGGCTATACATGGGTAGCTGCTCGGTGCCTGATGGTCGTATCGGCGTCGGTGTGGCGCTGGTGGTAGCGTCTTGCTGAGGTGAACTTGGCTTTTCCATCATCAACTAAAAACTAGCTGCCGTACCCCAATGGCTTACCCTAGGAGAGCTTGGGTCAAGAACCAGCGGTTGGGCATGTCGCCTTGGGCAGCATGAATGTAGTCTTCATAGCTGCACGGAATAATGCGCTTCACACTACTATTGGCCAGGCTCTCCACTTCCAGCCACCACTTCTCAGTGTGCTTGGACTTGTAGAAAACGAGCTTGCCGGGTGTTTCATCGGTATCTGGCAGGCCTACCGCGTAGCGAATAAAACGCTTGCTTTGAAAGTCGGGTTCGGGGCAGCGGTGATAGTAGCCTTCCACGAAGTACCAGAGCATGGTAGCCAATGTAGCCGCGGCTAGGCCGTGTACATCATGGTCGGGGCGGTAGCCATAGAGGCCAAAAGAGGTAAGCTGGTCGTTAGTGCCCGCGTACCAGGCTAGCTTGGCTGCTTCCTCGTTGGTGAGCCCGAATGGGTTGGCCGGATAATAGCCAGGGGCATCGTTCCAGCGAATAGCAGCAATGTCGAAACTTACAAAGTCGGCGTGCCGCAATAGCGGCTCGGCTTGTCTGATGTCGTCGCGAATTTGGCCTAGGCGCAGTCGTTCAAAATGCATCTTCTCTAGCGCCGCCAACACCTCCGACGACACTAAATACTGCTGATGCGCTAATTGAGCGAAACTAAACAAGAAGTTCGGCTCGTGCATGAGCATGCGCCGCAGATGGCTGTCTTCGGCACGAGAACCAGCTTCCTGCGCCATGTCCACGCGGGCATCAATGGTAGCAAAGCTGATGGCCCGGTCCAGCGTCTCGTACGCCAGAAACTGTCCGTAATCAAGGTCATGTGAGCCACCCAGCAGAATAGGTACAGTACCGTGTTCCAAAAGGGCCGCAATAATTTCGCGCAGGCGTTGGTAGGTGTCGTCTAGCGTAAGTCCGGGGCGTAGGTTGCCTAAATCGGCCAGCCGGATACTGCCCGTGCCTCTCTGCAACTGGTAGAAACGCTGACGGACTTCATCGGCCCCGTGCAGAGCAGGAGCCCCAACGCCACTGCCCCGCCACTCATTCAACCCGATAAGGGCCATGTCGGCGGTTCGCCAATCCGGGAATACGTCCAAAAAAGGCGTAACGCAGCTAGCTAGTGTACTAGAGGAAGAAGCAAAAGAAACTAGCTCTTCGGAGAGCGGGTTGAAAAAGATGGCCAGATTCATCGGGCGCGGACAGTGCAGACTACGGCAAAGCTACATCAAATGCTGCCATACGCCACACGTAGCACGTAGGAGTAGGCTGTAAGCTAAACTTTACAACAAAAAAAAGTGGTTATTTAAGGCAGTTGTTCTGTGTACCTGCTTTATGTAGGTTGATCTAGGAACCTGACCTTCTCTGCCTAATACTCTCCCACCTTCCTCATGGACATTCGTCGCACCTTCGATGTACTAACGCAACTTCAACAGCAGTTCAACAAACCGAACTGCTTTGCCGCCAAAATCAATGGTGAGTACACGCCCATCAGCACCGATACAGTAGTTGAGCAGGCGAATCTAGTAAGCCTGGGTCTTCGCCACCTTGGAGTGGCCAAAGACGATAAGGTGGCTATCATTTCGATGAACCGCCCCGAATGGATGTTTGCCGACTTCGGCATTGCGCAGCTAGGAGCTACCAGCGTGCCCATGTACCCGAGCATTACGGTGGAGGACTACAAGTACATTTTCTCTGATGCAGGCGTGAAAGCTGTCTTCGTGTCAGATAAGAAGCTGTTTGAAAAAGTGCGTGAAGCCACCCAGGGAATGAATATTCCGGCTGAGAACGTTTTCACTTTCGATAAAATCGAGGGAGCACGCCACTTCTCTGAGTTGCTAGAACTCGGCAAGCAAGGCAACCCCGCCGACCTGGAGCCGATAAAAGCCGCCGTGCAGCCCGATGACCTGTTGACGCTTATCTATACCAGCGGCACCACGGGCCAACCCAAAGGCGTGATGCTGACGCACAACAACATCCTTAGCAATTGCCGCAACGCCCAGCGTTTCGTGCCAGTTACGAAGAACGATAAAGCCTTAAGCTTTTTACCGCTTTGCCACATTTTCGAGCGGATGGTTACCTACATCTATCTTATCAACGGTGTAAGTATTTACTATGCCGAGAGCATGGAAACCATTGCCGAGAACCTGCGAGAAGTGAAGCCTGAAATCTTCACGACAGTACCTCGCCTCCTAGAAAAAGTGTACGACAAGATTGTAGCGAAAGGCCACGAACAAACCGGCATCAAGAAAAGCCTGTTTTTCTGGGCCTTAGACCTGGGCTTGAAGTACGACAACCAGAAAGACAACGGCATTCTGTACAACACTCA
This sequence comes from Hymenobacter tibetensis, assembly GCF_022827545.1. Lineage (NCBI taxonomy): Bacteria > Pseudomonadati > Bacteroidota > Cytophagia > Cytophagales > Hymenobacteraceae > Hymenobacter > Hymenobacter tibetensis. The sequence goes on from NZ_CP094669.1 coordinate 617,564, forward strand.
ATTGGCCCTGGCCAACAAGCTTATCTTCAGCAAATGGCGCGAAGCCTTGGGCGGCAACTTACGCTGTATTGTGAGCGGTGGCGGAGCGTTGCAGCCTCGGCTGGCCCGCGTATTCTGGGCGGGCGGCATTCGAGTGATGGAGGGTTACGGCTTAACCGAAACCTCGCCCGTTATTGCCGTGGGTGGATACGAGCCCGAAAACAACATGATTGGCACCGTTGGTCCTATTATCGATAACACCGAGGTGAAAATTGCAGCCGATGGCGAGATTCTCACCAAGTCGGAGTCAGTAATGAAAGGCTACTACAACAAGCCCGAGATGACCGCCAAGGAATTCGACGAGGAAGGCTGGTTCCATACCGGCGACATCGGCGAGATAGTGGAAGGGAAGTTTCTAAAAATCACCGACCGCAAAAAGGAAATGTTCAAAACCTCGGGTGGCAAGTATATTGCTCCGCAGGTGCTAGAAAGCAAAATCAAAGAGTCACCGCTCGTTGAGCAGTGCATGGTAGTTGGCGACGGGCAGAAATTTGCCTCCGCGCTTGTGATTCCCGCCTTCGATGACCTAAAGAACTGGTGCAAGCGCAACGGAGTGGACTGCAATTGTTCCACCGAGGACCTCGTGAAAAACGAGAAAGTGGTGAAGATGTACGAAGACCTAGTGCATAAGTACAACAACGGTTTTGCGCAGTGGGAACAGGTAAAGAAAATTGTGCTGTTACCTAAACTCTGGACCGTTGAAACTGGCGAGATGACACCCACCATGAAGGTGAAGCGCAAGGTCATCAGTGAGAACAACAAAGACCTGATAGAAAGCATCTATCATCACCCAGAACGCCGCTAAGAGTAGTCAGATATAAAAAGCCCCACTACCAAGCGGTAGTGGGGCTTTTTATATTCTATGAATTTGTATTATAAAGGAATGATGGGACTTACAAGGTGAAGAAAACGACTAGTTTTGCCCCTCAATTTTTCAATCATACCAAATTATATGAATCAGTTTACTACTCTCTTATTATCGTCAGCCTGTGCGGTGGCACTGTTATCAGGCTGTAGCGGCAAAGACGGTGACCCAGGACCAGCTGGCGCTACGGGTGCCACGGGGGCTACCGGCCCCACTGGAGCCTCTGGCCAGAATCTAACAGGAGCAATGTTTGGTTTTGTAACCGCAGTAGATGAGTTTGGAAGCCCTGTGGCCAAAAACGGTGTAACCGTTACGCTTGAGGGAGTGACTCCGGCTCTAAGTACTACCACTAATAGCGACGGACGGTATGAGTTTACTAATCTGCGCAACGGGACATATAATATTTCATTCAGTCGCACGGGTCTTTCCACTTACCGCCGCCTTAGCATTGCCCACGTTGGTGGCGACCAACCTACTTTTTTAGGGGCTAGTTCGCTTACTGCTCCTTCTACCACCACATTCGGCACGGCTGTGGTGAATAGCATCTTTGGCAGTAGCGTTAACATCAGTATTCCCTATTCTAATTCAGTTGCTCCTAATAGCTATTTACTTCGTACTGCTATCTATGTGAGTGCTACTACTGGGGTAAACTCCACAAATGGTACCTTCTTGATGTATGCCTATCCGGCCTCAAGTTTGAATTCAAATTCAGGTACTATCAGTACTGCTATTTCCAAAAGTACATTGAATAACGCTGGCTTTGCAACCGGAACATCAGTGTACATGGTAGCATATGGAGTGCCTTATTTATTGACTGGCCAAACAGATGCTACTACAGGAAAAACCACTTACAATGGGCTTAGCGCTACTTCGTCAAACCAAATAGGTTTTGTAGTGCCTTAACCTGACTAATAGTGAGGAGAAGTCTTATAACTTCTCCTCTTTTTTTATCGTAAGTTAGTATGCAAGCATAACATATTTTCGTATGTTTACCGGACTTCCTTCTTGCTGATGAAACCCGAAGAAACCGTCGATTATAACATAAAAGTTGCCTGGCACGCTATTTCGCGCATGTACAATACGCAGGCTGCCAAGCACGACATTACCACGAGCATTGGGTTCGTGTTATTGAACATAGACCAGGAGAACGGCACGCCGGCAACGAAAATAGCGCCGTTGCTTGGACTTGAAACTCGCTCCCTAACGCGGATTCTACGCTCTATGGAGGAGAAGGGTCTCATCTACAAACAAGCCGACACACAAGACAAACGCTCGGTGCGCATTTTTCTGACCAAAGAAGGACTACGCGGCAAGGAGATTTCCCGTCAGACCGTGCGTCACTTCAATCTGAAGGTGCGCGAGAAGATTCCGCAAAACCAGCTGGATGTGATGTTCAAAGTGATTGGACAGATCACCGGCATGATTGAAAGCAAAACGCTTTTCGAGGACTTTCAATTAAAAACTATCCGCTCCGAGTCGCCTACGGCCTAGCCGTTGACGACTCGGAGTTCTACATTATTGGCTGAACTATGTTAGTGTACATGCGTGAATAAAAACTCTGCATGACGAGTAGTTTAGTTTGCCTTTCTTCCCAGACTCTTTCATTTCTCACCCACTCATTCCCCCACGAATGAACCGTACCATCAAAAAAGTAGCTGTATTAGGCTCCGGTGTGATGGGCTCGCGCATTGCGTGCCACTTCGCCAACATCGGGGTGCAGGTATTACTACTCGACATTGCGCCCAAGGAACTCTTGCCAGCTGAAGAAGCGAAAGGCCTGAAGCTGGACAACCCAGCAGTGCGCAACCGCATTGTGAACGCGGCATTGCAAGCAGCTATTGTCAGCAATCCTGCGCCGCTGTACCGCAAGGCCGACGCCAGCCGCATCAAAACCGGCAACTTCGACGACAACCTAAAGGATATTGCCACCTGCGACTGGACGATAGAGGTGGTGGTGGAGCGCCTCGACATCAAGAAAAACTTGTTTGAGCGGGTAGAACAGTTTCGCAAGCCTGGCACACTTATCACCTCCAATACCAGCGGTATCCCGATTCACATGATGACGGAAGGCCGCTCCGACGACTTCAAGAAGTATTTCTGCGGCACACACTTTTTCAACCCACCCCGTTATCTAAAGCTGCTCGAAATCATCCCGACGCCGGACACCGATCCGACCATCGTTGATTTCTTGATGCACTACGGCGACTTGTATCTGGGCAAAACCACCGTACTCGCCAAGGACACGCCTGCCTTCATTGCCAACCGCGTTGGGGTGTTTGCCATCATGGATGTGGTGCAGGTGATGAGCCAGTTGGGCCTGACGGTAGAGGAAGTAGACAAACTCAGCGGACCAGTTATCGGCCACGCCAAGTCGGCTACGTTCCGTACTTCTGATGTGGTTGGGTTGGATACCATGATCAACGTGGCAAACGGGTTGGCGCAGAACCTGCCAAACGACGAAGCTAAGGCCGTGTTCCAAGTGCCCGACTTCATCAAGAAGATGGCCGAGAACAAATGGCTTGGTGATAAGACGGGTCAGGGCTTCTACAAGAAGGTCCGTGGTGAAGGGGGGAAATCGGAAATCCAGGCGCTAGACCTGAACACCTTGGAATACAAGCCGAGCGCCAAGGTGAAGTTTGCCACCCTGGAGTCTACTAAACCAATTGAGAAGTTAGCTGACCGGTTTAAAGTGCTGGTAGCTGGCAAAGACAAAGCCGCCGATTTCTACCGCAAAACGTTTGCGGGGCTGTTTGCCTACGTTTCCAACCGCATTCCTGAAATCACCGATTCGCTCTACAAGATTGATGATGCGTTGCGAGCCGGCTTTGGCTGGGAAATGGGTCCATTTGAAACTTGGGATGCCCTTGGTGTACAGAAAGGCCTGGAGCTAGCGCAAGCAGAAGGCAAGACGGTAGCGCCCTGGGTAGAGGAAATGTTGGCTGCTGGCAACGCCACCTTCTACAAGGTGAACGAGCAGGGCGTAAAGCAGTTCTATGACATCGAGGCCAAAGAGTACAAGTCTATTCCTGGCCTCGAAAACTTTATCATTCTCGACAACCTGCGCGCCACGGGCAAAGTGGTGTGGAAAAACTCGGGTGCTTCTGTAATTGACCTTGGTGACGGTATTCTGAACGTGGAGTTTCACTCCAAGATGAATGCGCTGGGCTCCGACGTTATTCAGGGTTTGATGAAAGGCGTGGAAATAGCCGAGAAAGACTTCCGGGGTCTGGTAGTCGGCAACGATGCAGTCAACTTTTCGGCGGGTGCCAACTTGGGGCTCGTGTACATGTTCGCGCTGGACCAGGATTTCGATGAGCTAAACTTGATGATTGCGCAGTTTCAGCAGGCCATGATGCGGATGCGTTACAGCAGCATTCCGGTGGTAGGTGCTCCGCATGGTCTAGCGTTAGGTGGCGGTTGCGAGTTGAATCTGCACTGCGACCGGGTGGTAGCAGCGGCCGAAACCTATATGGGCTTGGTGGAATTTGGCGTAGGCTTGATTCCGGGTGGTGGTGGCACCAAGGAAATGACCTTGCGTACCGCAGCCAAATACGAGGAAGGCGAGCCTGAATATAACTTGCTCCGCAATACGTTCATGACCATCAGCACGGCCAAAGTTTCAACGTCTGCGGCCGAAGCCTTCGACCTCGGTTTCCTGCGCCGCGGCGACGAGGTAGTAGTGAACAGTAACCGTGTCATTGCGCAAGCCAAGGCCGCCGCCATCGAGCTGGCGGAGGATGGCTACACGCAGCCAATGCAGAAAACCAACATCAAGGTGCAAGGCAAAGGTGCTCTAGGCATGTTCCTGACGGGTGTACACGCCATGAAAGAAGGCCGCTACATCTCCGACCACGACGTGAAGATTGCCAACAAGCTAGCGTACATTATGTGTGGTGGCGACTTAAGCAGCCCAACCGAAGTAAGCGAGAAATACTTGCTGGACTTGGAGCGCGAAGCCTTCCTCAGCCTATGCGGCGAGCGGAAAACGCTGGAACGTATCCAGTCGATTCTAACTACTGGCAAACCCTTGAGAAACTAGGGCTGGAAAGCTTGCTCTCCCATAATCGAGGCTGATTGGGTGTAGGGAAACAAGGTCGAACGAAAGCTATTAATAGTCTTGTTCAACCGTTGATTAACTACTCTCAGCCTGTTAGCAGACGATGCGGACAGCTGACTCACACTAGCTCTAATCCCACTATTTTCTTCAAGACTAAAAAAAATGAACGCATATATCGTAGCCGGTTACCGCACCGCAGTAGGGAAGGCCAACCGCGGCGGCTTCCGCTTCACCCGCCCCGATGACCTTGCCGCCGACGTCATCAAGCACTTGGTAGCCTCCGTACCTGCCCTCGACCCTACTCGCATCGACGATGTGATGGTCGGGAATGCCGTACCAGAAGCCGAGCAGGGCCTGCAAATGGGCCGGTTGATTTCGCTGCTAGCTCTGCCTATGAACGTGTCGGGCCTCATAGTGAACCGCTACTGTGGGTCTGGGGTGGAAACCATTGCCATGGCGGCCAGCAAAATAACGGCTGGTATGGCCGATTGCATTGTAGCCGGTGGTACCGAAAGCATGAGCATGGTGCCCACTGTAGGTTGGAAAACAGTGCCTAATTACAAACTGGCGCAGCAGCACCCCGACTACTACCTTGGTATGGGCCTCACGGCCGAAGCCGTAGCACAGGACTACAAAGTCTCACGCGAGGACCAGGACCAGTTCTCATACAACTCGCACCAGAAAGCCATCAAGGCTATCCAAGAAGGGAAGTTCAAAGAGCAGATTGTGCCCATCACGGTAGAGGAGACCTACCTCGACCAAGCTACCGGCAAAAAGAAAACTCGTTCGTACGTGGTTGACACCGACGAAGGCCCTCGGGCTGACACCTCGGTGGAGGCGCTAAGCAAGTTGAAGCCGGTGTTTGCCGCCAACGGTACTGTAACGGCCGGCAACTCCTCGCAGACTTCCGATGGCGCTGCTTTTGTGCTGGTGATGTCGGAGCGGATGGTGAAGGAGCTGAATCTGGAGCCCATTGCCCGGATGATTACATATGCTACTGAAGGCATTGACCCGCGCATCATGGGCATGGGGCCCATCAAGGCTATTCCCAAGGCCTTAAAGCAAGCCGGTATGAAGCTCGAGGACATCGACCTTATCGAGTTGAACGAAGCTTTCGCTTCGCAGTCGATTGCCATTACGCGCGAGTTGAATATCGACGAGAGCAAGCTGAACGTGAACGGTGGCGCTATTGCCTTGGGCCATCCACTGGGTTGCTCTGGGGCTAAGCTTAGCATTCAACTCTTCCATGAGTTGCGGCAGCGCGAGAAGAAATACGGCATGGTAACCGCCTGCGTGGGCGGTGGGCAAGGTGTAGCTGGTATCTACGAATTGCTGAAGTAGACAAATAGAGCACAAGTAGCAGTCTGGCGTGCCTGAATAGGCTCAAGGCAGCAGGCTGCTACTATTTAATGAAAAGAAACCCCGAACTACCCGGGGTTTTCTTTTCATTAAGTAGTCGGCAAGCATAACATATTTTCGTATATTTCGGTAGATTACTCTGTGGGGCAACCATAGCTAAAAATACTCGGCAAGCCGAACAACTTGCCGCTTCTCTAGACTTCAATTATAACCTCTCACAACAATTCTCACCTAGTCATGGAAGTAACCAACAAGCTTGTGAAAGGCGGCGAGTTCATTATCAAAGAAACCGACGCCCAGGACGTATTCTCTCCTGCCGATTTTTCGGAGGAGCAGAACATGATGCACCAGACCGCGCTGGATTTCGTGGAGAAAGAGGTGCATCCCCTTTTAGAGCGCCTCGACAACCACGAAGAAGGGCTGATGCGTGGCCTAATGGAAAAAGCGGGCCAGCTAGGTCTGTTCGGAGTGAGCATTCCCGAGCAGTACGGCGGACTTGATATGGACTTCACCACTTCCCTGCGTGTAACGGAAGGTGTTGGTGGCGGGCACTCGTTTCCGGTGGCTTTCGCCGCCCACACGGGTATTGCCATGTTGCCCATCTTGTACTTCGGCAACGACGAGCAGAAGGCCAAATACCTGCCTGGCTTGACCAACGGTGAGCTAATGGGTGCGTACTGCCTCACCGAGCCTGGTTCCGGCTCTGATGCACTAGGCGCCAAAACCAAGGCAATGCCTACCGAAGACGGCGAGCATTATGTGCTTAACGGGCAGAAAATGTGGATTACAAATGGCGGTTTTGCCGACGTATTCATTGTGTTTGCCCAGGTTGACGGCGACAAATTCACTGGCTTCATTGTAGAGCGTAACACGCCTGGCTTAAGCCTCGGCAACGAGGAACACAAAATGGGTATCAAAGGCTCGTCCACCCGTCAGGTGTTCTTGTCTGATGTGAAAGTGCCAAAGTCGGCGGTGCTTGGCGAGATTGGCAAGGGCCACCTTATTGCTTTCAACATCCTGAATATTGGCCGCATTAAGCTGGCGGCTGCTTGCTTGGGGGCTACCAAAATGGCGTCTACGCTGAGCATCAAGTATGCGAATGAGCGGGTGCAGTTCAAATTGCCAATCGCCAAGTTTGGAGCTATCAAGCACAAGTTGGCGCAGCAAGCTGTTCGTATCTACGCGGTGGAATCGGCTATCTACCGGGCGGGGATGGACATTGCACGTATGGAGCAAGAGTTGCTGAGCAAAGGCCAGAGCCACAACGAAGCGTTGCTAGGTGCTGCCCGCGAGTTTGCCGTGGAGTGCGCCATTTTGAAGGTAGAAGGCTCGGAAGTGCTCGACTACGTGGTGGACGAAGGCGTGCAGGTGTACGGTGGCTATGGCTTCTCAGCCGACTACCCCATGGACCGCGCTTACCGGGATTCGCGCATCAACCGCATCTTCGAAGGAACCAACGAAATCAACCGCATGCTGGCCGTTGACATGATCTTGAAGAAGGGCTTGAAAGGGGAGCTTGACTTGATGGGCCCAGCGCAAGCCGTGCAGCAGGAACTGATGGCTATTCCAGACATGAACTTGGAAGAAGAAACCGGCCTGTTTGCTACCGAGAAGAAGACCATTGCTAAGCTGAAGAAGGCTATTTTGATGATAGCAGGCACGGCGGTTCAGAAGTACATGAACTCGCTGGCCAAAGAGCAGGAAGTACTGATGAACATTGCCGATATGGCCATCAAAGTATACACTGCCGAGAGCACCCTGCTGCGCGTAGAGAAAGAAGCAAGCGTTAAAGGCGAAGAGGCCCTCTCAACCCAGATTGACATTGCCCGCGTATATCTCTACGACACCGTAGACCAGGTAAACAAGTTCGGTAAAGATGCCATTGCTACCATGACCGAAGGCGATGAGCAGCGGTTGTTGGCCATGGGCCTGAAGCGCTTCACCAAAGCCGACCTCTACAATGCCAAAGAAGCTCGTCGTCGTATTGCTGACGTGCTGATTGCGGCCAACGAGTATGCCTACTAAAGCTCGGTTGCAGACGAATATTTAGGACCGTGCGGCATCAGCTGCGGGTTAAGGCAAGCAAAGCCGCTCCTGGTTTCAGGGGTGGCTTTGTTGTTTTCGGGTGCAACGGATTGTTGTGCTATTCGTTTGCAAAGGCATACGCTCATCTCCAACTCCCACTACTTATGGCCAACGAACAGGTACAGGGCAAAGACTTTTATGAAAGCGTGCTGCGGTTCTATGACCACGCGGCCAGCTTCTCGAAGCTTGACCCTGGCATCATTGCCCAGATACGGGCTTGCAACAGCATCTACAAAGTGAACTTTCCAGTGGAAGTGGACGGGCACGTGCAGGTATTCGAAGGAATTCGGGTGCAGCACAGCCACCACAAGCTTCCTAGCAAGGGTGGTATTCGTTACAGCGTGTATGTAGATGAAGAAGAAGTTATGGCGCTGGCTACGCTCATGACGTTTAAGTGCGCCTTAGTAGATGTACCGTTCGGTGGAGCTAAAGGAGGAGTGAAAATCAATCCGCGCACCAGTTCCGAGCAAACATTGGAGCGCGTTACGCGCCGGTACGCCAGTGAGCTAATCAAGAAAAACCTAATTGGACCGGGCATGGACGTGCCGGCTCCTGACTACGGCACCGGTAGCCGCGAAATGGCTTGGATTGCTGATACGTACCTCACTTTCAAATACGGGGATACCAGTGCTCTAGGCTGCGTAACGGGCAAGCCAGTAGGGCAGGGCGGTATTCGGGGGCGTACGGAAGCTACCGGGCTTGGAGTGTTCTACGGCTTACGCGAACTGCTGATGGACCAACCTATGCTAGAGAAAATCGGCCTTACAAGTGGTATTGCTGGCAAGCGCATCATCGTGCAAGGCTTAGGCAATGTGGGGTACTACGCAGCGCATTTCTGCCAAGCAGCTGGAGCCATTATCACGGGTATTGCGGAGCGGGAGGGAGGCATCTTCAACGCCGACGGCCTGGATGTGGCGGCTGTGTTCAAGCATCGGCAAGAAACGGGTGCCATCTGTGGCTTTGAAGGGGCAATAGATGTAGCCGACTCTCTGGATTTGCTGGAGTATGAATGTGATGTGCTGCTACCCGCCGCTCTGGAAAATCAGATTCATGAAGGCAACGCAGCCAACATCAAGGCCAAGATCATTGCGGAAGGAGCTAATGGCCCTACCACACAGGCGGCCGAAAAGATTCTGTTGGAGCGGGGCATTGTAATTTTGCCTGACCTCTACCTTAATGCAGGCGGCGTAACAGTTTCCTACTTTGAGTGGCTGAAAAACCTGTCAAACGTACGTTTTGGGCGTATGGGCAAGCGGGCTGAGGAAGCGGCTATGAAACGCTTAGTGGAAACCATAGAGCGAACTACCGGCAGGAGTGTCACGCCCGAGGAGCGAGAACTAATCGTGCATGGGGCCGATGAAATAGATTTAGTGCGCTCAGGCTTGGAGGATACCATGATTACGGCTTACCATTCCATTCGGAGAGTGATGAATGAAGTGGAGGGCATCACTGACCTTCGCACGGCTGCTTTCTACAACGCCATCGAGAAGATTGGGGTCAGTTACCAGTCGCTGGGTATCTTTCCATAAGGTGCTGCAGCCATCGAAGATTTTACACAGAAAAGCCGTTCCTGAATTCAGGAACGGCTTTTCTGTGTGGAGTGCCTGCCGTAGTATAGGCTACTTCACTGCAATCTTGTTTAACATCAGTGCGGCTGATTTTTTATTAGGCCGGCTTACTCCCACAATCGTTTTGGCGTCCAGCCAAGCCGTAAAGTCTTTTACATAGGAAGGGTTCTGGTCAGCAGCTACGTTCAGGCCCAGTCCTTTGGGAGGTTGCACCACTCCTGTCTGTACGTTCACGCGGCGCATGTATAAGTCCGATTTGCCTTTTAATTTTTCCCACGTCACAAATTGCAGGTCGGAACCGAAGAGGGCCGCTCGGTAGCCGATGCTGCTGAACCCTTCCGTAGCAGGCGCCACCTGGTCTTTGGCCACAATGCTATGCCAAGCCGGCGACAAAAACTCGTTGTAGCCAAACAGATGCAACTCTTGGCTGTGGCCAGGGGAGTTGTCGCCGCCTTCTTCGTACTTCTTTTCGCCTACCACAACCAATTGCTTCTCAGGAGTCAGGAAGAGGTCGGTGAGGTATACATCCTCTAAGCGTTTGGCAGTGGACGCAGTGGCTTTGTTGGTTTCGGCTAGATACTCCGGGGTGAAGTTGAACTCTGGCGCAAATTTCATATCCCCATCGTCTGAAAAATCAAACTTTACCACCTTGAGGCTGTGGTAAAGGCCGCTTATTCGCTCGTTGCAGATGGCAGCAGCGTAAAGAACGTTGTCGGGCTGAAGGGCAAAACGGGAGTCGAATACGTTCACCACTTTGCCCCCAAACGTCCCGCCTACCGACACCGACATGACTTTGATATCATTGTTGTCGTTGCGGTAGCGCCGAACGGTAAGTTTCTTCATCTCGTCGCTCACTAGCGTAACGTACTGCGCGCCATCGTTGCCGACGTGGACGGTAGTGGAGAAGAAGGCGCCTTGGTCACTGAAATCGTAAGTGCGGTCTTTGAGCTTGGTTAGTTTCTCATCGAACACGCTGGCACTGATGGATTTAATCTGCGTATTACGGGTTAGGTAGCGCCACGCTACTAGCTTAGTGCCATCCGGAGAGAAGGCAATGCCCGGCCGTCGGTCCCTGGCACCAGTTTCTGTAATCTTCTTCAGTGCAGACTTCTGGCCGTTACTCAAATCAATGGCTAGGGCCGATAAGGTTTGTGTGGTGCCGTTCTTCTGATACACTGCTACCAGGACTTGACTTCCACTGGTAGTAAAGCCTTCAACGACCTGCTCTGCCGTCACGGGTAGGGGAGTACTCCACTGGCGTTTTAGTTCGGCATCGTACCGCTCTACGGCGTACTCCGTGGCCGATTTGTGAGCAAGAATTATAAATCCGCTTCCCGGCAGCGGTATGGTTTTGCGTACTACCCGCTGGTTATAACGGTCGTCGGATTGCTCAGGTACATAACTGAACGGAGCTGATTTCACTTTCTGAGCCTGCACCGTATTCGGGCTAAACAGCAAGGTGGAGGCTAGAGCGCCAGCAACTAGCAGAGAGGTAAAACGCACGGATGAAGCAGGTTAAATGAAAAAATCAAAAAAAGGAGAAAGTGTACTCTCCAAAGGTACCCAAACTCGAGCTGCCGATGTAAATGGTCGGCTATTATGCTGCAAGTAAAGATTTGTTCACGCATTCATAACGCCATAAGCCGCATTTCCTGTCGTGTATCTCGTTAATTTGCAATGGATTTACAGTGAAAAGTGAGCTATTGACGCCACTGGATCAGGGTTATATGGTTCCAATAAAACTTTATACAAAGCCAAGTTTATCAGGTTTACTTTCGCTGCCTATGTAGTTGAAATTGCGTTTTACAAGCTTTTCAAAATATTCAAAAAACTGTTTTCTCCTAAAATATGGTTGAGGAGGAATTTTTTGGCCTTAACTTTGTTCCGCCGGTCTACTACAGTTCGCGCATTTATTCTTCTATGAAATCTTTAGTCCGATTCGCTCTCCTGTTCGCTCTTATCGTTGTTGGCAAGCTTGCAAAACAACCAGAAATACTGTCTGGTACGGTGAAAGTAGAGCCGGTGGTAAATCCTATTACGGTTAAGCCTGTTTCCTTTTCTCGGCACGCTACTTCGGAGCCTGCCACTCAGGCAAACAACAGTCGGTTGTGGCATGCTACTGCCCCCGTAACAACCGGAGCGGCTAGCACTGAATAGCTCATCAGTAAGCGACTTATCTAAGTCGCTTTTTTTATGGCCGTATTGCAGCTAGGCTAGCTGATGCGGCTCCAGTTTACGGCCGTGGCAGGTAAGCTTTCGATATGCCGGCGAATATTGGCATTGTCTGGGTGGTTAAGGCCTGGGTCCTCGTTTAGCAGTTGCTGAGCCGCTGCCCTCGATTCAGTTAGAATACGACCGTCCTTAGCCAAATCGGCAATCAACAAGTCCAGCACGCCACTTTGCTGCGTGCCCATCAGGTCGCCGGGGCCCCGTAGTTTCAAGTCAATATCGGCTATTTCAAAGCCGTTGTTGGTGCGTACCATGGTTTCGATGCGTGTACGCGAGTCTTTGCTCAGCTTATAGCCCGACATCAGGATGCAATAGCTCTGGTCGGCACCCCGGCCTACTCGCCCCCGCAATTGGTGGAGCTGCGAAAGGCCGAACCGCTCTGTGCTTTCAATGACCATAACGGAGGCATTAGGCACGTTTACGCCCACTTCAATTACGGTAGTGGCTACCATAATTTGCGTTTCCCGCTTCACAAAACGCTGCATTTCGCTATCCTTCTCGGCAGCACTCATCCGGCCATGCACAATGCTGATCTGGAACTCTGGAAAAGCCCGCGCAATGCTTTCGTAGCCGTCCATGAGGTCTTTGTAATCGGCCATAGCCTCGCTCTCCTCAATGAGCGGATATACGATGTATACCTGGCGGCCCAGGTTGATTTGGTCGCGCAGGAAGCCGAACACCTTAAGGCGGTTGGAGTCGAAGCGGTGCACCGTGACAATGGGCTTACGGCCAGCTGGCAGCTCGTCAATCACCGACACATCCAAGTCACCATACAGCGTCATGGCCAGGGTGCGCGGAATGGGCGTGGCCGTCATCACGAGCACATGGGGAATAACATGTGGGTTCTTTTGCCAAAGCTTGGAGCGCTGCGCCACGCCGAAGCGGTGCTGCTCGTCCATAATGGTAAGCCCCAGATTACGGAACTGCACCACATCTTCGAGCAAGGCGTGCGTGCCTACCAACATGTGCATTTCACCGGAGCGGAGTTGCTCATGCAATACGCGCCTATCCGCTGTACGGGTGCTGCCCGTAAGCTTGCCGATCTTGATGCCGAGCAAGTCAGCAAACTGTTTCAAGCCGATATAATGCTGATCAGCCAAGATTTCGGTAGGCGCCATCAGGCAGCTTTGAGCACCGTTGTCGGCCGCCATCAGCATGCTGATAAAAGCCACAATGGTTTTGCCCGAGCCCACATCGCCCTGCAAAAGGCGGTTCATTTGCTTGCCTGTGCAGAAGTCTTTGTAGATGTCGTGGATAACTCGCTTTTGGGCACCCGTCAGGTCAAAGGGCAACACGTTTTTATAGAAATGTACCAGCGTGGGGACTTCCTTGAAAAGTTGACCAGCCAGCTCCACCTTACGTTGGTCGCGTTGGCGTAGCAGCTTAAGCTGCACGTAAAAGAGTTCTTCGAACTTCAGCCGAAACCGAGCGGCCTGCAACAGATCAGTACTTTGTGGGAAGTGAATCTGCTGGATGGCCGTGGCCTTGTCCATCAGTCCATATTGCCGAATCAGGTCCGCCGAAAGCGTTTCGTATACATGCGGCAACGCCAGTTTCAGCAAGTCCGCAACCATGCGCGCAATAGCTTTGCTATCAACGCGGTGGTAGTTCTTAAGCTTCTCTGAGGTGTTGTAGACGGGTTGTAGGTAGCTCTGACCGGGTTTGGCCTCGGTTACTTCCTCTAACTCGGGGTGCGCCATCTGGGGCCGCCCATTGAACATAGTGGGCTTGCCGAATACAATGTATTCTTGATGGTTTTTGATAACCTTCTCTAGGTAGTTGACGCCTTTAAACCAGACCAGATCTAACTCCCCGCTGGCATCGGCTATTTTGGCTACCATGCGTTTCTTCGGCCCATCTCCAACCACCTCTCGGTTGCGCAAAATGCCCTTCACCTGCACAAACGGTAACTCATCGTGCAGGTCGCAGATATTGTAGAATTGCGTCCGGTCGAGGTAGCGAAAAGGGTAGCGCTGAATCAAGTCGCCGTAGGTGAACAGGTTCAGCTCCTTTTGCAGCAGCTGAGCCCGTTGCAGGCCTACGCCACGCAGATATTCTATTTTGGTTTGAAAAAAGTTACTCAAGAGGTAAGTAGCTGAATGGCTGCTTGGCTAATAACTGGTTTTGCCGTAAGGCTGCAAACAAGTAAGCTATAGCTAAGCAGCAATTTGACTTTTTACTGGTATTTCAGTGTGTTCAGCAATTGTACAATGTCTTTCTTCACGTAGTCAATCACTGGCGCCAACGAATCATTCGCGGTGGCTGTGCGGAAGTATAAAGCTCCGCGGAAAAAGTGTTTGGTACTATCTGTGGTATAAAACTGCATCTGGCTAGGCACCTCGCCCTGTAGCTCGAACACCGCTACCCGCATTCCATTTGGAGTTTGCAAGATGTTCTCGTCGATGCCACTGGCTTTGACTTCGTGCTTGCTGGTAAGCTTGCGGGCATCTTCCAGCATTTTACTGTACAGCTGCCGGCTGCCTTTCAAGTCAGCATACGTGATTTGCACACTGGCCTTCAGCGCCGGATAGTACACATTAATCCAGTGCGGCTGCGCCAGATACGAGGAGTCGCGCAATATCTTGGCGTAGCGCGAGTATTGAAATGTGTACGGGTGGCCAGCCGCCAGCTGCTGATAGCGGTGCGGCGGCAAGTCTATTCGGTTGAACCCTTTAGGCTTGGGGGTGTATTCATCGGAGCCAGGAGAAGAGCAGGCCGACAACAACTGAAGTGAAACCAGAAAGGCAAGTAAAATTCGGGAAGTAGGCATTGGCCGCAATGCAAATATGTGCTTCAAAGGTAACGCGAAACCATTGTCCTGTGACAACATAGGTGGTATAGCGGATACTTCAAGGAAGCTTAAAATACCAGTATGAACACAAAAAAGCTCCGGCGTGTGCCGGAGCTTGCAAAATTAGAGCAGATGATGCCTCTAGAAGGGTAGCTGATCTAGTTCGGGCTCTTGGCGGAAGGTTTGCGGAGTTTCAGGCGCTCCAGATTCAGTAACCTGAGTGCTCTGTCCTCCCTGAAGCTGAGGCCGACCACCCAGCATGGTTATTTCTTCCGCAATGATTTCAGTGATGTAACGCGTCTGGTTGTCTTTGTCCTGGTACTGACGGGTCCGGATCTTGCCCTCTACGTACACCTGCTGGCCTTTTTTGAGGTACTTGTCCGCCATTTCGGCCAGCCCACGCCAAGCGGCAATGTTGTGCCATTCGGTCCGCTCAACTCGAGTGCCCTGCTTGTCCTTATAATATTCATTGGTGGCAAGCGTGAAGTTGGCTACGCTAATTCCGCCTTCCAAATGGCGCACCTCTGGGTCTTTGCCAAGGTTGCCTACCAAAATTACTTTGTTGATGCCTGCCATCACTGTATTTGCGAGAGAGTTGAAAGATCTTGTATGAGAATTTAAAGATAGCAAAAACGAAAGATTTTACCAATATTATTAGTTAAATGCTGGGGTTTTTGTCAATATAATTAGCAATCATAATTGGCTTAGGCAGGTTTTCAACTTGGTCGGCTGTGAAAGCTGCCAAGCCAGAGGTAGTTAAGGCAGCCGCTGGTAAGGGCTGTTGCAGCCAGATAGAATGAAATTTTGCTTCTACTTTCTGATGGCTCAATATGTGGCGCATGGCTTGGATTGGCTCCTCCACTCGGTCGGTGGCCACTTGGCCACCTACTGCTTCTACCACGTCAAGCAACTCTGTGGCCGATAGTTCAGGGGCATCCGTTTCGGTCAGGGCGAAGTCGTACAAACCTTCCCAAATGTCTTTGGGGCCTCGTTTGCGCATGTACACGGTATTGGCGTGGCGCAGCACCAAGTAATGGAAATAACGTGTACGCGCAGCTTTTGCTTTGCTCTTAACCGGTAGCTCATTCACCATGCCATGCTGAAAGGCATAACACTGGCTTTGAAGTGGGCAAAACAAGCAGTCGGGGTTAACCGGCGTGCATTGAATAGCTCCAAACTCCATAATAGCTTGGTTGAATTCAGCTGGTGCTGATGCCGGAATCAGCTGATCAGCAAGTATTTGAAATACGCGTCGACTAGCAGGTGCAGCAATGTCCTGCGTGAGGCCGAACACCCGCGACAACACTCGGAACACGTTGCCATCCAACACCGCCACTTTCTCATCGAAGGCAAAGGAAGCAATGGCTGCTGCAGTGTATTGACCTACGCCCCGCAGCTTCAACAACTCGGTGTAGGTCGTCGGAAAGTGTCCTCCATACTCACTTACTACTTGCTGTGCTGTGTGGTGCATGTTGCGTGCCCGACTGTAGTAGCCCAGTCCTTGCCAATACCGAAGCACTTCGTCGGCGGGAGCAGCCGCCAACTCCTGCACTGTAGGGTAAGCCTTCAAGTAGGTGAGGTAATAGGGGAGGCCCTGCTTTACTCGGGTTTGTTGCAGAATAACTTCGGAAAGCCAGATGGCATACGGGTCGCGGGTGTGGCGCCATGGCAAGTCCCGACGGTGCCGCGGGTACCATTCCAAGAGAGCACCCGCGAAATATGGGTGAGCAACAGTATTAGAAGAGGAAGTCAAGGTTTTGAGAAAGAATTAGTTGGACGTAAAGAAGGAGATAAATTTCATAGAGGGTAGTACTATTGCAAAACCAAAAAAGGGAACTACCTTTGTGGCCCCAATTCGCGAGCGAACAGCCTACCGGGCAAGCTCTTACGTTTGGGATTGGGCAATTCACCCAGCACATTTTTTTCACACCATAGTACACTTACCAGCGTGACTAAAGCAGAAGTAATCGCCGAAATTGCCGACAAGACTGGCATCGAGAAAGCTGACGTTTCGGCTACCGTAGAAGCCTTCTTCAAAGTTGTGAAGGACTCGATGGCTGAGGGCAACAACATTTACGTACGCGGCTTCGGCAGCTTCGTAAACAAGAAGCGGGCAAAGAAAGTAGCCCGTAACATCTCAAAAAATACGTCGATCATCATCGACGAGCACTTCATCCCGAGCTTCAAGCCGTCGAAGACCTTCATTGGGAAGATCAAAAACAGCAAGAAGATTAAGGCGCTAGCCAACGCTTAAGCGTCATTGTCGTAATATTGCCGGCCGTGCCGCTGGGTATCCCTGTTGGGAAACCCGGCGGCCTGCTTTTTCCACATGGCTCAACGTACTCTTTCGCATCAGCTTATTCTTTTGGCCGTCGCCGTCGCGCTAGTAGCCGGCTTGTTTCTATTGCCGAAGGTGATAGTGAAACCAAAGGAGGGCAAAGGTGAACTTGCACAGGATGCCGCCCGCACCGCTAACCGCGACAATGGTGCGGCGGCTCCCTCAACGGCTTCTGTGGAGTCGGGCGGTAAGCCAGCTGGTGCAACGCCGGAGCAGCCACACATGGCTGCAACGCCAGCACAACGCAGTGAAATCAGCAGCCTCACTGCCAAATACACTGCTGAGAAAGACCCGATTGCCAAGCTTCGCGTAGCGGCAGATCTGGCTACCAAGTACAAGGCAGTGGAGAAGTTCGACAGTGCTGGCTATTTTCTCGAGCAGTTGGCACTCGCCCGCCCTGGTGAGCAAACGTGGCAAAGAGCGGCCGATGCGTATTTTGAAGCGTTTAGCTTTGCAGCTACGCAAGACCGCCAGAAAGCACTGGGCGCTAAATGCCAAGAGCTTTACGGCAAAGTGTTGAAAAACAACCCGGACAACCTAGATGCCAAAACCAACCTTGGTATGGCGTTCATGGCGAGCGAAAACCCTGTGCAAGGGGTAGTCCTGCTGCGTGAAGTACTGGTGGCTGACCCGCGCAACGAGAAGGCCATGTATAATCTAGGATTGCTCTCTATGCAAAGCAACCAATACGACAAAGCCGTGGAGCGTTTCCGGGAGCTAACGAAAGTTAATCCTAAAAGCGTGGACGGTCAGTTTTACCTTGGAGTCGCGCTAGCTCAAACCGGAGCGAAAAACGATGCCAAGGCTGCCTTCGAGAAGGCAAAAAGTCTGAGCACGGACCCTAGTCTCACGGCTGCGGTGGACGAGCAGCTTCAGAAGCTTCAGTAAAGTTGTTGACTATTGTTGGCTAGTCAATAGGTGATAAAGCACTGACACGGCAAGCAAGCAACAATCAACAATTGGAATTTCAACCATTTAACCCATCACAACATGCCCTGCGGTAAAAAAAGAAAGCGTCACAAGATTGCCACCCACAAGCGGAAGAAGCGTCTGCGCAAGAACCGTCACAAGAAGAAGTAAGCCTGCCGGGGTTTGCTGGCGGCACTTTTCTTACAAGAAAAGATTGCCCGTCTATCTCTCATTTTGTATCCCCGAGAGTGGCTGTTTATTCGCTTTCCCCGAGGCCTGCAAGGGAAGCCGACGCCGTGTGCGCCGGCTTCCCTTTGCCAGTTTCGGGAGCCGCGGGCCACGTATCAGGATTACCTAACACCCTAATCCATTGAGTAACGAATTAATCATTAATTCTACTCAGGAAGGAGAACGGATTGCCCTGCTCCAGGACAAGCGGCTCATCGAATATCATTTCGACCGCAACGACACCAACTATTCGGTGGGCGACATCTTCCTGGGCACGGTCAAGAAAGTTATGCCCGGTTTGAACGCTGCGTTCATTGACATCGGGTACGAAAAGGATGCGTTTCTGCATTACGGCGACCTAGGCGAGCAATTTCCTTCGCTTAGCAAGTGGGTGCGGGGCGTACAGTCGCAGAAGATTGCGGCAGGCGCACTGAAAAACTTCGGTCTGGAAGGGCCGCTGGATAAGGTGGGCAAGGCTGCCGATATATTGAAGAAGGGCCAGCAGATAGTGGTCCAAATTGTAAAAGAACCGATATCTACTAAGGGGCCACGCTTGTCCACGGATATTTCCATGGCGGGCCGCTACTTGGTCCTGGTACCGTTTTCCAATACAATCAGCGTCTCGAAGAAGATCGTAAGCAAGACGGAGCGAGAACGGCTGAAGCGCCTGATTGCCTCCATAAAGCCCGACAACTTCGGCGTCATCATTCGCACAGTGGCTGAGGGCCGCGAGGTGGCTGAGCTAGACCGTGACATGCAAAGTATGGTTGGCAAGTGGGAGCAGCTTTCCACTGCCCTGCGTTCGGCCAAACCCAACGACAAGGTGTTGGGGGAACTTGGTCGTACGAGCTCCATGCTGCGCGATATGCTGAATGAGTCGTTTGATGCCATTACGGTGGATACCACAGCTCGTTTCGAGGAAATGCGTGGGTATCTGGAGCAGATTGCGCCGGATAAGATCGGGTTGCTCAAGCATTATACCGGCAAGGTGAAAGTGTTTGAGCATCTCGGTATTGAGAAGCAGCTGAAAACGCTGTTTGGCAAGACTGTGACGGTACCCGGTGGAGGCTACTTAGTTATTGAGCATACAGAGGCTCTACACGTCGTTGACGTGAACTCAGGCAACAAAAGCAACCAGGAAAGCGACCAAGAAGCTACTGCTTTGATGGTGAACATGCTGGCTGCGAAAGAAGTGGCGCGGCAGCTTCGGCTACGCGACATGGGTGGCATCATTGTCGTCGACTTCATTGATATGAAATCGGCAGAGAGCCGTAAGAAAGTGGAAGATGCGGTTCACAGCATCATGAAGCTGGACAAGGCCCGCTACACCATCTTGCCCATTACGAAATTTGGTTTGTTGCAAATCACGCGGCAGCGCGTGCGGCCAGCTGAAAACATCATCACAGGAGAGGCTTGCCCTACTTGTGGTGGTACCGGCAAGATTTCCGCTTCTATTCAAGTAACCGACGAAATCGACAACAGCATCGAAGATTTGCTGGTGACGCAAAACCAGTCGGGTATTACCTTGTACGTGCATCCCTTCCTGCACGCATATTATACCAAGGGTCTGGTTTCGAAGCAGATGAAATGGTATCTGAAATACTACAAGTGGATTAAAGTAGTGAAGGATACCAGCCTCGGCCTAACCGATTACCGAATTGAGGACGAGCAAGGAGAAGAAATAGAACTGCACTCTGCTGCAGCGGCTATGGCTCGTTTGCAAGACCGCGAAATAGAGATTACTGACTAACGGAAACGTTCTGCGACGACTCCTCCTGACAGAAGAAAAGCCCGCCCTGCTGAAGCAGAGCGGGCTTTTTCGGCCATATAGTTCTCTCAGAGAAGCAGGTGTTCTAGAATTTGATGCCTAAATCCAAAGCAAATTCGCTGTTCTTAAGGGTTACATCCGAAAAGCCCCGCTCGTCTTCGAAGTAATTATCAATGTTGAGCAAGCCACGGCGGTAGCTAATACCTGCCAGAACTTTGGTGCTCTGGCCTAGCTGATATTCAGCACCAAAGCCTAGCAGTACGGCCGCTTCTGGAATGATAACGTGGTCGAGGGCTTTGGTTTCGCCGAGCGAGGTAGCGGCTGGGTCAGTATAGCGCTTGTTGCCATCAATCCTTCCAGCTATTGCTCCTCCTAGGGTACCGCCCAACTGAAAATAGAGCTTAGTATCTGTTGCTACGTCGTTGGTAAAAAGCTTCACCGTAACGGGTACTTCAAGGTATTGAATACCGATCTTTTGTTCGTAGCGCTGCGAACTGGCTTGATCGAAATAACTGATCGTACCACCTTTCCCAACTAACTGCAAGCCGGTGCCAAAGGCGTAGTTCTGTCCGAAGAAATAATCTACAATGAGGCCACCGCCAATAGTGAGCTTGCTGCTTTCGTTCTGAAAGCTAAGAGCGGAAGGTGACTCAGTGCGCAGATTGGTGATGGAAGGCGAAAGTTTCAACCCGATTTCAACCTGGGCAGATGCTGCGCCGGCCGAGGCCCCAACAGTCAGTAGTGCTAGAAGCAATTT
This sequence comes from Hymenobacter tibetensis, assembly GCF_022827545.1. Taxonomy (NCBI): domain Bacteria; kingdom Pseudomonadati; phylum Bacteroidota; class Cytophagia; order Cytophagales; family Hymenobacteraceae; genus Hymenobacter; species Hymenobacter tibetensis. The sequence continues at coordinate 638,557 of NZ_CP094669.1, forward strand.
TTTCATGGAGAAGCTGGATAAACTTAGCTGGCTTCCAGAAGGGAAGCCGCTTGGCGTTTGGTTTTAGGCTAATTTCGCCTTAAAGATAGAAGCGTATCATACATTCCTACTTATATGCGTTCCGTACTTGCTGCCCTATTAAGTTTTCTCTTTATACTAACTACCAGCTGTGGCAAGGGGGAAGAGGCATGTGAGCTGAATCCAGAAGTAGCTAACGTAAGTGCCCCCGTTGAGTTGGAAAGATTGGAGAAGCCTTTCTTTCAGATCAAGAACTCAACCGACGCCAAGCGCTTTATCACTTCCAACCCAGTGTTTGCCGAGCAGTTTTTGCAACGTCGGCAGTTTCCTACAGATGACGTGCTAGCGGGTACCCTTACCCGCTTAGCGACGAATACAGGCCTACAGCAGCTAGGACGCCAAACCGATAGCACCTTTCAGGATTCAGATAAGCTGAAGGGGCAGTTGAAGGCTATGTTCCAGCACATCCGCTACAACTTTCCTGATTTTCGGGTGCCACCCGTGAAGACCTTCGTGACGGGCCTTAGCCAGGACATGTTTGTAAACGACAGTCTGATGGTCATTGGGCTCGACTTCTTTGTCGGGCCACAAGCACGCTACCGGCCCAACGTGCCCGACTACATTTTGCGTCGCTACCAGCCCCCCTATGTACTGCCTACTGCGGCGCTGGCCATCAGTAGTAAGTACAACAAAAAGGAATTGACCAACCAGACCATGCTCACCGAGATGGTGCAGTTTGGCAAAGCGCTGTACTTTGCTGAACGCGTGTTGCCTTGTACGCCTGATTCGTTGCTTGTCGGATACACGAACAAGGAGTTAGCCGGAGTTGCCTTCAATGAAGGTAAAATATGGGCGCATTTTCTGGAAAAGAAGTTGCTCTATAATACAGGTTCATTTACCATTCAAAAGTATGTGGGGGAGCGGCCCAACATTCCAGAAATCGATAAAACGTGCCCTGGCCGCGTGGGCGCTTGGGTAGGATGGCAGATTGTGCGCAAGTACATGGCAACTCACCCCAACGTGACGCTAGCGCAACTCATGGCCGACAAAAACGCCCAGCACATTCTGAACGAGTCGCGCTACCGACCTAAGCCGCGCCGGGCAGAGAAGTAAGGTCTGGTTTCGAGAACCGGACCAGAAATGCAAAATGCTAAGTGTCGTGATGCCTTAGCCTAGTGATGTAGATAGCCACCTTAACGTGCATATTGCCGTCTTCAGTCAGTATCATACCAATCCTGATTGCCCGGCAACCAGCCGGCACTACGCGTTGCTGGCGCATATTGCCCGTACCCATCGGGTCACGCTTATCACTACGCGTACCTGGGAGTCGCAACGGTTAAGCCACGAGTACCCCTGGGTGCCGGCGGGAGTGGAAATGCGTGCGGGGCAAGTACCCTACCAGAATCAGATGGGAGTGGTGCGGCGAGGGGTAGCCTTTGGCCGCTATGCTGCATATGCCTTGCGTGAAGGGTTGAGAATAGACAAGCCGGATGTTATTTGGGGCATAAGCACTCCACTGACAGCCGCATGGGCGGCGGCTCAGGTTGCACGTTTGCGCCAGGTGCCTTGGGTGTTCGAGGTGCAGGACTTATGGCCTTCGTTTCCGGTAGCTATGGGAGCTGTGCCCAGCAAGTGGGCACAACGGCAGCTTTTTGCTCTTGAAAAGAATCTGTACCACTCGGCCAGCCACATTTTGCCTCTGTCACCGGATATGACCGACTATGTCCGTAAGCTAGGCGTACCGGAAACCAAGCTGACCACTGTACTCAACGGCACCGACCTTGATCTTGCTGCTCATGCCACCGACGCCGCTATAGCAACGCTGCGAGATGAACAAGGCTTACACGGGCGTGTAGTACTATACGCAGGCACATTCGGCCGTGCGAATAACATTCCGATGCTGGTGGCCGCGGCCGTACAGCTCGCCGCTCACCGTCCGGATGTGACATGGGTATTTATGGGGCATGGTTTTCATCAGGCATTGCTAGAAGAGGCAGCAGCCCAGCATGCATTTATCCGGGTGGTAGCTCCTCAACCTCGTCATGCTGTCTTCACCTGGTTTCGGCTGGCAGATGTATCGGTGGTGTCATTTCTAGGGATGCCCGTGTTGAATGCCAATTCGCCTGCTAAGCTATATGATAGCCTCGCGGTAGGTACCCCCATTATCGTCACCAACACCGGCTGGACCAATGAGCTAGTAAGAAAGTATGGTTGTGGCTGGTATTCACCGGCCGATGATGCAACTGCCCTTACTACGCTACTAAACGAGCTGTTTAGCACTCCCTATTTGCTGGAGGAAGCTGGAGCAGCTGGCCGGAAATTGGCGGCTATTTTCGACCGACAAGGAATAGCCAGTGTTGTGCAGCGAGCCTTAGAGCAAGCTGCAACTAAAGCCAGATAATGCTTGTGCCTTTACAAACCGGTTTTATACTAAGTTGTACTAGGAGGCATCTTATTTGATGCAATAGGCGACGCCAAGCCCCTTTTGGTGGGAATTTTTGCCACAGGAGCAACTTGGGTAGCATAGTACTTGCACCAGCTAGTGAGCGGACAAATAGCGCATTTCGGCTGTCGAGCCACGCAGATGTAGCGGCCGTGCAGAATCAGCCAGTGGTGCGCCTTGGGAATCACTTCTTCAGGAATATACTTTACCAGCGCTTTCTCTACCGCTAGGGGGGTGGTTGCTGTGCGGGGCACCAAACCTAACCGATGCGACACTCGGAACACGTGTGTATCCACAGCCATAGCGGGTTGATTGTAGATAACCGACACCACTACGTTGGCCGTTTTGCGGCCCACACCCGGTAACCGCTGCAACTCCTCGATGCTGCTAGGTACTTCGCCACCAAACTCTTCAGTTAGCATCCGCCCAAGGCCAGCCAAGTGCTTTGCTTTGTTGTTGGGGTAGGATACGCTCCGGATGAAAGGGAAAATGTCTTCGGCAGCAGCAGCGCCTAGATGGGCAGGCGTTGGAAACTGCTGGATCAAGGCCGGCATAATTTGGTTGACCCGTTTGTCGGTGCACTGGGCGCTGAGCACTACCGCCACTATCAACTCGTAGGGGTTGGCGTACTGCAGCTCGGTTTGAGGCTGCGGAAAGTTGGTGGTGAAATAGTCGATGAAATAGCGGAAACGCTCGGTCGTACGCATACCAATAGAACTAAGGGGAGGGCGGCTCAGGAAAGAAGCTCAATACAAGCTTTTTCGGGTGGCTCAACAACAAAAAAGCGGAGCATCGTGCGAAGGTACCAGTTAGTGGCCTTCGCACGATGCTCCGCTTCGATGATTTCCCTTAGATACGTAGCAGCCTTTAAGCTGAGCGCAGAAAAGTGCGTGAGTACTGTAAAATGGCCTCCGTGCTTCGCTGACTCGGGCTGCTGGTCAGGGCATTGAGGGTACGCTGGGCTAGAAGAAGATCAGCACAGGCTGCGGCCAACTCAGGGTCGTGCGCCAAGGCTTGTTCTACTTCGTGCTGCTCATTAACTGGCAATTCGTTGTACACGTACCGGAGCAGTTTCTCGTTGGGTAAGGTTTTGATCATAGAGAGTTGGTTGTACGGCCATCTTCTTCCGAAGGTTGATCAGCGCGTACCGCATCCGTCCGAGCGCAGTGTTGATGCTAACACCTGTTGCATCAGCTATTTCCTGGAAGCTCATGTCGCCGTAATGACGCATGATGAGCACTTCCTTCTGAGCTGTTGGCAGGTCCTGAATCAGTTCACGAAGCTGGGAGTAGGTTTCTTCTCGGGTCAGAGCAGACTCAACTCCTTCCTCGGCATGTGTGAGGGAGTTGAATGCATGGCTCGTGGTGTCGAGGTTGAGCAGCGGGCTGCGCTTTTCGCGACGGAAAAAATCAATGGCCAGGTTGTGGGCAATTCGGCAAATCCAGGAAGAGAACTTACCCTCTTCGTTGTATCGGCCGCTTTTCATGGTATGAATAGCCTTGATAAAGGTATCCTGCAGCAGATCATCCGCCACGTCTTCATCACGCACTATCAACATGATAGTGGTAAAGACGCGGGCTTTGTGGCGTTCGAGCAATAGCGCAAACGCCTCTTCTTTGCCGGCAATGTATAGTGAAATAAGAGCGGAGTCGCTCGGCTGCATGGTTTCCATAAAGGCTACGAGTAAGGGAACGTAGAGCTTTAAGCCATATTGTGCAGTTGACGGTGAAATTCTATTATGAGCGGATGGTGAAGATTTCCTTCTGTACCAAATGTAGAGAACTGCCGGGGCAAACACAATGCCTCAGAGGCGTTACGCGAAAATATTTTTCGCATAAGTGAAACCTAATTATATACAATATATAATACTTTATACTGTGTTGTTACGGCAAATTACTTTTCCAATAAAGGTCTAATGAGGCGCAGAAAAACCCGAAAAACTATTCGTTATGTCCAAACGGAGTGTACTGACCACTATTTACTTTTCAGGCACCATTTGTTGGAAAAGCACCCTAAGCTGAAGTGCTGATAGACTATGCTGAACTGATAGCACAAGGATGGGGCCAGTTCTTAAAATGAGTTGGTTGGCAAGTTGCTCTCAATGGAAGCGGAAGGATGATTTTTTTTGTCTTTTCAGAAAGACAATAGCCCATTACCGGTTGCGAGTTGAGCTAGGTGTGGTAAATACGCCGATGCACAAAGCAAGATTTTGTCGGGTCACATTCTGCGGGCTGGTCTACCTTTGGGGCTACGTTGTGTTTGTGTGTTTCCGTTAGTATGTCCTCTGCCTCTTCTCCGCGCCAAGATTCCTACGCTGCTTTGCGCATTCCTGACTTTCGCCGGCTGATTTCGGCGAGAGTTTTTCTGACTATTGCTTTGCGGGTGCAGGGGTTGGTAATCAGCTGGCAGATATTCAAGCTCACAAATGATCCGCTGGCCCTAGGTCTTATTGGGCTGGCTGAGGCTATTCCTAGTATTGGTGTCTCGTTGTACGCGGGGCACGTAGCGGATTCGGTGCGGCGCAAGAACATCATCGTGGCAGGTGTGGCCGCACTCCTGCTATGCGCCGCCGCTCTGTGGCTGTTTGCGTCGCCTATTGGAGTTGGATTGCTTGCAAAAGATTCTTTGTACACGCTGCCACTGTATGGGGTCATTTTTGTGAGCGGCATTGCGCGAGGATTTATGGGGCCTGCGCTTTTTTCGTTTATGCCGCAGCTGCTGCCCAGCCGGGAGCAACTAGGCAATGCGGTGACGTGGAACAGCACTACGTATCAGGCAGCTTCGGTATTAGGGCCGGCTATTGGTGGGTACCTTATTGCGCATTTAGGCGTCGCCAACTCCTACACTGTATCTACGGGGCTATTGGCGCTGGCTTTGCTACAGTTTGTACAGATAGCGTCGCGTCCATTGCCGCCTTTGGAGGGGGAGCGGCTAGGCTTGAAGGATAGTGTGCTCAGTGGGCTCCACTTTATTTTCAACAATCAGTTGGTTCTGGCGGCTTTGTCGCTTGATCTGTTTGCGGTGCTGTTTGGAGGCGCAGTGGCCCTGTTGCCAGTTTTTGCGGTGGATATCCTTGAAGTTGGAGCTGCCGGACTCGGGCACCTAGAGTCGGCGCCGGCAGTGGGCTCTGTGTTAATGGCCGTGTTCCTAACCTACTTTCCGTTGCGCCGCCATGCTGGCCGTAAGCTACTGTGGGCTGTGGCTGGCTTTGGCTTGGTTACTATTTTGTTTGCCTGGTCGAGTAACTTCTGGCTGTCACTGCTGCTGTTGTTTATGACTGGAGTCTTCGACTCGGTATCGGTCATTGTGCGTTCTACGCTGCTGCACACGTTCACGCCCGAATACATGAAAGGCCGCGTGTCTGCAGTCAACAACATTTTCATTGGCTCTAGCAACGAAATAGGAGCATTCGAGTCGGGAGCGGCAGCACGGATGCTGGGGGTGGTGCCGTCCGTGGTATTTGGCGGAGCCATGACTATGTTGGTAGTAGGTATTACGGCGTGGCGCGCCGACAAGCTACGGCAACTCGACCTGACTCCCGAAACGATAAAGGCGTAAGGGCTAGGGCTCGCGCTACGCTGATATAGGTCTGCGTGCCGCACAGGATTCATGTATTAGGTAAATAAAATATAGTAGTTTGTCTTGAGGGGTTATGGTACAAAGCTGTAGTTTAGCCCCGGCTTAGTTGGAAGTGTGTGGCAGCTCAACTGTGCGCTTAAGCTAGGCTACGGCCGTATAGGTAAGCGTAAAACGGGAGCTAGCTCACCTTCTCAACCACTTCCTTTTTCAATTGAGTTGGGTATGGCTAATGCTGCTGACAAACATTGCCTGACAGTCCAGAAACCGCAGCTTATTGTTCTGGCTTTCTCATGCCCATTGCCACCGAAACCGCTGATGCCTTTGAACTTCGCTTAGCGGAGTTGCAGCATACCAACGCGGAGGCATTTATGGAAGCGTTGTTTCGGGCGTATTACCGGCCGCTTGGCAACGCCGTGTTTCGGGTAGTGCAAGACCGGACTGTAGCCGAAGACCTGGTGCAGGACGTGCTGCTAAACGTGTGGAAAAACCGTGACACGCTATGTATTACCACTACTTATAAATCCTACCTTTTTCGGGCTGCTCTCAATGGCGCATTTCGCTATACTGAGCGGCAGAAGCGGCAAGTGGCTTGGGAAGATGCGGCCATAGTTGAAGCGGGTACCAATTCAATTGCCGAGCAACTCGATGGACAGGAAGCTGAAGAAGCAGTGGCAACGGCTCTAGCGGCGTTGCCGCCTCAATGTCGGGCGGTGTTCCTACTCAGCCGGCAAGAAGGGCTAAGCTATCAGCAAATTGCTGACACGCTGGAAGTGGCCCCTAAAACCGTGGAAAACCAGATGGGCAAAGCCTTACGGCTATTGCGGCAGCACTTGAAAGGGTTTCTCTCGGGCCTGGCTGCGTTGCTGCTGGGGTGGTTTTAAACTATTTTTTGTGGGGGCGTAGGGGTAGCCTGCCAGTTGTGGCTCTTATAGCAGAACCTAACCTCATACTCCCTTACATCATTACCATGAAAACCTATTGGCTCCTTCTCCTTTTCGCGTTCTTGTCTGCCTGCGACAACGACATTACTGGCCCCCGGGTGCGCGGGACGGGCCCCACTGAATCCGAAGTGCGCACCGTCAGCAGCTTCAACCGAATTGATTTAAAGATCAACGCAGAAGTGGTTGTCACGCAGGGCAGCCCCCAGCAAGTACGCGTAGAAGCGCAGCGCAACGTGCTGGACGTACTAGAAACCGAGCTTAACGGCGACGAGCTACAAATCGAATTTGGGAAAGTGAACATCCGCGACCATGACCCCATCAAAATATACATCACAACGCCGAGTCTCACGGAAGTACAGCTTTCAGGCTCTGGTAAAATCCGCAGTGGCGCGCCGCTGAACACCACCACTTGTGTGGTTGATGTGTCGGGCTCAGGCGAGGTGGAGTTGAATTTTGCACAAGCTACCAGCCTGCGCACCAACCTGTCGGGTTCGGGAGAGATGCGCTTGAGCGGCATCAGCCAAAGCCACAATAGCAGCACCAGCGGTTCGGGCCGGATAAGTGCTTATAATTTAGCTACGCAGGACACCTATGCCTCCATTACAGGGTCGGGGAGAAGCTACGTACAGGCCAGTCGCACCCTCAATGCCGAGATTAGCGGCAGCGGAACGGTGTACTACAGAGGCAACCCCAAGGTCAGCACCTGCATTACGGGTTCGGGCCGGGTGCTCGCGGGTGACTGATGCCGCAAAAGTTTGCTTTGCTCTGGGCTAAGCGCTAAACTATCAGCTACGCTGCTAGATTTGGTCCGGAAATAATAGACTTTAGTGGGCGCAATTACCACTCTCATTCATGCCTGACTTGTATTCCGACGCCGAGGAAGCCCCCTGGGAATTGCTGGCCAAGCACTTGGCTGGCGAAGCCTCTGCGTCGGAACAACGGGAACTGCATGCTTGGCTTACGGCCGCACCTGCTCGGTTGCCACTCCTTACTGACGCAACCCGCGCTTGGGAGCGGGGTGGGCTTGTCCCCGATGCGTTTGCTGAAGCTGATGTGGAACAGGCTTGGCAGCGCTTCAAGGTGGCAGCAGACCTAGCACCAGTCGCCAAGCCGACGATCAGACCAGAAGGCCAGGTGGTGCCCTTGTGGCCCGCGGCGCACCCGTGGCGGCGCGTGGCGGCGGTTCTGATGTTGCTGGTGGGTGCCTGGGCGATGCTGCGGCTAGTACTGCCTAGTGCCCCAGAGATGGTGACAGTAGCCGCCGGCGACCAGCGGCGGCAGGCCGCTTTGCCCGATGGCAGTCAGGTGTGGGTGAACCGGCATTCCACGTTACGGTATGCCACCAACTTCAACGAAGATTCCCGCGTGGTAGAACTGCAGGGTGAAGCCTTCTTTGAAGTGAAAAAAGACCACGGGCGGCCTTTCACAGTGCTAGCCAACGACACCCGGACGCGGGTGCTCGGTACTTCATTCAACGTACGCGCTTATTCTGCCGAGGACTCCGTGGAAGTATCGGTGGTGACGGGGCGGGTGGCGTTCAGCCCAGTGCCACACCTGAGTGGCACCACTGATTCGGTGCTGCTAACGCCAGGCTTGCGCGGCGTTATTCGGCGGGCGGCTCCAGTAGCGGCCGTGCAGAAACCTATTGTGGACCCCAACTTCCGCGCCTGGCAGCGCGACGAGTTGGTATTCGACAATCAATCGTTGGCGCAGGTGGTTGAAACCATGAGCCGCTACTACGACACAACGGTGGTATTGGCTGATCCTGCCCTCGCACGCTACCGATTCACGGGCACTTTTGTGCGCACAGACCTGCGCCAAGCCCTACGGGTGGTGAGTCTCTCGGCCAACCTTTCCGTCATCAATTCCACCGACGGGTCCATCCTGCTCATCGAACCCGTGCCTTCTACTCCCTAGGACCTAGGCAACTTTCTTCTGACTTCAATCATCTACTTCGCTATGCAAAAACGCATATGCCTAGGCGTAGCCTTGCTCTTTGCGCTGGCTAGCCAACCCATTTCGGCGCAAGTGCGACCTGGCTCCGTGCTGGAGCGTAAGGTAACCGTCACGTTCCAGCAGGCGCCCCTCGAATCGGTGCTGCACACGTTGCGCCGGCAGTACGGAGTGCGTATTTCTTACAGCAACACCGCTCTTAATCTGCAACAGCCCGTGACGCTACACGTGCAGAACCAGCCGTTGCGTTCTGTGCTCAACACGCTGTTAGCCGATAAGAATATCGGCTATGAGCTGGTGGGCGACCAAGTTGTACTGCATCCGGCGAGAGCCACGAAAAGCCGGCCCGTTTTAAAATCTTCCCCTGCCTCCTCACCCACTAAACCTGCTTCAAGCAAACCCACAGCCACTAAAGCAACAGCCTCCAAAGTACCGGTGGTAGTTGCTACTAGTTCCAGCCAGCCACAAGCCAAAGCCAAACCGACTGAGGGAATGCCAGCGGCAACCACGCAACCCAATACGCCAGACCCAGTAACCCCAACAACACCTGCGTCGGATTCTACGGCTGCACCCACTACGGAAAGCGAGGAGCCCATCCGAACTACCCTTACTAAAAAGGCGCAGGTATCGTTTCTGGGGCCTTTGGGCTCGAACGGTTTGCGCGCCGGGCAAACCGTCAACCATGTGTCATTGAATGTGTTGGGTGGGTACGCAGCAGGGGTGGATGGCTTCGAAGCAGCGGGCCTCTTCAACGTGGACCGTGACACTGTGGCTGGCGTGCAGGTAGCTGGCTTGGCCAACGTGGTAGGCCGCCATTTAGAGGGCTTCCAGGGCGCTGGCTTGTTGAACGTACTGGGCGGAACAGGTACGGGTTGGCAAGCAGCAGGCCTACTCAACGTTGCTGCCCGCCCCGTAAACGGTATTCAGACCGCTGGGCTGTTCAATTACGCAGGTCCAGTGAAACCCAACGCGGCTGCTCCTGATCCGGCAAGCGCCGCTACTGATGTAGCGCCCAGACGAGCCACGGTGCAGGCAGCCGGATTGTTCAATGTGTCTTTGAATGAGGTACGAGGCATACAGGCAGCGGGCTTGTTTAATGCAGCCGGTACCGTACATGGTGTGCAACTGGCTGGTTTGCTTAACGTAGCCGATTCAGTTGATGGCGTCAGTATTGCGCCACTCAACTTCGTGCGCCACGGCTACCATCGGTTCGAGGCAACAAATACCGAGTCTTGGCCGGTAGGGGCTAGCCTGAAACTGGGCGGCTCGGCAGCTTTCTACACGTTTTTCGCTGGCGCCTACGATGATTTCGGTAGTGGCAGCCGGCGCTGGGCGCTGGGCTATGGCGCCGGCACCGAGCTCCTAACCCAGCGCCGGATAAGTGTGGGCCTCGACGCCGTCGCGCTGCACGTAAACGAGGAGCAGCGCGGCTGGACCGACAACCTCAATCTGCACAATCAATTGCGTTTGTTGGTAGGATTTGCTCCTTTCAAAGCAGGCGGCCACTTGCGCCTGATTGCCGGCCCTACGGTGAGCGTACTCGTGACGCAGCGCTACGACTCCGAGCGCGGGCAAGTGTATTCACACCTCGGTGAAAACCGTCGGCTCTGGCTGGAAGAGGGCAGTGCTACCACCCGCGTACTTGGCTGGTTTGGCTACTGCGCTGGAGTGCGCTTCTAGGAGCCTATACCAGCGCAACAGCGCCAACAAGAAGCGTAACTACATTTCTTCTACTGTGCGCGTAGGGGCGCTGCGCCTCTACTGCGTCTTACAAGCGGAACGTTCCTTCTGCTGCTGGCAGTACCCCCTGCCTTAGTTCTCGCGAGCTGTAGCTAGCTCATACTCCTGATTTTCTGACTTTTAGCCGACAGCTGCCTAGGCTGTGCCATGTCCTTTTACCTCAACTTATATGCGTTTCATTTTCGTATTTTTTCTGGCGCTGCTCCTCACCACTGCAGCAAATGCGCAAGGCCTGAATCAGACCATCCGGGGCCGTATTCTCGACCGAGAGTCGCAGCAGCCGTTGGTGGGCGCTACGGTGGTAGTGCTTGACCTAGCTACACCGCTGGCTGCTACCGCCGATGCCACGGGTACTTTCAAGCTAGAGAAGGTGCCAGTAGGCCGCCACACGCTCAAGGTCAGCTTCATCGGCTACGAAGAGCAAACCATTCCGGAACTACTGCTGGGTTCGGGTAAGGAGTTGGTGCTCAACCTTGGCCTGACGGAGTCCTTCACCAGCCTCACGGAAGTAACTGTTACAGGCGAGCGGGAAAAAGGCACTGCTCGCAACGAAATGGCTACTGTCTCGGCCCGCTCCATTTCGGTGGAAGAAAGCAAGCGCTATGCGGCCAGCCTTTCTGATCCGGCGCGTACGGCCCAAACGCTGGCGGGCGTGTCTGGCACATCGAGCGGCGACTTAAACAATGAAATTGTGGTGCGCGGCAACTCGCCGCGGGGGCTGCTCTGGCGCATAGAAGGCGTGGAAGCTCCCAACCCCAACCACTTCTCGGATGCCGGGGCCAGCGGGGGCGCCGTGAGCGTGCTCAGCACCAATGTGCTCAGCAACTCCGATTTCTTTACGGCTGCTTTTCCGGCCGAGTACGGCAATGCTCTCTCAGGAGTATTTGATGTGAAGCTGCGGACTGGCAACAACGAAAAGCGTGAATATGCCTTTCAGGCTGGGGTATTGGGTGTTGAAGCTGCCGCGGAAGGTCCGTTGAGTGCGCGTTCGAAAGGCTCGTACCTGCTAAACTATCGGTATTCCTCGCTGGCTTTGCTCAACAACCTAGGGCTCGACGTGACGGGTAATGGCGGCGTGCCCAAGTACCAAGACCTCGCCTTCAAACTCAACCTGCCGCTTGGGCGCCACAACCTTGTGCTGTGGGGCATTGGGGGCCTGAGCAGTAGCAGCTCCCGTGCCACCCGCGACTCTTCGCAGTGGGAGCGGTATTATGAGCGGTTCGATGACCGTTCCTCGTCGGATGTGGCCGTAGGCGGGCTCACGTACACCCATTCTCTCAACGACCACGCCTACATCGAAACGGCACTTACGGCCTCGGGCGACCGACATGCCTATCAGGCCTACGAGTTGTCGGAGAGCTATAATCGGGTGCTCGATACAGAGCAGCGCTACGAAAACACTGCCCTGCGTGCATCGGTGCTTTACAACCATAAAATCAACGCCCACCACACAGTACGGACGGGTGCTGTTCTTAGCCGGTTGGGCTTCACGGCCGACAATGGCTTCCGCGACGATGACTATGGCGGCCAGTACGTTCAGTTCTTGCAGGGTACGGGGCATGCCACCACCACGCAGCTATATAGCCAGTGGAAATACCGCGCCACCGAACAGCTCACCTTTACCAGCGGCGTACATTTTCTGCATTTCAGTTTGAATGGCAACGCGGCAGTGGAGCCGCGTGCGGGTGCGAGGTGGGCTTTCGCGCCGAGGCAGTCGTTGTCAGCGGGCGTGGGGCTGCACAGTCGCTTGGAAGCGCCTTTCTCTTATTACACCCGTGTACCAAACACTACCGGCGGCTACACCGAACCCAACCGCAACCTGGGGCTGGCGCGCGCCGTGCACTATGTGCTCAGCTACGACAACCAACTGCGCGAGGACCTACGTCTGCGGGTGGAGCCCTACTATCAATACCTGTACAACGTGGCCATTAGCCCGGACCGCGCAAGCACCTTTGCGGCTCTTAACTATGGCGGTGGGGCACCCTCGGAAGCACTGGTGGCTCGTGGCTTGGGTCAGAACTACGGTTTGGATGTAACGCTCGAAAAGTTCTTTACCAGCCAGAATTACTTCCAGCTCACCGGCTCGCTCTACGACTCTCGCTACCGTGCCATTGATGGCAAATGGCGCAACACCCGCTACAATGGCAACTTCGTGGCTAATGCTTTGGGTGGGCGCGAATTCAAGGTGGGCCGCGCCAACAACAACTTGGTGGGGCTGAACCTGCGCTTACTTTGGGCTGGTGGCAACCGCTATACTCCCATCGATTTGGCTGCCTCTCGTCAAGCCGGCTATGGTGTCACCCTTGAAGATGAAGCGTGGTCCGAACAGGGGCCCTCGTACTTCCGCTTAGATGTGCGCGCTAGCTACCGCAAGAACCGGCCGCACGCCTCGCACATTATCTCCCTGGACCTACAAAACGCTACCAACAACCAGAACATCTTCGGCCGCTTCTACGACCGGTATTCCCAACAACTCGAAACATCGTACCAAACCTCTCTGGTGCCATTCCTGAACTACCGAGTGGAGTTCTGAGCCCGCACGCATCCTTTATCATTCAAGCTGACCCCAAGAACTATAGCTACGATATAGGGTAACCACCAAGGCTCTTGGTTATCAGCGCAGTTATCCACATGATGTGGATAACTGCGCTGATAACCAAGAGCCTTGGTGGTTACTAAAAGGAAAATTGCTTGTAACGATTTGTCTTGCTTGGTGTTCAGCGCTGGTTGTCAGGTAGTTTGACTACTGAATAGCCGGGCCTTAACGGCTTGCTGCAGGGCTAGAGCCTTGGGTACTGCGCTCTTGCTTGCTTGCCTTTGTGTGCGCAGCCCGCTTCACTGTTGTTGGTTCAATGCTAGTTTGAGTGGTTTGGGCAGCTATCCAAGAGCGCATCACGTCTAGCGCCTTAGGCGAAAAGGTAGGTTGCTGCTCTCCATTAACTATGGCCCATTCTTCTGAAAGAGGCTGCAGCCAGTGGTTGACTCCTGCCAGCTTCTGGGTCTTTACGCTCTTGCTGTTACGCAAGCCACGCCGCAGCATAGACAGGTTGCCCGAGGCCTCCACTTGCAAATCAAGCGCACCGTTGAGTGCTAATACTGGGCATTTCACTTTGTGCAATTCACGGGCTGGCTCGAAGTCAATGAAATAACGGGACCAAGGCGACGTGAGTTGAATAGCGCGGGCCCGGGCCATATGGGGGTCGAGGTCGGTATTGCTGTTGCGCAGTGTGCCAGCCACCTTGCCGCGAGCTTGCGCGTCGTTGGGCGTTTGCCGGATTATGTCAATCATCTCCACATGCAAAGCCAACGCAGCTTTTACTTGTGCTGGGGAGGCCCCAATCAGGCGCATGATTTCCAACTGTTGCTGCACCAAAACATGACGCCCAGGCAACCCGTAGCCCGCCAGTGAAACTACAAAGGCTGGCGTTGCAGCATTTGCGTCGGCAGCAGCCAGCAGCGCTACATTGGCTCCTTCTCCATGACCGATAAAGCCTATCTCTTGCGGATTGATCAAGTCACGGGTACGTAAGAAGCTCATGGCAGCTTGCGCATCACTTACCATATCAATGGTAGTGGTGTTGAAATAGCTGCCCTGTGACTTGCCCACTCCCCGGTCATCGAAGCGCAGTACGGCCGTTCCGCGGCGGGTCAAGTAATCAGCAAGAATGCTGAACATGCGGTATTCCTGTTCGCCAGCGTCACGGTCTTGGGGGCCGGAATCAGAAAGCAGGACTACGGCCGGGAAAGGACCCGGTCCGGCTGGTACTGTCAGGGTACCTGAGAGGCGCAGCTTGGCGCTGGGGTTGGTGAAGCTTACCTCGTCTTCGCGGTAGGGTGGAGTCAGGCGAACTTTGCCTGATGCTGTGGCAGCCGAGCTGGCACGCTGCATCTCTAGCGTCCCCGAAAGACCGGGCTGTTTCCAAAAACCCGAAAGTACGGCGCCATCTTTTAGCACCTTGCCCTTAAAGCTACTGCCCGCCTGCTCGATTTGCAGGGTGAGGTCACTACCTTTCAACACTACTTCAACGGGCATCCGGTAGATGCGCTGCTGAGGTACGTCGAGAGCTGCATAGTAAGTGCCGTTTGTGAGGGGCACGATGGTAACGATAAGCTCCAATGTGCCGCCAGGTACTTTTAGAGGCCCCCGCCATTGCCCGTTCAGAGTAGGTGGGGTAGCGGCTACTGAGGAGAAGGCTGCCAGTATAAGCCAGAGGAATATAAGAATGTGTAAACTTTTCTTCATAAAGTTTTATAGAACAGAGCACAGGGGGCTATAGGGGGCTTTTTAAAGCCGAAAATTACCAAAATTACCGCAGTGTACCGTCGATTATTTGCTAGAATAGTTAAATGTTATTTGATAAGTGCAGTATACGCGTTTCGGTGAGTTTGTAAGCTGGTCTGTAGTTCATTGAAACTTAACGCTTACATTAGGAGGCGTAGTAACTTCCGCATTTATGTATGCTTAAGCGAAAATTTCTGCTGTTGAGTGCCGCCTTGCTGCTCATAGTACTTGGCTGGCGGACCTCCTATCAAACGGCTGTACCGCCTATTAACCCGGGGCAGTGGAAAGACGAGCTACGAGCATTTACGCAACAGGATAGGCTGATTAAGCCACCTGCAGCACCGCTGCTGTTTTATGGTAGCTCCTCTATTAGGATGTGGAAAACACTGGCCGCTGATTTCGCGGGTAAACCCGTTTTGAATCGGGGGTTCGGGGGGTCTCGTTTCCCCGATGCCATCTATTTCTTCGATACGCTGGTTGTGCGCTACCAGCCGCGGCAGGTAATCCTATACGAAGGCGACAACGACATTGCAGCTGGTGCCACCCCAGCACAAGTATTCGAGTCGTTTCAGCAGTTCGAGAAACTTATGCGTCAGAAGCTGCCCAATACAGAACTGCTCTTTCTGTCTATCAAGCCTAGCCTGGCCCGGTGGAAGCTAGACCCTGAAATACGCGAGGCGAACACGCTTATCCGGAAGTATATCGAGGCCCATCCGCAGCAACTGCGTTTTGTGGATGTAGGCTCTCCTATGCTGGGTTCTGATAGAAAGCCCCGCCCCGAACTGTATGTGGAGGACGGCCTGCACATGACCCATGCCGGCTACAAAATTTGGACGCGGGTGCTGGCTCCTTATTTGGCGAAATAGCAGAAAAGTAAAAGCCGAGTTAGCAAGCACGAAACGACCACCAAAGGTCCAGTGGCTGCACTCATACTCCTATATACAAGCAGGCATCAGACAGGAGGGAGGCAATGCGTGGGGTTGTGGGGGCAGAGGGCTAGGCGTGTACAGACGGCTTCGGCACGAGTTACCTTTTGTTGGTCGGTGGGGGCAGAGGCTACCCAGGCCACCCAGGCGTGTTGTGCTGACAACGGCAGCTGCTTATAGCTTTCCAGGGCGCCGGCAACCCCAGCCAAACATTCCTCGAAATCATCAGTGGATACGAGCAGAGGGGCATCTTCCTCCGCGTGGAAAAGTACGAGCCTAACTGTATCACCTGCCTGCTTGCCCAACTGGTTGCGAAGGGCGGCATTCACTGGCAAAAACAACCGTCCTTGCCCCATCGACATTAGGTGAAGGTTTTCAAGCGCGAGGTCATCGATGCTCCCACTGACCCGCATTTTGTTGAAGTACGTGTTGGGTGCGGTTACCTGTGTGGGTAGAGGAGCATAAGTCCAGCCGCCTTTGCCAGAAAACTTAGCCAGCGTCACGAGTGCGTTCAGGAGTTGAATAGGCATAATAGGGAGGTGAGCAGCCGTTGTACTGCAGACCAAAAGATAAAGAAGTTAGCAGCAGCTAACCCTATGCCGTACCTTCGCGCAGGCAAACCGCACTGCTTGGAAACCAAACCCCCGGTTGCGGCTGTTACCCCGTCTATGGCCGAAAATTCCGCTTTGCAGATGGCCGCTCCGGCGGCCGACCCGATTGATCAGCTCGATCCGCGCGAGTACATCCTCATAAAGAATGCCCGGGTTCATAATCTGAAGAACCTGAGCGTCGCGCTGCCGCGCAATAAATTTATTGTTGTCACTGGCCTGTCAGGCTCGGGCAAATCATCGTTGGCCTTCGACACGCTGTATGCCGAAGGGCAGCGGATGTACGTGGAAAGCCTGAGCAGCTACGCCCGCCAGTTCCTGGGCCGGATGGACAAACCGGATGTGGATTACATCCGGGGCATTTCGCCGGCTATTGCTATCGAGCAGAAGGTAAGCATCAAGAATAACCGCTCGACCGTTGGCACCAGCACCGAAATCTACGATTACCTGAAGCTGCTGTTTGCCCGTGTAGGCCGCACGTACTCCCCCGTCAGTGGGGAGCAGGTACGCAAAGACAACGTGGCCGATGTAGTGGATTACCTCATGCAGCTGCCCGCCGATACGCGCGTGATGCTGCTGGCACCTCTGTTCCGTTCCGAAGACAATCGGCCGATGAGCAAGGAGCTGGATCTGCTGCTGCAAAAGGGCTACAGCCGGGTGGTGGTCAACAACGAAACCGCCTTCATTGAGGAGCTCATCGCCGAAGGCCAGCCCGAGGTGAAAGGGGAGGTGTTCATTATGATAGACCGCGCCGTTATTCACCCCGGCGACGAGGACTTGACGTTCCGGCTTTCCGACTCGGTGCAAACGGCTTTCTTCGAGGGCCACGGTACGTGCATTGTGAAGCTGGACGACGAAACTCGCACCTTCTCCGACCGGTTCGAGCTGGATGGGTTGGTGTTCGAGGAGCCTAGTGTCAACTTCTTCTCCTTCAACAACCCGTACGGGGCCTGCCAGACCTGCGAGGGATTCGGCTCAGTGCTCGGTATTGATGAGGACTTGGTAATCCCCGACAAGAGCCTGACGGTGTACGAAGGAGCTATTGCGCCCTGGCGTACCGACAAGCAGAGCG
Organism: Hymenobacter tibetensis; assembly: GCF_022827545.1. Classification (NCBI taxonomy): domain Bacteria; kingdom Pseudomonadati; phylum Bacteroidota; class Cytophagia; order Cytophagales; family Hymenobacteraceae; genus Hymenobacter; species Hymenobacter tibetensis. Next base: position 656,119 of record NZ_CP094669.1, read on the forward strand.
AGTGGCTGAAGCCGCTGCTTAAAAATGGGATTCGATTCGATTTTCCGATCCACCGTCCTTACAATGAGCTAAGCGAAGCCGAGCGCACCTTGCTCTGGAAAGGCAACAAGTACTTCGACGGCCTCGACGACTACTTTAAGTGGGTGGCCACCCAAACACACAAAATCCAGTACCGCGTGCTGCAAAGCCGCTACCGGGGTCGCACTACCTGCCCCGATTGCCGAGGCACGCGGCTGCGCAAGGATGCGCAATACGTGAAAATCACGGGTCAAAGCATCACTGACCTAGTGTTGTTGCCCGTGAGCCGGGCGCTGGAGTTTTTCCAGAACATGAACCTGGACGAGCACGACGCCAAAGTAGCGGAGCGGCTAGCCACGGAAATCACCAACCGCTTAGAATACCTGAACCGGGTTGGGTTGGGCTACCTGACGCTAAACCGACTAAGCAGCACGCTGTCGGGTGGGGAAAGCCAGCGGATTTCGTTGGCTACCTCGCTGGGTTCGGCGCTGGTCGGCTCGATGTATATTCTCGATGAGCCCAGCATTGGCTTGCACCCCAAAGACGCCGAGCAACTGATTGGTGTACTGCGTTCCTTGCAGCAACTCGGCAACACCGTTATTGTGGTAGAGCACGAAGAGAAGATGATGGAAGTGGCCGACCAGATTCTCGATATCGGGCCGGAAGCGGGTAGCGGCGGTGGCAACCTGATGTTTCAGGGCACTTACGACGAACTGCTGGAGAACACCAACACCTATACCGGCGACTACCTGAGCGGCCGGCGCGAAGTGTCAGTGCCCACCACGCGCCGCCCCTGGCGCAATGCGCTGGAACTGACAGGCGCGCGTGAAAACAACCTAAAGAATGTGTCGGTGAAGTTTCCGCTGAACGTGATGACAGTGGTGACCGGCGTATCAGGTTCAGGTAAGTCCACGTTGATACGCCGGATTTTGGCGCCGGCACTGCTCAAGCAGTTGGGAGGCGGAGCTGGCGAGGCTACGGGCAAGTTCGACCGCCTTACTGGCGTGAACGGGCAGGTGACCCACGTGGAGTTCGTGGACCAGAACCCCATCGGCAAAAGCAGCCGCTCCAACCCGGTGACCTACGTGAAAGCCTATGACGCTATCCGGAGCCTGTTTGCCGACCAGCCGCTGGCCAAGGCGCGCGGCTTCAAACCTTCGCACTTCTCGTTCAACATCGACGGGGGCCGCTGTGAGGTGTGCCAGGGCGAAGGGCAGGTGAAGATTGAAATGCAGTTTATGGCCGACATCTACCTGACGTGCGAAGCCTGCGAGGGCCGCAAGTTCAAGCAGGATATTCTGGACGTAAAATTCCAGGAGAAGGCCATCAACGAAGTGCTGGAAATGACCATTGAGGACAGCATCACGTTCTTCAAAGGCCAGCCTAAAATAGTGGAGCGTCTGAAGCCACTCGACGACGTGGGCCTGGGCTATATCCGACTAGGACAGTCAGCTAATACCCTCTCGGGTGGGGAAGCCCAGCGCGTAAAGCTCGCCTCGTTCCTAACCAAAGGAGCCACGCTGCAAAACGATAAAATCCTGTTCATCTTCGATGAGCCGAGCACCGGCTTGCACTTCCACGACATCAACAAGCTGATGCTGGCCCTGAATGCACTGGTGGAACAAGGCAACTCGGTGCTTATCATCGAGCACAACATCGACATTATCAAGTGTGCCGATTGGGTGATTGACCTGGGCCCGGAAGGTGGTATCAATGGCGGCCACCTCCTGTTCGAGGGTACACCCGAAGACATGGTGAAGCTCAAGGATAGCAACCATACCGCCCGGTTCCTGGCCGAGAAACTGTAAGGAATGCTACGCCTCCGCTGAGCCTGTTGTCTCGGAAGCTGGTGAAAAAGCAAAAAGGCCCGAACGAGGAATCGTTCGGGCCTTTTTGCATTCGCTGAGAATCTTACTTACAAGCTAATCGGCTACTCTGTTCAGGCGGTAGCTACTGCTGCTACGGGCCGGGCTTTGCGCTTGGTCTTGTTGCGCCGGCCCCACCAAATAACGGTGCCCGTAACGGGTAAGCTAGCGGAAATCAAGCTGCCCAAGAAGGCGACAATCTTACCGCCAAACCCTAAAATCTGGCCGGTATGGAGGTCATAGTTCATGTCGGAGAACTTGGTGCCGGTACTCTTGGTGGCGTGGAAACGAGACTCCAGCAACTGGCCCGAAACAGGGTGGAAAGCATATTCGTCGCGGTGGTAGTAGTGCAGGGCTTTCTGGTAGGTCCAGCAATACGCGGGGGTCTTGCCGGTGCCAGAAGGCCCAATCAGGACCATCTCGTTTGTGGGCGACAGACGGCGCACGTTGCGGTACACAATGTCGGGGAGGGGTTGAACGGCGGCCGGTACAATTTGCAAGGTATCCAGCTTGGTTTTCATGATCTCCTGCGGAGCCGCTTTGCCACCATCCACCACGAACACAATCGACTCCAGCATCCAGGGGTAAATCATGAACAGGCCAGACAAGGCCAGCACCATGCCAATGCTGGCCGCGTAGAAGCCCAGCACGTTGTGCAAATCGTAGTTGACGCGGCGCCAGCGTGCGCCCCACTTAATGGTGAAGCGCTGCTTACGCTCTTGCTTGCGCTTTGGCCACCACAATACCAAGCCAGTGAGCAGCATCACCACAAAAATGGAAATGCTGATGCCAACCACCCAGGTAGCTACCTCTTCGGGCAGCAGCAGGTGCATATGAATCTCCTGGATGATGGTGAAAAAGTGCGTGCGTAGGTTTTGTTCGTGCAGCACCTGGCCCGTGTAGGGGTTTAGGTACACCTGAATAGGCAAGCCGGCCTGGTCTATGAAAAACACGGTGGCCGAGCGGTCGGCAGCAAAGTAAGTCACCCAGGAAGTTTCTGCTTTCACCCCCGGATGGGAAGCCAGCGCGGCGGCCTGCAAGCGTGAGGGCAACACTGGCGCTGTGGCCTGTGCTTCCACTTTGCGCCACGGCTCGGTCAGGTCCCGGATGTCATCCTGAAACGTGAAAATAGCGCCCGTGATGCTCACGATAAACACCACCAGCCCGGACGCTAGTCCGAGCCAGAGGTGCATTTTGCCGACGGCTTGCTTGAAAGTCATAGGAAACGGCGAACAGTGTAGTAAGCAGAACGTCATGCTTCGGCCCGCGCAGCATGACGTTCTCTCAAACAAAATTATCAGAACTTATAGCTCACGCTGCCGATGATGCTGCGCAGTTTCTGGGGGCTCATGGTGGTGTAGCCTACCCAGTACTGCTGGTCGGTGATGTTGTCTACTTTAGCCGACAGGCGGAACTTGGGCTGGTCGTAGAATACGCTGGCGTTGAGCACTGTGTAGCTAGGCAGGGTGAACACGCTGAGGGTCGTGTTCTGCACGCGGTTGTCGCTGGCGTAGTTGCCCCCGAAGCCCACGCCTAAGCCCTTCAGCGTGCCTGTAGGCTGGCGGTAGCTCACCCAGGCGTTGGCTAGGTAAGGCGAGGAAGCGGTGTTCGGCCGCCGGCCGTTTTCAATTTCACTGGAATTTTTCCACTCCGAGTGGTTGTAGGCAAAGCCGGCCACCACGTTCAGGCCTGTTACGGGGTTAGCCGTCAGGTTCAGTTCTACGCCACGGCTCATTTGCGTGCCGTTCTGGGTTTGTGCGTTCGGAATGCCGTCGTTGGCTCCTAGAGTACTTTCTGGTACTGGCGTAGACCGCAACAAGTCCTGCACTTGAATATCGTAGTAGCTCACTGTAGCACTTACCCGGCCGTCGGCTGCGTCAAGCTTCACGCCGCCTTCCCACTGGTTGGCTTGCTCGATTTTCGAGGTCCGAGCCTGGCGGTTCACGTCGATGTACGTACCGTCGGTGGGGTTCTTGAAGCTGTTCTGGTAGTTGGCAAACAGAGCTACCCGGTCTTTCACTGGCTGATATACCAGGCCAAACTTAGGCGACAACGACGTTTGCGAGTACGCCATGTTAGGACTGTAGGAAATACCGCCTTTGTTGTCGAAGTGGTCGAGGCGCAGAGCGGCCAGCACGCTGAGTTTGTCGGTCAGGTTGAGCACGTCCGAAACGAAGGCGCTGTAGGTGTTCGATTTGGTGGTAACCAAATAGTGAGGCGGCGGGGTGGTAGCGTAGAGCGCAGCCAAAGCCGTCCCGTTGAACGTGCGGTAGTTGTAGCCTGGCACGTTCACCACGGGCACTGCATCGAAGCCGCCGCCCAGGAAATTCACGTCCGCATCAACGCGCAGGAAGTCCAGGCCCAGCACCACGCGGTTGCGTAGGCTGCCTAGGTTGAAGTCGCCGTTGAACAACTGCTGTACTTCCCAAATCTGCCGCTTGCTGTTCTGCGTGGATTGGTCGGCGCGCGAGAGGGTTACCGCGTTGGTAGCACTATCAACCGGATTCAGATAGAAGTAGGGGCCCGCACCATCGGAGAAGCTGTGGCTGGACGTCAGGAAGGTAGTAGAAGTGAGGTTAGGCGAAATACGGTACTGCACCTGCCCGAACAGGTTAGTGCTGCGCGAGTCCTGAATCAGGCCCGGCCCCATGTACGACTGGCGGTAGTCCAGCGGCGCTTTGTCGGCCCGGTCGAAGCCCAGCGCCGACGAGGGGAAGTAGAAGAAGATAAGCTGCTTGCCTACGCCTCGGCCCTGGTACACTTCGGCATCAACGTTGACAGTCAATTTATCAGAGGGGCGCCATTGCAGGCTGGGAGCTACGGCCAGGTTCTTGTTGAAGCCGGTGTACCCTGCGTTTTGGAAGTTGTCTTCGTAGGTGTAGGCTGTGTTCAGGCGGAAGGCTAGTTTTTTAGGCTGGTCGGCGGGCGCATTAGGGTTTACTAGGTTCACGTCGGCACTTACGCGGTGGAAGCCGTAGCTGCCAGCGGCCACCGTGGCTTCGCCTCCAAAGGTATCTGAGGGCTTCTTGGTCACGCGGTTCAGCAGGCCACCATACGAGGTCAACGACGAGCCGAATAGGGTAGCCGACGGGCCTTTGATGACTTCCAGCTTCTCTAGGTTCACCGCATCAATGTCGCTAGTTACGTTGCCGGCCACGCCGTTGCGTAGCTGGCTCGACAGCACGAAGCCCCGCGAAGCGTAGAAAGCGCCGCCGTCGCCACCGCGGCCGGTGGCATCCCACATTTTCTGGAGGCCGGGCACGTTGCGCGTGGCGTCGTCCACGGTAAACACCAACTGCTCAGTCAGGAGCTCCTTGCCCACAGTAGCATATACCTGCGGGTTTTCCAGATTCTTAAGCGGCATCTTGCCCACGTATTCCGATTCCTTACGGGCAAACTTGTTGGTTTGAGTGCCTTGCACCACCACTTCCTTCAGTTGTTCGGTGCTGGCTTCCAGCTGAAAATCTTGCGCACTAACCTGACCGGCTGTTACCTGTACCTGCCGTTCCTGGGTGCTAAAGCCTACCAGCCGCACTCCGAGCGTGTAAGTGCCGGGCTGCAAGCCCGCAATGCGGTAGTTGCCGCTGTTGTCGGTGTTGGCTCCCTTGCCTGTTCCCTTGATACCAACTGAAACCCCCACAACGGACTGGCCATCTGAGGCAGTAATATGGCCTTGGATGATGCCTCTCTGTGCTTGCGCAGAAAGAGAAAGCATAGCGGACACTAAAACAAGAAGGAAAGTGAGAGACTGGCGTACTAGACCAGTGGCAAGTGGTTTCATGTGGCGTTGCAATAGTTGGATCGGCTGCAAAGCTCGGGAGTAAATTTGATTATTTAGAATGTTTACAAATAATATTTAGATGTAGTATAAACAATTAACTAGGTCCGGGAGCTTTCTGCGGAGTGCTATTCTTCTCAACTCCCTGCGCAAGAGAGCGTATTGTACCCCAGCAACGCACGTTCAATTATGGCACCTTCATTTACGCATACGCACTCTCATTCTTTCGCTGATTCTGCCCCAAGCCGCTTGTGGCGGTGGCTAGCTGCCATCAGCGTACTCGGCAATATTGCCCTCAACTACTACTCCAATGCCTTTCCGTTCAATGGGCAAAGCATGGGTACGGTGTCGGCAAAATATCCCACGCTGCTAACGCCAGCGGGCTATGCTTTCTCTATCTGGGGGCTGATTTTTCTGGCCCTGACGGTGTATGTAGTCTGGCAGCTCTTGCCGGCGCAACGTACCAGCATACTGCCCGATGCCGTAGCACAGCCGCTCACGCTGGCCAGCGTAGCTACTGCTTCATGGGTAGTGCTGTTTGCGTATGAGCAGCTGCTCCTGAGCTTGTTGGTAATGCTGCTTATTCTGGGCTCCCTTATTATAGCCTATGGCCGCGCCCGGCGGTTGGTGCTAGCCGATGCTGCTCCGCGCTGGACTAGCTTGCCCTTCGCGTTATACCTAGGCTGGATTTCGGTGGCTGCCACCATCAACAGTATTATCGGGCTCCAACGCATCGGATGGCAGCCAGCGCTCAACCTATCCATGCTGCTGGGGCTGCTGCTGCTGGCCGTGGTAGTGGGGCTGGGGCTGCTCATTAGCCGGGAGTTTCGGGAAGTGGCTTTTCCGCTGGTGGTGGCTTGGGCGTTGGTAGCCATCTGGGTAGCCCAGCGCTACGCTTATCCGGAACTGGGCTGGGCCGCTCTGATAGGCGCCGGTATTGTGGCACTAGGAGGCTTGGTACTGGCTTCTGGGCGGGGCCGAGTGGCGGAGATCTAGCGGGGCCTTGCATAAAAAGACCGGTTAGCTTGGCCAGACCAACTAACTTGCGCCCATCTTCTTCCACCTCAATTTGCTCTTCATGCGTAAGAATATCGTTGCCGGCAACTGGAAAATGAACACCACTTACCAAGATGGACTCGCCTTGGTATCGGAAATCACCAACATGGTGCAGGACGAAGTCACGGGCCCCAACGAGGTGCAAGTGGTAATATGCCCACCGTTTCCGTTTCTGGCCGCCATTGGCAAGCAACTCCCCGCAAGCAGCCGCTTCCATTTGGGCGCGCAGAATTGCAGCCAAAAGGAAAGTGGCGCCTACACCGGCGAAGTATCGGCCAAGATGCTTGAATCAGTGGGGTGCGAGTACGTGATTCTGGGTCACTCCGAGCGGCGGCAGTATTTCCGCGAAGACGACGAACTGCTAAGCCAGAAGCTAAAAGCAGTGTTGGCCGCCGGCTTGAAGCCGATTTTCTGCGTAGGCGAGTCGTTGGAGACGCGCGAGGCTGACGACACGTTCACCTTTATCGGCAAGCAACTGCAAGACGGCCTTTTTCACCTCTCCAACGAGGAATTCGAGCAGGTGGTAATAGCCTATGAGCCTATCTGGGCCATCGGGACGGGCAAAACTGCTACCAGCGCGCAGGCGCAGGAAGTCCATGCCTTCATCCGGGAGCAAATTGCCCGTGCCTACGACGCCGAAGCCGCCTCCAACACCTCTATCCTATACGGTGGCTCGGCCAATGCGCAAAACGCCCGCGAATTGTTCAGCCAGCCCGACGTAGATGGTGGCCTTATCGGCGGTGCCTCCCTCAAGTCGCGCGACTTCACCGAGATTATCAAGTCGTTCTAACCCTGTTGTTTCAAGCAGTACGAATTCTTGTTTGTGTTCACGCAACGGACCCAACTATTCTTCGCTTTGCTTGGGACGGTTACGAACCAAAACCGGCCGGATAATTGTCCGGTAGCCAGCACTGTCTCTTCTGATTTTATATGCTCGCTGAACTCCTTGTATCTGGCTTGCTGGCGCTCAACCCGTTTGCAACTCCCGCGCCTCGCGTACCCTTTGTGGCAGCACCACTAACTTCTTTGGAGCCGTGCCGCATCTACGGTACCATCTATTTGGAGCGCGACCCCCGCCGCCGGGGTTTCTGCTTCGGGGTTATATACGAGGAGCCGGAAGAAGGCTTCGCAGACGTAATGGTGTTTGCGGAAGATAACAAGCTGTTTGCCGACAAACCCGGCCTCTGGTATTTCACGGAAGCCCGCGACTTTGCCGACTACGTGCTGTTCGTAAGCAACCAGCGCGGCATGGCTGATTTCAGCGTCCATTACACCAAAGTGCGCTCCTTCGCTGGCTGTCGAAAGCAGTAACATACTCTGTTGCCATTGAAAAGCCCCACTACATCACGTAGTGGGGCTTTTTTGATGCGGTTAGCCTAAAGTAGTGCTAGACTCTACGCCTTAGGATTGTTTTTCCTCAGGGCGTACCAGAAAACGATGATGCAAACAGCCAGTCAAGTAGTGTCCTTGTTGCTGAGTAGCGCAAAGGGTAGTAGGCTTTTGCTACCCGTATCGGTTTGGCTGGCTTTTCCTGCGAACTTTGTGGCCCGGCACGCTGGACTCACTTGCGTTTCCCCTCTGTTTATTGACTATGGATTTTGTAGAAGTGCGCGTAGTCGCGCCGCGCGAATTGGCCGACATACTAGTAGCCGAGTTGGCCGAAGTAGGGTATAATACCTTCGAGGACAACGACGAAGGCTTTTGCGCCTATATCGACGAAGATCAATTTGCTGCCGATGCTGTGGCCGAAATCATGAGCCGCTACGAAGGGCTTGGTGAGGTAGGGTACGAACACCGCGTCATTACGCGCCAAAACTGGAACGCCGAGTGGGAGAAGAACTTCGAGCCCCTGGTAATTGCCGACAAGGTATCGGTGCGGGCGCCTTTCCACGCCGCCCGGCCCGATTTGGAATACGAAATCGTAATCATGCCGCGCATGTCGTTCGGTACGGGCCACCACGACACTACCGCCCTCATGATTACCAACCAGCTTGACATCGACCACCAAAACAAGCGGGTGCTGGACATGGGCTGCGGTACCGGCATCTTGGCCATTATGGCGGTGCATCTCGGGGCCAGCTACGTGCTAGCCGTGGACGTAGAGCCCTGGACCGCTGAAAATGCCGCCGATAATGCGCAGGAAAACAATGTGCAAGACAAGGTAGAGGCCCGGCTCGGTGATATTAGCGCCTTGGAAGGGGAGGAGCCTTTTGATATCATCTTAGCCAACATCAACCGCAACGTGTTGCTGGAAGACATGGCAGCGTATGGGCAGTACCTGAAGCCCAACAGCCCCATCCTGTTTTCTGGGTTCTACGAGGAAGACTTGCCCCTGATTCGGGAGGCAGCCGAACAGCATGGCTTACGGTATGAAAGCCACCGCGTACAGAACCATTGGGTTTCGGCAATATGTAGAAAATAGATTGCCGAGCGGTGGAAAGACGAGCTAGAAGGGTTTGCCGAACTATAGTTGGCAATTTTTCTAGCTCTTATTTTATAAACACAGCGCCAGCCATTCTTCATCGGACAGGCCGTAGTCTATGGGGTTTTCATGCACCAACGACCGGCTGCTCAATTGGGGCAGTACGTTTTGAGGGGCAACCAAATAGTGACTAGCCAGACGGTCGAGGGCGGCTCGGCCGCGGCGCACTATAATAGTACCGCACTCTGGTCGTTCCTGTATAACAGGGTCAACGAGTAACAGCAAGTCGCGCCATTCGGCTACGGTAGCCGAAGACTTTCCTAAGCGTTGCGTGATGTCGTCACGTAGATTTTGTACCACGCGCAGCAGCGCGTTCGGGGCAAGGGCGGATAGCCGGGAAGCAGCGGTATGCATAGCAGTTGGAAAGGTGAGTACTCGTAAAGAATACGAAGTTGACGTTTGGAAAGATACCTTTTCAAAACGCTACCTCCCAGAGGTAGTAAATAAATAATGTGCAGGTAGCTGAGCTTTTTCCTAAAACGGCTTGTTGCCTCGGTTTGCAGAGTGAAATGCTGAACAATTTTGCGGCGTCTGCCAGATTAGTAGGACGGTAGCCGACAGGAATAGTGCAAAACCATAAAAATCAATGCTGTCTGCAACCTAGGTCCAATAGTGTGGCGACTATTACCGAAATTGTAGACGACTAATCAGGTTCCGACGGAATTATCTATGAAGCAAGCTATTCTCCAATGGCTTTGCTTGGTGCTGTTAGGGGTGAGTGCCCCGGTCCTGGCCCAGCAAAATAAGCCCCAACCAACTAAAGCGCAGCCCGCCAATCCGGCTGCGGCTGCGGCTACGGCTGCACCCAAATTCTCGGGCAAACTTGCCTCTGACCCTGCTCAGTTCATGCAGGACGTACAATTGATGATGGCCACCACCAAAAATGCGGCCGCCATCAGTTCCGGTGTTCGGCTGCAACAGCTGTGGGCTAGCAACAAGCTGACGGCAACACAGCAAGGCAAAGTCGTGGCTTTGTCGCAGCAGATGCTGGCGCTGGGTTTCAGGCCGCGGCCTCACTTCGAGTCGATGTTCTCGGGGCTGGTGGCTGGTGCTACAGTGCAAAATATGTCGGATCAGCAGATGGACGGTTTGCTGGATGTGCTGAGCAAAACGGTGCGCAATATTCCTGGTCCGGAAGCCGCTAAGTTCATAACGGTTACCACGCAGTTCCTAGAAAACAAGGTGCTCTACAGCTCCCGCTACAACAAGCTGCGGGTATCGGGTGGTACCTTCTCGTTTGCTTACAACGAGCAGGATATGCCGAGCTTGGCTCCCGCTGCCGCGCCGGTAGTGGCGCCCACCCCCGAGCCGGTTGCTGCTCCTGCAGCAACCAAGCCCGGCGCTAAGCCAGCAGCTAAACCCAAAGCCGCGGCTAAGAAGAAGAGCAGCGACGGCTGGGACACCGCCGACCTTTGGAGCGGCGGCAGCGGCTGGGGCGACAGCAACGATGGTTGGAGCACACCGGTCAAGAAAGCGCCTGCCAAAGCTGCTCCCGCCAACGGTGCTGCTCAACCAGAACCAGAGCCTGCGGCCGTCTACACACCGGCTCCTTACTACGATAGCTATATGGCGCCCCCAACGCGTGGGCCCGTACTTGTGCTCAAGGACGCTGACTTAACTATTTCGGCCAATTCCGATTCCGTCACTATTCGGAAAACTAGCGGCGCCGTAGTGCCTCTTACCAACAAGTTTGTGGGATACGGAGGGCAGTACGTGTGGCAAGTGAATGCCTCACCTGCCACTGCCGACCTGAATAGCTATGATTTCGACCTCAACAAGGCGGAGTTTACGGCTGAGCCTGTAATGCTTACCTATCCGGCTGTGCTGGAAGCTCCCATCAAAGGGGCGTTGGCGTATAAAAGCATAAAGAAGAAGCCAGGCTCTACAGATTCAGGCTATCCGCGCTTTATCTCGCTCACTAATGATGCGCGCATAAAAAACATCGGCGACAATATTCGCTACTACGGAGGCTTTTCGTTGGCAGGCTCCAAGATGTTGTCTGCTTCGCTCGACGGATCGTTGTCGCGCATTTACGTGGACATGGATGGGAAACCTAAGTTTCGCGCTTCCAGCCGCGCCTACGTACTCGGCGATTCGCTGATTACTGCCGAGCGAGCCGCTATTACCATCTTCGAAGACAAGGTGGATTCGCTCACGCATCCTGGCGTAAGACTGAAGTTTTCCAAGAAGCGCCAAATCCTGCAGCTAGCTCGTGAAAACGGCCTCTATAAAACTACGCCTTACTTCGACTCTTATCACCAAATGGAAATCACGTCGGAACTGCTGACGTGGCCCATCAGCACCCCTACCATCGACTTTGCTATTCTCACGGCCAAGAACCAGGTAACCGCAGGCTTTGAAAGCAAAGAGTTTTACACCAATACCCGCTACCAGCAGATCAAAGCCATCAACAAGCTGCATCCCTTGCAGATGATAGTGGGCTACAGCCTCGAGAACAACAACGCGCGCCGCTTCACGGTGCAGGAGGTAGCTACGTTCCGCAAGTTGCAGCCGGCCAACGTGCGGTCGGCCGTTGCGGGCTTGGCCCGCGACGGGTACGTGGACTGGAACCCCCAAACCCAGCAAATTACGCTACGGCCCAAGGCGCTGCACTACGTGAACTCGTCTAGAGGCAAGAAAGACTACGACCACATTGCCATCAAGAGCCTTTCGCCAGCCGGTAAAAACGCCACGCTCAACCTGGCTACCAACGACCTGCTGGTGCGAGGCGTAGACCGATTCAACTTCTCCGACGATTCGGTGACGGTGTTTGTGAAGCCTGACTCCAGCGTCATTCACATTCAGAAGAACCGGACCATTCTGTTCAACGGTACGGTAGTGGCCTCTGCCTTCGTATTCAAAGGCAAAGAGTTCAAGTTCGACTATGATGGGTTCTTTATTGACTTGGCGAAGATTGACTCCATCATTGTAAAAGGCAAAGGCTCGAAAGGGTCGGTGATGAAGGCCAAGGCCACGGACTTTACCCTTACCAACAAGAAGAAGGAATCGTCCGGTAAGCTTTACATCAACCACCCCAACAACAAGTCGGGGCGCAAGAAGCTGGGCGCCTATCCTTCATTCGACGCCAGTACCGGTGCGTACGTGTACTTCGACAAGCCTGAGGTGCTAGGCGGTGCCTACGATACCACGGTTTACTTCGACATTCCGCCGTTCAAACTTGACTCGCTCAACAACAAGAACCGGTCGGCAGTAGGCTTCAAAGGCACGTTCGTGTCGGGCGGTATCATGCCCGACTTCAAAACCAAGCTAGCCTTGCAGGAAGACGGGTCGTTGGGCTTTGTCTATGACTTGCCCAAAGAAGGTGTGCCTGTATACGGTGGCAAAGCCCGGCTCTTCAATAGAGTGAAGATGAGCAACCAGGGTATCCAGGGTGTGGGAGACTTGAAATACCTGACCAGCACGTTGCAAAGCGACCAGTTCGTCTTTTATAGAGACTCGGTCGTGACGGTGGGGAAATCGGGGGTGGTTCAGCCAGGGCCGCTCAACGGGGTTGAGTTTGCGAAAGTGAACTTGCCGGTTGGCTACCAGATGAAATGGGCCGTAAAGTCGGATTCCATGTACCTGAGCAGCCAGCCGAACGGACAGCCACTAAAATTCTACGGCGACCAATACGGCTTCAAAGGTACCGCCACGCTCACGCCCGGTGGCCTCTACGGCGACGGCCGGATGGAAGGACCACAGTCATTTATCCGGTCCACCCAAATGGCGTTCAAGCCAACCAGTTATTCCGGTAAGAAATCGACGTTGAGCATTAAGTCGGCGGAAGTAAACAAGCCTGCCCTGACGGCCAACAACGTGGAATTCGCCTTCGACGTGAAAGGGGCAAATGCTTCGTTCTCGCGTGAGGAAGGAGACAACAAATCCAGTATCGACCTGCCGTATTCCGACTACCGCACCACGCTGTCGGGGGGTAAGTGGGATTTCAAGAAAAAGACCGTACAGCTGAAAGTGGCACCCGGTGCCGACTCCACCCGGTCGTATTTCTATTCCACCAAGCCCGAGCAGAACGGCTTGCGGTTCCGGGCTGCCACCGGGACATACGATTTGGCCCGCTACCGCTTAGTAGCAGGTGGAGTTCCGCACATTGCCGCGGCTGATGCATGGATTGAGCCTGACTCCAACAAGGTGTACGTGCTGGCCAACGCGCAAATGCGCGGTTTCAAGAACGCCAACATCGTGATGGACACGCTGGCCAAATTCCACAGTCTCTACAAGGGCGATGTGCAGGTGGTGTCGCGCAATGCCTTCACGGGTAATGCCCTCTACAGCTACAAAAACGCCGCTGCCGACTCGTTTGCCATCAAGTTTGCCAACTTCCAAGTGGATTCCACGGGCACGGGGCAGGTGGCTGGAAAGGCAGCGAAAGGTGGCAAAAGCTTGCTAAAGAAACGCCCGGCCGATGCGCCACTATCACCAGCAACGGTAGCAGTAGCTAGCATTCAAGCCACCGAGAAGTTCCACTTGGCTCCGCGGATTGCGTACCGGGGTGGTATCAATATGAGTTCCAAGCGGCGAGGCTTCACTTTTGATGGACAGGCTCGGCTGGAGTTCAGCGAGAAGCCTAGCTCAGCAGAGTGGTTTGCGGTGCAGGATAGTATCGACCCGAAAGCGGTGCGTATCAAACTGCTAGAGCCCAAAACCGAGGAAGGTCTGCCGATGATGACCGGCCTGTTTGTCTCGGATGCGACCAGCAAGGTGTATCCGCTGTTTGTGGCTGGCAAACCCACTGCCACGGATATGAACCTGTTCACAACCAACGGCTACCTCACCTTTGACAGCAAGAAGCGCCTGTTCACCATCGCCAACCACGACCTAGCAGACCCCAACATCTACGAGGGTTCGGTGCTGACCTTCAATGATTCGACGGCGGCTATGAAGTTCCGTGGCAAGTTCAACTTCATCAACTCTACCAAGGACTATGGTATCACCGCTTCGGGTGTCGGCACGGCCAAGCCTGATAGCAACATTTACGCGCTGGACGCCTTCATGGCGTTTGACATCAACTTGCCGGAGAAGGCCATAGAGGCCATGGCTACCGACATGACTACCAACACCAAGGGGGCACCCGAGGCGTTGAATGGCTCGCAAGAGGAACTCTACAAACTCGGTGAGTTTATGGGTAGCAAAGGCGTGCAGACCTATGCCGAGCGGCGGGGTAAGTATGAGCCGTTGCAGAAACTCTCGCCCAAGTTCCTGCATACCGTTGTGCTGAACAAGGTGGATCTGCGTTGGAACAACAAGCTGAACGCGTGGTATTCGGTGGGTAAGATTGGCTTGGTGAGCATCGGCAAGAAGGATATCAATGCCCTGATTGATGGGCACATCGAGATTCGCAAGGAGGCTGGTGCCGACTTGGTAGAGCTGTATCTGGAAGCGGAGCCGCAAACGTGGTACTACCTCAAGTACTCTGGGTCGGCGTTGCTGGCAAAGGCGCAGCACGGCTCCTTCGACGAAATTGTGGGTTACAAAGCCAAGGGTGACTACAACACGGCCACGCAATACGGCTTCTACCTCGGCGACGACCAGGAGGTGCAGCAGTTCCTGACCCACTTCCGCAAAGACTACTTGAAGGCTGACCCCAAAAAGAAAATCGTGGTTTCTTCGGCCGTGCCGGGTGACAACAACTTCGAGGTAGATGCCGACGCCAACAAGAAGAAAAAGAAGAAAGGCAACGAGCCAGCTTTCGATGCGGACGGGATGCCAATCGACGACGCTCCTGTTGACGCCAAGAAAAAGAAGAGCAAGAAAGAGCTGGCCGCCGATGCTGCTGATGCTGACGCATTCGGTGGAGATGCTGCGGCTCCAGCTCCGGCCGACACCAAGAAGAAGAAAAAGGAAGAGGCTGCTCCAGTTGCGGAGCCTGCTGAAGACACCAGCAAAAAGAAGAAGGCTGAGCCAGCCGCCGCCGATCCTATTCCTGCCGACGAGCCCCCTGTTGACGCCAAGCAAGCCAAAAAGGAAGAAGAGCGCCAAGCTAAGGAAGCCGAAAAGCTAAAGAAGGAGGAAGGGAAAAAGGCCAAGGAAAACGAGAAGAAAAAGAAAGCCAAAGAGGATGACCCCTTCGGTGATTCTTAAAATTGACAACGCCCCGGTCACTGATCGGGGCGTTTCTTTTATAAGGAAAGCTACGTAGCAACAGAAGTCAGCATATTACTCGTACTTCTATCTTTGGCGTATTGCCCTCCCATCTCTGCCCCGAATGAACCTACCTCTCGTCCTTGGCCTACTTGTGGCCGCCTACTTACTCGGCTCCATTCCTACCGCCCTGTGGGTAGGCCAGCGTTTCTTCGGCCTCGATATTCGGGAGCATGGCTCAGGCAACGCCGGGGCCACCAACACGTTCCGGGTGCTAGGGAAAAAGCCGGGTTCCTTTGTGATGGCAATAGATGTGCTCAAGGGCTGGGCCGCCACGTCTCTTGCACAGGTGATGCTAAACCAAGGGGCTATTCAAGCCGAGCAACTGCTGTATTTCCAGTTAGCGTGCGGCATCCTGGCTATCGTGGGGCACATTTACCCGATATTCGCAGGGTTCAGGGGCGGCAAAGGAGTGGCTACGGTGCTGGGCATGATGCTAGCCATTGCCCCAGCCACGGTCGGCGTCTGCATCCTGGTGTTTCTGGCGGTGCTGGCCGTTTCGCAGTACGTTTCTCTCTCTTCTATGACGGCCGGTGTCACCTTCGCGTTGCTACAGCTGCTGCCTGCCTTTCGCCCGCAAAACTCGTTGTTGCTGTGGTTCGGTTTCATTTTGGCCGCTTTGCTCATCTATACTCACCGCGCCAATATCGGGCGGCTGCGGGCCGGCACTGAAAGCCGCGTGCCGCTGCCTTGGAAACGGAAGTAGAAGCACAGATGAGCTAGCTAAGAGCAGACTGCTGTTTTATAATCTGCTGACGGCTTGTTTCGAATAAGACTACAGTAATGCTTGGAGAACAGTAAGGCTGAAAAGCAGTGTTTATGGAAGCCATACTACCTTTACTCTCGCATTCCCAACTAACCCCATTGCCCGCATGGCTTCTTACCTCGCAAGCAACCAAGAGCGTTTCCTCACCGAACTAATCGACTGGCTTTGTATTCCCTCTGTTTCCGCCGACCCGAAGTTTCAGGCCGATGTGCGGAAAGCCGCCGACTACCTGGCCGACCGCCTGCGGGAAGTAGGCTTGGAAAACGTGGAACTGTGCGAAACTGCCGGCAACCCCATCGTCTACGCCGACAAAATCATTGACCCCAGCCTGCCTACGGTGCTCGTATACGGCCACTACGACGTGCAGCCCGCCGACCCGTATGAGCTGTGGGATTCGCCGCCGTTTGAGCCCGTTATCAAAGACGGCAACATCTACGCCCGGGGTGCCTGCGACGACAAAGGCCAGGTGTACATGCACGTCAAGGCCTTTGAGGTGATGATGCAGGAAGACGGTGGGGTGCCGTGCAACGTGAAGGTGATGTTTGAAGGCGAAGAGGAAATCGGCTCCAACAACCTGGGCATCTTCGTGAAAGCCAACAAGGAGAAACTGGCCGCTGACGTTATACTGATTTCGGATACCGGCATCTTGGCCAACGATACGCCTAGCATCGAAGTGGGCTTGCGTGGCTTGAGCTACCATGAAGTGGAAGTGACTGGCCCGAACCGCGACCTACACTCCGGCCTCTATGGCGGTGCCGTGCCGAACCCCATCAACGTGCTATGCAAGATGATTGCTAGCCTGCACGACGAGAACAATCACATCACCATTCCCGCCTTCTACAACAACGTAGCGGAGCTCAGCGCCGAAGAACGGGCGGAAATGGCCAAAGCTCCGCACTCAGACGAGGAGTTCAAAAAGAGCATTGGCCTCTCCAACATCTACGGCGAAAAAGGCTACTCCACAATGGAGCGCACCAGCATCCGGCCTACGCTCGACGTAAATGGTATTTGGGGCGGTTACACTGGCGAAGGCGCTAAAACCGTTATTGCCTCCAAGGCCTACGCCAAGATTTCCATGCGCTTGGTACCCCACCAGACTTCCGACGAAATAACGGCCCTCTTCCAGCAGCATTTCGAAAGCATTGCGCCTAGTGGCGTGCAAGTGAAAGTAACGCCTCACCACGGTGGCGAGCCCGTTGTAACGCCAACCGACTCGGTGGCTTACAGAGCCGCCGCCGATGCCATGGAAACCACCTTCGGCAAGCGCCCTATTCCTACGCGCGGCGGCGGTTCTATCCCTATCGTGGCTATGTTCAAAACGGAACTCGGCTTGGACACCGTGCTGCTTGGTTTCGGCTTGGATTCCGATGCTATCCACTCGCCCAACGAGCACTATGGCGTATTCAACTTCCTGAAAGGCATTGAAACCATTCCGCATTTCTACCGCAACTATGCGGCGGCCATGCAGAAGTAGTTCTGTGTGTAGTAATGCATCTAAAAAAGCAAAAGGGGTTCCGCCATAGTGGAACCCCTTTTGCTTTTTGCAGTGGTCTAGGAGCTAGCGTGAGTGGTGCCAACTCGGTTTTGGCTGGCACCTGCTTCTCTTTTGCCTATGGCACATACACGTTTGGCAGGGCCCGTGTAGAACAAGAGCTTACTGCTTTTCTAGGCAAGCTCACCGTCGCCTAGGGTCGCGTGGCCAAACTACTTCGGCTTGATGAGGGCACCCAAGTAAAACTGCATCGTGCTGTTTCGGATGCGCGTTTGAACAATGTCTCCGGAAAAGTTGATGTCACGATACAAGTAGATGAGGTCTGCATTGTAACGCCAGCCAACCTGAATGCCGGTTTCGTCTTGGTAGCCGAAGCCGAGGGCAAAGCCATAGAGTTGGCTCTTGAACGGCTGCTTACCCACGTTGTCCAACCCTTCCACATTCGACTTCGCAGAAAGCAACCAACTGTAGCGCGGACCTACTTCCACAAATAGGTCGTCCAAGGTGTACTGAGCCACCACTGGGATATCGAGGTAGGCGAGGTGGTGCATAATGCTTGGCCCGTATATCAAAGAATTATCGCCTTTCAACGAGTATTGAGCCTCAGCTTGCACGCCCACGTGCTTTGTAAACTCAACCTGCACCATACCGCCCGCATGCCCGCCCAGCCGAATAGCACTGTCGTTTACGTCGGCTCCAACGCCATTTGAGACGTTGCCTCCCATCTTTGCGCCTATTTTCACCTGCTGCGCGACACCAACCGAACTAGTTGCGCACAACAATACAGCAAGCAATTGGCTTGTCTTCATCCTAGTTGAATAAATCACGGTAACAAGTTGCTGATTAGTGGAATCTCACTGGCCACCTAGGCCCTTCTTACACCAAGCCGCACCTGTTGGAGCCTAGCCAAGCGAATACCACCAACAGCAGCTGATAATAACAGATCAACTGGAAGAAACCGCATAGCCGCAGGGGACAAATAGTGCCAGTGAATATGCTCAATAACTAGTATTCAACTCAATTATTGTTGTGCACAGAGAAGCCCACGCAGTGGATGTGGCGTGCCTAGCGTCCGTTGAACGAATAGGTAAGGTAGAGCTGAAAAGCACTGTTACGAAGATTGTCTTGGTATGTGATGTTTCCTACTGTGTATGACTTATCTACTTTGGTAATGCCGCCATTGTAGCGTAGCCCAATGCCAATACCACTTTTGCGTTGATAACCTAAGCCAAACAAGTAGCCAAAATCAACAGTGTTATAAGCATCTTTAGAGTCGATACTAGTGTTAGTAGTTTTGTTCTGAGCAGCTAACAAGAACCCAACCTGCGGCCCAGCTTCAAAAAATAAACCATCAGCATTGACATGAAATGCCAGAGGTACATCTAGATAGCTTAAGCGTTGGGTAAAGGCATTCTTAATCTTTGCTCCTTTCTGTGAGTAGATGAGTTCTGGCTGGAATGCGAACAGCTTGGTAAACCCAATATTGGCGAAAGCACCTCCATGAAAGCCAAAAACACTTTCGTAGTTATTTACCTCCTTGCCAGCGAAAGACGAGAGAGTACCACCAGCTTTCAACCCCAGGGATACATCACTTTGTGCCTGAGCCGCGCCTGCTAAACCAAGAAGCAAGGAGAAAGAGAAAAGTAGTTTCTTCATAAATAGTAGTCGGTGAAAAGCCGTGCAATAAAGGCGCGAAGCTATAACGAAAACCCATGACGGTTCTGTATTGCCCACCAAAAAGCCTCTTCCCAATACGGAAAGAGGCTTCAGAAGTGCTCAGGATAGTTATTTATTCGGAATCAGGTAACCAAGCGACAGCTGGAATGCAGAGTGGCGGGCGTTGGCCAAATCACCGTTGAAGTACGAGGCGTTGTCGCTCTTCACAAAGTCGCTGAGGGCACCGGTATAGCGTAGGTTCAAGCTTACGCCGTTGTCGGCTTGGTAGCCAAGGCCGGCCACGTACCCTAGCTCGCTCCGATTAAGGCCGCTCACGTCTTTTTTGTCTTGTACTTGCGTAACCTCCGGCGTACCGTTGGGCTGGCGGGTACGGGTAACTTTGGTTTCGTTGTTGGCACTCAGCAGATACGAGTACTGTGGTCCGGCTTCCACCACAAAGCCACCGGCATTGATCTTCAGCAGCACCGGCACATCCAGGTAATTGTAGTTGACGTTGCCTTCCCGTTTATCGGTGTACCCGATACCCAGAATAGTGTTGGTGTACTCTGTAGGCTTGTTCTCGAAGCCCTTCTGCGAATACAGGATTTCCGGCTGTATCGAGAAGAAGCCGTCGCCGGTAATGTCGGCGTTCAACAGTACACCGCCCAGAAAACCAATTTTGTTGTTGTAAGTGGTTTCGTTCCTGACGTTGCCGGCCAAGTTGGAGTAGTTGGCGCCGGCCCGCAAACCCAGCCGTACGCCCTGTGCCCGCACAACCGAAACAGAAGATAAAGTCAGCAAAGCGGCCAGTGTAAAAAAGGTCTTTTTCATGAGTGCGAAGAGAAAGTGTAGTTAGACTTGATGCACATGAGCGGCCAAAATCTAAAAGTGTGCCAAGCGTGTTGTTGAGCTTGGGAAAGGGCATAAAAAAAGCCTCATCTGCAAACCAGATGAGGCTCTTAAAATTTTAGCTAATTGTTACTTGCTCCCTAGCAGATAGCCCACCGAAGCCTGGAATACCGAGTTGCGGGCGTTCCGTGTATCGTCATCCTGGTAGCCATCCTTCCCAAAATCTGTGAAGGAGCCGTTGTAGCGCAAGCCCAGCACCAAGCCACCATCTGACTGGTAACCTAAACCGGCAGCGTAGCCAATTTCGTTGCGGTTGACGTTGTCGAGGTTGATCGTGTTATTGTATTCAATTACAGTGTTACCATTTGATGTGGACTTGTAATCGTTCTTGGCCTTCAGTAGGTAGCTATACTGTGGTCCAGCTTCGAAATACACGTTGCCTGCCTTAATTTTTAGCAGTACAGGCACGTCGATGTAATTGTACGTAACGCTACCGTCGTCTTTTCTTCTAACGGTTCCAAAAGTGAATTCCTGATCAGCATACGTGTATCCTTTCTGCGAAAACAGCACTTCTGGTTGAACCGAGAGAAAGCCGTCGTCAAGCAGACCTATGTTGAGCATTACTCCACCGTGGAAGCCAATCTTATTTTCAAATCGGTCTTCGTTGACAAGGTCGCCGGAGAGATTGGAAAGGTTGGCGCCTGCTTTCACACCCAACCGGATACCCTGAGCGTGGGCAGCGGGAGCGGCTGCTAAAGCAGCAAAAGCAGTGGCAAGAATGAGGGTTGTCTTTTTCATGACAGTGAGAAAATAAAAGGGGGAAGACAGATGTGCGGGAACCACGCTGTCTTACGTATTCCCATACTGTGCAGTTTATGAGGTGTACAAAAACTTAACAAATAAAAAAGGCCGCTCCCTTAAGAGCGGCCTTTTCGTAAGGTTGTGTTAGTACTACTTGGTAGGAATCAGGTAGCCGAGTTGCAGCGTGAAAGCATTGTTGAATGCTTTGGGCTCGTTGTCGGTGTCTTTCGTGTCAAGCAAAGAGTTGAAACCCCGAGCATAACGCAGGCCTAAGCTGATACCACCTTCGGTCATATAACCAACACCTGCTACACCGCTGATGTCGAACTGCGCCAAGTCAGACTTGTATGAATCGCCACGAGCGACACCTGAATAGTCAAGGAAGCTGCCATCAGCATCCACTTTGTCTTTAGTGTTGTCCGTGTATTTGGTAGTTGTCTGCGATTTGTTTTTTGAACCGAACAAATAGCTTACCTGTGGTCCTAGCTCGAAAAACAATCCGCCAGCGTTGATTTTAGCGAGCAGGGGCACATCTATGTAATGTAGCACACGCTTCTGCTCTTGCTCTACTGACTTGATGTTCGCAGGCAAACCTGATTTCTGTTCTGTTTCAATCTCATAGCCTTTGCGGTTATAAAGCAACTCGGGAGCAAAAGAGAAGAAACCATCGCTGGTCAGCGGAATAGAGAAGCTCAGACCAGCATTGTAGCCTATCTTATAGTCTCCTATTTTGGAGCTGTAGTTTGCGCCGGTGATCTGGGTCACTTCATCACCAGAAACGTTGGAATAAGTACCACCAACTTTAACGCCGAGGCGGAATCCGCCGGCATCCTGAGCTTGGGCGAACGAAATAGAAGCAACAGCTGCTGCTGCAGTAAGAGTGAGAAACTTTTTCATGAAAAAGGGGTGGTGAGGTAGCAAACACAAATCAACAGCACAGCTCTGGGCCAGAGGGCCCCGATGGGCCGCACATCTGGCTTTCTATCGCACAAACTCCTTATTTTGTTACATAAAAACAGAAAAATAATCTTACGTCGAGCTACATCACAGGCTGTTAACACAATGCATATTTTTGTGTTGCCTTCAGTTTGTAGTATGCTATTTTCAAGATATTCAGTTTTTCTTTTCGTTTCATTAAGCTTGTTACGCTGGGTTCCGGCTTGGGCTCAGGCGCCAACTCAAGCGCTACCATCGGGCCCTGTAATTCTGGGTGCTTATGCACAGGGGAGCTTTATTGTGGCCCATACTCCCTCCGTCAAGCATTTGGCTGTATCGCATCCAACGGGAGTGGAGCTAAATATGCAGCGGCAAACCAATGGCTCACAGCCCTGGCATGCTTGGTACCGTTATCCACGTATTGGGCTGGCGCTAGTATACTACAACTACCATAACCCCGTCTTAGACCGCTCGTATGCGGCCACTGTGTATATCAGCAAAAGCCTGTTTCGGAAGCCACAGCAGGAGCTAAATTTCCGCTTGGGTACCGGACTGGCCTACTTCTCCAATCCGTTCGACCTGGATACAAACCATAAAAACAGTATTGTCAGCTCGCGGATTAGTGCCACGCTCCAAATGCGCTTCGACTATGACGTGGCGGTGACGGAGCACCTTGGGGTGCTGCTGGGCCTTGGGCTGAACCATTACTCCAATGGCGCGACCACCAAGCCAAATTTGGGCATCAACTTACCTACTATTTTTCTAGGCTTCAATTACCACCAGCAGCGCCCATTTGTGCCTTTGGTGGCTTCCCCCAGTGGCCTGCCCGCCGACCTAGGACGCAATTTCTTGAACCTGAGCACCAGTCTGGGCTTCAAACAGCTCAACCCCGCTAACAAGCAGAAGTACCTAGTGCAATCCGTTTCGGTGCTGGGAGGGCGGCGAGTGAGCCGCAAGAGCAACTTGCTGATAGGAGCAGAAGGGTTCTATGACCGGAGCTTGGTAGCGCAACTCCGTGATACTGCCCGGACCAGCGAAAAACTGCCTGACGTAAAAAAAGCTGGTGTACTCATAGGGCATGAGTTGCTGTTTGGACAGCTAGCGTTTGTTACGCACCTAGGTTTCTACCTCTACAATCCCTACAAATCCAACGACTTCTATTACGAGCGGCTTGGCTTGAAGTACCACTTCACCAACAACCTATTCGGGGCAATTGACTTGAAAGTACACCGCGGTTCCGCCGACGTGTTGGAGTTCAAAGCGGGTCTCAAATTATAGGTAGTCGAGACCAACATCTGTCTACACCGGAGAAGCACCTCCCGAAAACCTACTTATACAGGGCGCCATCGGCTGATTGCCGTTGAGCTCAATACGTTCTAGGGTAAGCTAGCTGGCTCGCCCTGATAGGGCGTTGGCCACCCCTTGGTTTATCCGTTTCACCAGCCCTGGGCCTTCGTAGATGAACCCGCTGTAAAGCTGCACCAGTGAGGCTCCTGCAGCTAGCTTTTCCTGGGCATCTTCAGGAGAGTGAATGCCACCGACCCCAATGATTGGTAGTGCACCACCAGAATGGCGGTGCAGGTACCGAATCACTTCGGTGGCGCGCTGGCGCAATGGCCGACCGCTAAGACCACCTGCTCCCAAGGCTGCTACGTGAGCCTCGCCCGTACGCAAACCCGCGCGGCTGATGGTTGTGTTAGTCGCTACGAGGCCGCTGAGCTTGGTTTCCCGTGCTATCAGCAGAATATCGTCGAGTTGGGAATCCGTCAGATCGGGCGCAATCTTAAGTAGCAAGGGGCGGGGCACCGGCAGCGACGCGTTGCGTTCCTGCACGGCTTGGAGTAGCTGGATAAGCGGCTCTCGTTCCTGTAATTCACGCAGGTTGGGGGTGTTCGGAGACGACACGTTCACTACGAAGTAATCAACCACTTCGTGCAGCGCTTCCACGCAGGCCACGTAATCGTCGGCCGCTTGGGCGTTGGGAGTGTTCTTGTTCTTCCCGATGTTGCCCCCGATGATAAGGTTTCGGTTGCGGCGCTGGCGCAAGCGGATAGCAGCAGCAACAGCACCACTGTTGTTGAACCCCATACGGTTCACTAGCGCCTCATCTTGCGGTAGCCGGAACAACCGCGGCTGTGGGTTGCCAGGCTGTGGCTGCGGCGTGACGGTGCCTATTTCCACAAAGCCAAACCCCAATGCCGATAGCTCGTCCGTTAGCTCGGCGTTCTTGTCGAAGCCGGCCGCCAACCCTACTGGGTTTCGGAAGCGCAAGCCAAATACCTCCCGTTCCAAATCTGGATGTTGAAAGTCGTAGAGCTGGCGCAGCAATGCAGCCGTACCCGGCAGGCGGTGGGCCCGCTTTAGGTTATCGAAAACCAGATGATGGGCTTGCTCGGCGTCAAGCTTAAAAAACAGCGGTTTGAGAAAAGCTTTGTACATGTCAGGCCCGAATGTATCCAGATTGCAAAGCTCTTACTTATTCTGGAAGTATAGCACCCCAAGAAAGTTATTGCCGCATAGATTTATTTGTATGTATAGGTGGCTGACAGAGAGAACTATGTCTAAGAGTTTGGGAGTGATGTTGAATTAATATGTGCTTGAGATTTGGAGGTTGTAAAAGCGTTTCCTACTTTTGCCATCCCTTCCAGAAAATAGGTATCTGGGACAGGGAAACTGATTCTGTAGCTCAGCTGGTAGAGCAATACACTTTTAATGTATGGGTCCTGGGTTCGAATCCCAGCGGGATCACCAAAACCCTCCTTGCAAGCTGCGAGGAGGGTTTTTTGTTGCTAGTCAGCCGCAACTACGGGTGCTAGCCAGCCCAACCTTCACGGTCTAAGCTCCGATATTGAATGGCCTCAGCTAAATGCTCGATCTGAATATCCTGAGCGCCAGCCAAGTCAGCAATGGTGCGAGCCACTTTCAGAATGCGGTCATAAGCGCGGGCCGAAAGACCGAGCCGTTCCATAGCAGTTTTGAGCAACGCGCGGCCTGCCGGGTTGATCTGGCAGATGTCTTTCACCATCTGGGGCGGCATCATGGCGTTCGAGAAAATGTCAGGAACCTCAGCAAACCGTTTTGTCTGCACCGTCCGGGCTTTTTCCACGCGTTGCTGAATGTCGTGGCTGGTTTCCGACTTGCGCGTCTCCGTCATTTGGTCGAACGTGACGGGCGTTACTTCCACATGCAAGTCAATCCGGTCGAGGAGCGGGCCGCTTACTTTGTTGAGGTAGCGCTGCACTACCCCAGGACCACACACGCATTCCTTCTCGGGATGGTTGTAATAGCCACAAGGGCAGGGGTTCATGCTGGCAATGAGCATGAAGTTGGCAGGAAAGTCGATGCTGACCTTAGCCCGCGAAATAGTAACTCGGCGTTCCTCCAACGGCTGCCGCATTACTTCCAACACCGTCCGCTTGAACTCGGGCAGTTCGTCTAGAAACAGCACGCCGTTGTGCGCCAGCGAGATTTCACCAGGCTGCGGGTTGCTGCCTCCACCTACCAGCGCCACATCCGAAATAGTGTGGTGCGGCGCACGAAACGGCCGGTTGCCCAGTAAGGAAGCATTGCTACCCAACTTCCCTGCCACCGAATGAATTTTGGTGGTTTCCAACGCCTCCAACATATTTAAGGGAGGCAGAATAGTAGGCAGGCGCTTAGCCAACATAGTTTTGCCTGCGCCCGGTGGGCCGATCATGATGACGTTGTGGCCACCTGCAGCAGCTATTTCCAGCGCCCGTTTGATGTTTTCCTGGCCTTGCACATCAGCAAAGTCGGCGGCGTATTGGTTGGCTTCTTGCTGAAAAATGTCTCGGGTGTCCAGCACCGTCGGCTCGATGGCAAGGCGCCCCTCAAAGAAGTCAATAGCCTCCTGCATACTTTCGACGGCAATAATGTCGAGGTTATTGACAATGGCGGCCTCACGGGCGTTTTCCTTGGGTAAGATAAACCCCTTGAAGCCTTCCTTGCGGGCCTGAATGGCAATAGGCAATACGCCTCGAATCGGGCGGAGGGCGCCGTCCAATGCCAACTCTCCCATAATAATGTACTCGGATAGGCGCTCTGTATTGAGTTGCTGTGAACCGTGCAGAATGCCTAACGCAATAGGCAAATCATAGCTGGAACCTTCCTTACGAATATCGGCGGGAGCCATGTTTACTACCACCTTGGTGCGTGGCATGCGGTAGCCCCTACACTTCAGAGCGGCTTCAATCCGCTGTTGGCTTTCCTTGATAGCATTGTCGGGTAGCCCAACTACATAGAAATTGGTGCCCTGCGAAACGACTACTTCGATAGTGATGGTATAAGCATTAACACCTTGTACGGCGGAGCCGAAGGTTTTTGTAAGCATAAAGCAGTAACGTAAATGGAATAGAATTTAACGAAGATACTAGAAATAGTGTGTGAGCTTGTAGTGTATAGGTAGTCATAGCGTATAAACACTACATAAACACCTCGCCCAACGCTAACTGCTTTGAAGTGCAGCTACCATTGGGCGAGGTTCTTAGTGGTTTCGAGGTAGCCATAAAGCAGCAAACCCTGGAACCTGAAGTAGGATACAACCGCTAGAAGGCGGATAGCAAGACAAGCAAATTGCTAGCAGTGCGCCATCTGAACAAGGACAGCAGCATAGCGCACTATACTACGTGCTACCTATACCAGCGGCGCATTGTCGCGGTCGGAGGTGAGCGGGCGGGCGGGTGGTACGGGGGTAGGAGGGGTATAGCCCTCAGGGTGCACCGTGGTACCAGTGCGGGGGGCTCCTATACCGGCGCTGCTAGTGGTGCGTTGCTCTAATTGCTGATCGTATAGGCGGGCTTTGAGTTCGTTGATCTTGCCTTCTCGCGAAGCTACATCACGGCGCAAGAGCACACTGTCTAGGTTTTCAGTGATGAGCTGCAAGGTCAATAATACAGCACCAGCCAGAAACAAGCCAAAGTAGAAGTTGGTAGGATTGCTACCAGCCGTCACCGATATCAGACTGTCGCGCGAACCAGGACTCAAGATGATCAGCAGCGCGAGCAGCAGATATACCATGACGAGAACAGTAACTAAGCGTTTCAGAGCGAGCATAAGATGAAAATGCTAAAGTGAGAGAGCGATGCCCGTCGTACGCAAAAAGGTGGGGGGCGGGTTAAATATAGGCTTTCGCTGATTGTAATTCTCTGGTACGGTCGAGCTTTGCTGCAAGCGCACTCTGTACCGGCCTGCGGTTATGGAGCTGTGGCAGTGGAGCGAACAGAGTCTAGGCGTAGAGTAGTTGTCCGTAGTTTTTGCAGTTCAATAGGAAACAAACCGCTTGTAGGCTGTTGCCGGAGTGAGTCTAACAGATGGCTGGCCGCGGTGGTGTCTTGCCGGTCGAGCAAGCTATTGGCTCGTAACAGCTGGTTGTCGTAGGCGTGGCTGGCCGCTATTTTGCGTTGCAAAGCGGCTTCGGCTACTTGCTGAGGCGTAGGGCCCTGCAACCGCCGATACGTGCGCCACAACCAGTTGCCTGCTTGTATCGCGAAGAGCACAGCAAGCAGCGTGGCTACCCAGCGGCGGGTGTTGTTAGCGGGTTCTGCCATGCACAAACAAGTGTTTAGTGTTGCGCCCCCATAGTGTCGGCCAGTAAAGTGGAATCAGCTACCACTACGGGCCCTGAATTGCCTGCTTGGGAAGCGCGTATTTGTTCTTCCAAATTCTTGGAACGCGCATTCAGTTGTTCCATACGCGTTTTCGCGCTAGGATTCTCGTCGTGGCGCTTGATTTTGTAGCCTATCCGCACACCAAGCACTAGCAATGCCAGCAACCAGAACCAGGGCGCTCGGTACCAAGGAGTTTTAGGAGTTGAGGTCGTAGTTGTCATAGGTACAGCGCAATAGGTTAGCAACAAGAAATACAGACTGCATCTAAATAGGCTGAGGATACAGCTGCATAGCTGGCGTTGTGCTACTACGGTTCAGCAGGGCGCGTGCCTGTACCTTATACCAAAGCCGCGTTGGTTGCTTGAAGCTGGCTTAAACGCTGGTAGAGTCCGCCAGGACGCCGTAAAAGCTCGTCGTGGGTGCCACGCTCGGCAATGCGTCCTTGATGGAGCACAATGATTTCATCGGCGTGCTGCACAGTGCTTAATCGGTGCGCAATAACCAAGGAGGTCCGATGCTGCATCAGGCGTGTTAAGGCTTCCTGCACTAGTTTCTCACTTTCGGTATCCAAGGCCGAGGTAGCTTCGTCGAGGATAAGAATGGGCGGGTTGCGTAGGATGGCTCGGGCAATGCTCAGGCGCTGCCGTTGCCCTCCTGATAACCGGCCGCCCCGGTCACCAATCATGGTCTGATAGCCGTCGGGAGTTGCTAGAATGAACTCGTGCGCATTGGCAATACGAGCGGCCTCTATGACCTGCTCTTCCGTAGCCTCGGTATTGAAGCGAATATTGTTGTAGATGGTATCGTTGAAGAGGATGCTTTCCTGCGTCACGATGCCCATTTGGTTTCGTACCGAATGCACGGTACAGTCGCGCACATCGTGGCCATCCACTAGGATCTGGCCACCCGTAGGGTCGTAGAAACGGGGTAGCAGATCAGCCAAGGTGCTTTTGCCCGAACCGGAAGGCCCAACCAGCGCCACCGTTTTTCCTTTCTCGATGGTCAGATTAATGTCTTGCAATACGGGAGCGTCGCCGTACGCAAACTGCAGGCTCCGTAATTCTATTTGATGCTTGAAAGGGGGCAGCACTTCTGCACCAGGCTTATCCCGAATGGCGGGCTGCGTGTCGATAATGTTCAGTACTCTTTCGCCAGCTACTAAGCCGCGCTGGATATTGCCAAACGACGACGATAATGCTTTGGCTGGTGTGAGCACCTGTGAGAAGAGAATAACGTAACCAATAAAGGTTTCACCATCTAAGCTAGACTGCCCCCCGAGCACCAGAGTGCCGCCGTAATAGAGCAGGCCTACTACCACTAGCACGCCAGCAAATTCCGAGAAGGGGGAAGCCAAGTCACGGGTATTATCAATGGCGCGCGACGTACGAGCATACTGCTCGTTCTGGCTCTCGAACTTGCCTTTGATGTACTCCTGGGCGTTGAAGGCCTTAATGACCCGAATGCCACCCAGCGTCTCGTCAATTACGGAAAGCATGGTGCCGAGCGTGCTTTGGCTTTGCTTAGCTTGGTTGCGCAGGCGCTTAGCCACTCCCGCAATCAGGCCACCAGAAATCGGCAGTAGGATGAGCGCAAAAAGCGTGAGCGGAACCGATATGTAGAACAGAACCGAAAAGTAAGCCACAATCTTGAGCGGCTCTTGAATAACGGCCGTCATGGTATTAACCACTGAAGTTTCCACCTCCTGCACGTCGGATGTGAAGCGCGACATCAAGTCACCTTTTCGCTCGCCCCCAAAAAAGCCTAGTTGCAGCCCAATGATGTGGTGGTATAAGTCGCGGCGCAAATTGCGGATAACGCGGGCCCGCACTGTGGCTAGCAGCCGTAGGCCCAAGTAGCGAAATAGATTACTCAGGAGCACTGATAGCACTACCACCGCGCACACAAACGTGAGGGCGCCCATCTCGCCATACGCGGCCAAGGCATCGGCGAAGTAATAGTTGAAGGTGTCTTTCACCCAACTGATGCCGAAGTGAAAAGCAGGAAGCTGAGTTGGGGCTTTCAGGGCTACTGCATTGGTCTTCTCGAATAGAACAGACAGCAGCGGAATAACTAGCGTAAAATTGGCCAAGCCAAAAACGGTGCCCGATACCGTGTACAGTAAGTACTGTGGCAGAAAATTAGCCAGCGGCCGGGCGTATTGCAGAATGCGCAGGTAGGTCTTCATTGGAAGCGGTAAAGGTAAGGCATTCCAATTGGTCGGTTCAGGTGGTTCCCAAACGAAGCCCGTAGGCTTACTCGGCCTTGAAAACAGCTACTACTTCAATCTGCCCCATAATGTGGCGGTTGAAGTCGGCTAATTCTTCGGCTGGCACCCATAACTCCTCGTGCTCCTGGTTGCCTACATTTTGCACCGGGAACGAAGCCGCGTACTCGGCTTCCACCGCAAAGCGCAGTACATAGCCAACGCCATAGTAAGGCACATTCCAGTCGCGCGCAATCTGGGCGGCATATTGCTCGTTCAGCACCGGATAAAAAATGGGCTGCTCCGGTAAGCGCGGCGGAAACTCCAGCCAACCCGAAGCGGCTATCAAATCCAGTTCCTGCTGATTAACGGGCCGGTACAGCAGCAACGCTTCGGGTTCGTGGCGCATGGGACGAGTGATAATTGCTAATAGATGATTATTAAGCGGTAACTGTATGACTGATAAAGGCTTTCAGCTTTGGGGATAGCAACACTGAATCAGCACTTGACAGGCGCCAATTAAAACTCGTGTAGGCGCTGCGCAATATTCCAGCGCAATGCCACCGAAGGGTACACGGTGTTTTGGGTAGCCAAATCGGTGTAGGACTGGCGGCGCACGATCAGCTTTGCATCCAGCCACAGGTTGTGCCGCGGCTGGTAGGTGGCAGTAAGGTCGGTGTGCACCAAGCGCGTTCGATTGCCTTGGCCGGTGCTATTGCCGTACTCGCTTACGCGAGGATCATAGGGCAGTAGCACGTTGCCGCCGTAGTTGACAATAGAGCCGTCGTCGTTGGTTCGGTCTAGGCCCTGCACGGTGTAAAACAGCTTGCCTACAAGCTGCAAGCGTGGAATAGGCTGGTAGCTCAGGATGCCCAGCAACTCATAAATGTTAGCACCCATCGGGTGAGCGAGGGGCTGCTGGTAGTGCTGGTAATTCGTGTAGCTGTCTTCGTGCTGATACGTGAAGGGGCGGATATAATTGAACTCCACCTGCGCGTCGAGCGTCCGAATACCAGCCACATCCACATACTTGGCGCCCAACTGGAAAGCTTGTTTATTGGCCCACCACCCATCACGGGCACGTATCTCGCTCAGCTTAAACTCGTCCAGCATCAACTGCCCGTAAAGTTGTGCGGTACGTTTGAAATTCCACTTGAAGTCCAGTCCCAACACCGTGTTGTCAGCGGAGCCGACATGCTGCTCAACAGCACGATAGAAGATAAGCGGGTTCAAGTATTCCAGTTCGAAGCCACGGCGTTGGCTGCCGGGTATGTTCTGGCCTGTACTGTCTCTCCTAAAACTGCGGCCCCCTAGGATGGTGCTTTCAAATACGCCCACGTTGAAAGTAGGCGTCACATCGAAGCTAAGATGATGGAGCGCCATGTACTTCTTTCGGTACACTTCATCTATCGGGCTGCCGTTTCCGTCGTAGCTGCGGTCCGCAATCATTTCCGTGAACAGGTTCTGGTAGTTGAGCTTCCAGATGCGCGTGTTCAGCTTCAGAAAGAAATACGGGGCACTATAGTCGGAGAGGATGAGGGAGCGGTAGCCGTTGCCGATGAAGTTTCGGTCGTGGCCCAGCTGGGCGCTGATGTGCTTGGTGGCAGCGTACGTGATGTACCCACGAGCCGTAAAGAAGTCGTACTGGTTGCCGCCTACCGTTTTGAAATCCTTCCAATAGCCTTCGTGGGGCACTATTCTGTCGCGCCGCACCCGGTCCTGCACGTAAAGGGGTACTCCCTGTTGGTTGTCGGCGAGGAACGTGTAGAAGCCCAGCCGCTCGTCAATCGTCCCTTCCACCTGCACACCGCGCGTGTTCACATAGCGCAGCCCATCCGTCTCCGAGTCTTTACCCGCCGAAAGGCCCAGTACGGGGTTCACGCGCAAGGTAAAATCAGGAATACTAAGGCTATAGAGGTCAGATTGGCGCTGATAGAAGTTCTTGAGCAGCGGCCGACGTCCTTGGTTGTAAGCGGCGTTGGCTTGGTTGGTGAAGTTCCAGTTGTCGCGCAATAAGTACTCGGCGTTGAAACGGTCCTGCGCCGACAGATTGGCGCTATCGGCTAGCATCTGGTTGGCCAGCCGCACCACCGCAGAACGGGTGTAGGGGCGGACGGATGTGTGCAGGCTACTACCAACCGAGTCGCTGCCGTACTTAATGGCATACCGGTCGATGAGCCGATACACATCCGAGTCGAGGGATACCGTAACGGGTGCTGTGGGCACGTCGGCCGTTGGGATAGTGGGGGGAGGCACCGGCCCATCAAACTGAAACGACATACTCTGGCCAGCCACTTGGCTAGCTGATAAAGCGCAAAACGCTACAAAAAGAAGATGTTTTTTCATAAAAGCAGGGCGGCCTCCCAAAAACTAGCGCGCAGTTCAACAAACCTACGCACTTGCCGCAAGAGTAGGGCGCAACAACGTGGCTGTTTGCGTATTTGGTGTGCAACGGCCGCAAGAATCCTGCAAGTAAGAGGAAAGCCATTAAGCATGATAAGTGCCTTTCCCTCGGCTTATACAGCAGCAGATTGCTCTAAGGCAGGCTATTGGTAGCAATACCGCCCACACTGTCTTCTGGAGTGGCCTCCCCGACTACCTTTGTGCTGTGCCACTTCGTTTGCTCCGCCATTCTGAACTAGACCTTGCTGCCTGGGATGCCTGCGTGGAGCAGGCGCAGCAGGTGGTGCCTTACGCACAAAGCTGGTGGCTTCAAGCTACTGCTGGCCGCTGGGATGCGCTGGTGGAAATAGAGGCGGGCACTGGCCGGTATCTGTCGGTGGTGCCGCTGCCCGTCAAGTGGCGCCCATGGGGCCGGGAGGTACACCAGCCGCCTTTCACGCAGCAGCTAGGAGTGCTAACCGTTGCGGGAAGCACAGTGGAGAGTGCCATGCAGCACCTACTAGCCCTTCCAACCCGTTACGCCCACTTCTATACCCAACTCAACGACCAAACTGAGTTTCCTGCGGCTGCCTTACCGCTATCATGCCATTTGCGGCATACGTACCACTTGCCTCTAGATCGTTCTTACGCGGTGTTGCGAGCGGGATATTTCACTGATAATCGGCGCCGTTTGCGCCAGAATTCCGAGGCCGCAGTGCCCTTGGTTGTAGCGGCCACGCAGGAAATAGATTCCATGATGAAGCTGTTCCGGCAAACCAAGGGCGCGGCGGCGGGCCTGCGCTGGTATCACTATACGATGCTACGCCAACTGGTAGCCGCCGGGCAACAACGAGGGGAGGCCATGGAACTACTGGAGGTACGGGCGCCCGATACCGGCGAATTGCTAGCTGGCGCTTTTTTCGTGCGGTTTCGTACCAAGCTCGTGTACTTGTTTGCCGCCGCTTCCCCAGCCGGTAAGAAAGCCGGTGCCCCGGTGCTCTTGCTCGACCATGCCATCCAGCGCCACGCCAATACACCGGAACTCGTACTAGATTTCGAGGGCAGTATGATTCCATCTATTGCCCGTTTTTTCGCCAACTTCGGGGCCAAACCCGTAGCCTACGCGGCCCTTTCCTTCACTCAACGCCCCTGGTATCTGCAATGGACTCGCTAACTCCTGCCACCCCCGACCTACCCGCCACCGAGCCTGCGCGCGTGCACGTGGTATGCGCCGAACCCTCGGTTGCCAACCACTTCCTAGCTGAGCTGCGCGATGTGGAAGTGCAGCGCGACTCCCTGCGTTTCCGTCGTAACCTGCAGCGCCTCGGTGAAATAATGGCCTACCGCATTAGCGCGCACCTCAGCTACACCGACAAAACGGTGAAAACCCCTCTGGGGGAGTCCAGCAGCAAGCAACTCCATGACTTTCCAATTCTGGCCACGGTGCTTCGAGCGGGCCTGCCTTTTCACCAAGGCTTCCTAAATTACTTCGACCAGTCGCCTAGCGCGTTCGTGGCCGCTTACCGCATTGAGGGTACGGCCCAAGTGCAAGTGCAGGTAGACTACCTATCGGCGCCGCGGCTCGATGAGCGGGTATTGATTTTGGCTGATCCGATGCTGGCTTCCGGTAAGTCGCTGGTCCAAACATACCGGGCCATGCTGCGCTTCGGCACGCCTCGGCAAGTGCATATTGCCGCCGTTATTGCCAGCCCCGAAGGAGTAGCGCACGTTACCCGCGAAATTCCAGAGGCAACGCTTTGGGTAGCCGCCATCGACGAGAAGCTCAATGCGCAGGCGTATATAGTGCCCGGCCTCGGCGACGCCGGCGACTTATCGTACGGCAGCAAATTATAGGGTGAACGGCACGTGTAGAGCTGCGTATTGAACAGCCTGAAGTGGTATGGTAGCATACGCACAGAATACTTTGTAGCCTACTTGCTGTGCGCAGCAGACACAGTGCTTCTGAGCTGTATCAACTCGGTGTTACTTTTTGGAGTTGAACCAATAAGGTGCTTGTCTTCTTTGTAACTTCGGGTTCGGCTACTGCTCTTCTCCTTTTTACCCGCTGCACACCTCGTGTTAACTCATCTTTTCAAATACGCTTCCGTTTTCTTGCTGGGGATGGTCAAGTTTGTGGCAGCCCCAGTTGCGGGCATTGCCGCCGGGTTGTCGTTTCCTCTCATCTGGGCTCTGTCAGTGGCAGGCATGATGACCACGGTGGTGCTCGTTTCGGGAGTGGGCAAGATGTGGGCACTGCACCTGCGGCGCAAACGTGAAGAAAAAGGCAAACCTCTGTTCAGCCGAAAGAGCCGGCGCATTGTAGGCATTTTCCGCCGCTTCGGCATGGGCGGTATTGCGTTTCTAACGCCTATTCTGTTCAGCCCCATCGGGGGCACCGTCATTGCCACGCAGCTTCATGTTCCTCGCTGGCGCATTCTGTTACACATGCTTTGGAGCGCGGTGCTGTGGGGAGCGGCTTTTACCATGCTAGCCATACGCTTCAGCCACTTGGCTATTTTTCACCATTAAACCACGGATGTAGTGTAGACGAGGGTTTCGGATTATACGGATTTCGCGAACCATACAAAACGAGCAAGGCTTGCCAGATGGCAAGCCTTGCTCGTTTTGTATGTAGCTCCTAAGCCTAACATCTCCTATGCCATCCGTATAATCTGGAAAACCAGGCTACATCCGTGGTTTATTTGCGCTTGCCTTTCGAGCGGGCAATAGCCGCTTTCACTGCTTTTACCGCGGGTTTGGAAGCACTGCCTTTCGAAGGGCGGGCCTTGTTGCCTTTCTGGCTGCGGTTAGGACCTTCCACGTACGTGCGGCCAGTGCGCTTGTCAATCGTAACACCAGGCTTAACGTACTCCTTACGCTCGTGGAAAGCACCCTGGAAGTTCGGGTCTTCGCGGCGGCGGCGCTCGTCTTGCTCTCGGTTCATGCTTTGCTGCTCCTCGAACGGGGTTTCCGCTACTTCCACCTCGGCTGGAAACGGTACCAACGGAATAGGCTGCTTGATAAGCTCCTCGATGCGCGCTATGTGGTGCATTTCCGCTTCGTTGGCGAAAGTGATGGCCGCGCCCGTGTGCTTCGCCCGGCCCGTACGCCCAATCCGGTGCACATAGTCGTCGTAGATCAAAGGCACGTCGAAGTTGATAACGTGGCTTACTTCAGGCACATCAATGCCACGCGCCGCCACATCGGTAGCCACCAGAAAGCGTACTTCGCCCGCCTTAAAGGCTTCCATAGCATTGATGCGTGCATTCTGGCCCTTGTTGCCATGAATGGCGCGTACTTCGCCGGCTATCTTACGGCCCAAAAAATGCGCCACGTTCTCAGCGTGCATCTTGCTGCGCGTGAAAATCATAACTCGGTTGAAAGTGGCCTGGTCGCGGAGCAGGTACCCCAGCAAGTTGATCTTGGTTACGAGGTTGGGAACCTCGTACAGGCTCTGCACCACATTCTGAGCCGAAGTAGCCGATGGGGTTACTTCCACGCGCATCGGAAACTCCAGAAACTCCTCGCTCAGCGAGGTTACCTTGTCCGCCATGGTGGCGGAAAACAGTGCGTTTTGGCGCTTGCTCGGAATAATCTCCAGAATACGACGGATCTGCGGCATAAAGCCCATATCCATCATCTTGTCGGCCTCATCCAAAACCAGCGTTTTCAACTCCTTCAGCACCAAGTCGCCGCGCAGGTAGAGTTCCAGCAAGCGCCCGGGCGTAGCAATCAGGATGTCTACACCTTTGGCAATGGTTTCAATTTGGGTTTTAGGCCCCAGTCCGCCATAAATGGCAAAAATGCGCAGGTCGGTATAGGTGGCGAGACGCTTGAGGTGCGTCTCGATCTGCATGGCCAATTCACGAGTTGGAGCCAAAATCAGGGCCCGCGGATTGGTGCCTTGCGCGTACTTCACTTTCATGAGTAGGGGCAAGCCGAACGCGGCCGTTTTGCCGGTTCCGGTTTGCGCGATGCCTAGCACATCGTGGCCGGAGAGCAACAGCGGAATTGTTTGCACCTGCACGGGCGTCGGCTCCGTGAAGCCCGCCTCAGCCGCGGCCGTGAGTAATTGTTTATTGAGCTTGAAATCGGCGAAGGAGGCCGGTTGCGGCGTATCGGACATGACAAAGAGGGTATTACGAAACGCAAAGGTACGGAACCCCTAACGGCTGCGACACGAAAACTCGTTCCGTTAAGTGGTGCGCGACTACCTACGCGTTAGGCAGATAGGTGCCAAGGCACTAGCTTACGCAACAGATTATGCCACTCACTTGGATGTTGCAACTGTGGAGGTCCGACAAAAAAATCCTCATTAAACTTGCAAATTCAACTCCATGCGCTACTTTTGTGGCTCTATTACCAAACACGGTAGATATAGCTCAGCTGGTTAGAGCGTCGGATTGTGATTCCGAAGGTCGTGGGTTCGAGCCCCATTATTTACCCTCCCTAAAAGCCTCAAGCATTGTGCTTGAGGCTTTTTCTTTTTAGGTTAGCCGTTATTTGTCTGAGGGTTAAGAACCGAAACGGGCTGTTTCCAAACCCTCCGTTCAACAAAATTCAGTGTAGTGCGGAAGGATTTGGATATTTGTGACGTTGCAAGACAAATTCTCTGTTTGAATCATTCTTACCCCTTCTAAATATGAGCTTGGTCGTAATCGGCTCCGTAGCCTTCGATGCCCTAGAAACGCCGTTTGGCAAAACCGATAAGATTATCGGTGGTGCTGCCACATACATCACCCTCTCGGCCAGCTATTCGCTGAAGCCCGTAAAGCTGGTGGCCGTAGTAGGCGACGATTTCCCGCAATCCGATATTCTGTTGCTGGAAGAGCACGGGGTGGATACCGAAGGGTTGCAGATCAAAGAAGGGGAGAAGTCGTTCTTCTGGTCGGGCAAGTATTCCAACGACCTGAACTCGCGCGAGACGCTGGTAACCGAACTCAATGTACTAGCCAACTTCGACCCTGTTCTGCCCGACAGCTACCAGGATTGCAAGTATTTGATGCTGGGCAATCTGGCGCCGCAAGTACAGCGCCTCGTTATTCAGCGCCTAGTTAACCGTCCTAAGCTCATCGTGATGGACACCATGAACTTCTGGATGGATGTGGCACTAGATGAGCTAAAAACGACCATTGAAATGGTGGACGTGCTTAGCATCAACGACGAAGAGGCGCGCCAGCTTTCGGGGCAGCATTCGTTGGTAAAGGCCGCTAAAATCATCATGGGTATGGGTCCCAAGACGGTTATCATCAAGAAAGGAGAGCACGGCGCTTTGCTGTTTTGCAAAAACAAAGTGTTTTTCGCGCCAGCTCTTCCCCTGGAAGAAGTATTTGACCCCACCGGCGCCGGCGACACCTTCGCGGGGGGCTTCATCGGCTACCTCGCCGCCACCGACGATATTAGCTTCGAAAACATGAAACGCGCCGTAGTACACGGCTCGGCCATGGCTTCTTTCTGCGTCGAGAAGTTCGGTACGGAGCGTCTGTTGAATCTAACGGCTGAAGAAGTGGAGGCTAGGGAGCAGAAATTTGCTGATTTGGTGGCGGTTATGCCTGCCACGGCAACCCAAAACGCCTAGCCAAACAGGCGTATACTGAGGCGAACTTCACGAAGAAGCCGGTAAGAACTGCGAGGATATCTCCCGTTCTTACCGGCTTCTTCGTGAAGTCCGCCTTTATTATGTATAACCCTATGCCCGACAAAACGGTAAAAGAAACCATAAGGCAATCATCTCACCTTTAGCTTCTACCGTCATGTCTAAGCATAAAAAAGAAAACCCCGCCTCGAATCAAAAAGTTAACTCGCCTATGGGCCCAGATGCCCTAAACGGTATGCCTGCTTCCATGGATCCTAGCACAGAGGCAGATGCAAGTGGCGTTCAAAACTTGAATCAAAACCATATCACCGAAACCGGCAACCAAATCAAGAACAATACGCCGGGCGGTAATTTCAACGAGGTACGGAGCAGCCGTATCAACAAGCCTCGCAACAGCCCGAACCCTAGCCAGCAAAATCAGAAGTAGCGCTGGCCGCACAAAAAAAGCCCCGGATGAAGTTCATTCGGGGCTTTTTTTGTGCTCTGAATTCAACACGGGCATGCCGAACAGAATCTATGGTACCACCGTCAGGCGAACCACACGCGTATCGACGTCACCATGGTCAAAAAAGTCTTGCTCGAAGAGAATGGTCTTGTTGTCGAGCCAGCGCGGTTGGTTGCATCCCCATTCGGTTTGACGTTCCCACAGCAGCCGAACATTGCCATCCTCCACGGTCCAGAGTTGTAAGCCATTGGGTTCGTAGCGAGCCAGTACATCGGAGTTGCCACACACAAAGTGGCGTCCATCGGGAGAAACGGCCGGCGGACTCCATATGCGGGTACGTCGGCCTGTGCGTTGGTCGACCAACAAATAGTATCCTCCTTCATAAAGCCGCACGGCCACCAGCCATTGTCGGATAGCAGGTATCGACGTGATATACTCGTAGGCCGTGTTGGTTTCGTCTTCCGCTGGGTTATTGACAAGCCGAATTGGTTTAGTCCGTGAGGGCTGCAGCCAGAGTGTGCGGCTCGTGCGTCGTACCAACGGACCCGCCGTGCGCAGGCGCATGCGTTCCTCGGCTTCAAAGTCGAACGATTCTTCTTCTTCGGCTGAAGAAGGCACTACCGGAAGTTTGAGAGGCTTTGGTAGTTTTTCATACACCCCCCGCGATGCATGATGAATAGGAAGCACGCGGCCTGCTACCTGCACCAGCGTATCCAAATGGCCAAGTCGGTAGATGCGCGGCGGCTTAGGTCGTGGCAACGGCGCAACTGGGGCCGTAGTAGATACGCCCGGCTGGCCCCGTTCTGCGGGGCCTCGGAAAGAACAAGCCAATAGGAGTATCGCCAACGGCAGCACTACTATCACCGCACGAAGCCGGAACATGGTATGAACTGAAAAACTGAACGCTCTACTTAAAAATCCTGCTTCAACCAACTCCGAAAGCTAGCCTGTTGCTCGGGAGTTGCCTCGGGTAACTTTTCAATGGTAATCTTCTGCCAGTATCGTTGCTCGGTTTGGCCGCTTAAAAGCACTGTTAGCAACCGGTTCTGGCGGAACACGCTGACTTCGTATTGCTGATCTTCGCGGGTGGAAAGCAGGCTGTGCAAGTTCATATCAACTCGCCGGCCATTTACGGCCACTAGCTCGTCATCAACGGTGAGGGCTGCTGCTGCGGGTGAACCAGGTAAAATATCCGTGACTTCGGTGCGCTCATTCTTGACGGTTGTCCGAAAGCCAAATAGGCCTTCGGAAGCAGAAGTGTTTTCCTGAATTCGAAGCGTACAGCCCACAAAGCTCAACGCTTTGTCGAGAGGTTCTTCCAGAGACGCAACGCCATAGATGAACTTGTCGAAATAAGCCTGCATGTCGCGCCCGGCAACCTCGTTCACAATACGGATGTAGTCTTGCTCGGTATAGCCTACGCCAGTCTGGCCGAACTCTTCCCATAGCCGACGCATCACTTCGTCGAGGCTGCGGGCATGGTTGGAAAGGCGGCGCAAAGTGATGTCAAGCAGTAGAGCTACCAAGGCGCCTTTGTGGTACACCGATACTTTACGGTCGGGCACACCAGCTTTATAGCCGTCTAGCCACAGGTCCATGCTAGCATCGGCTAAAGAGAGGTTGAAGCGGCCATAGTCATCGTAATGCTTGCGCAGTACGGTATTCAGTTCGGCAAAGTATTGAGCTGCAGTACGAACCCCGGCTCGTGCTAATAGATACTCACCGTAGTACGTGGTAATACCTTCCGCAATAAAGCAGGTGCGGAAGTAGTTCTCCTTGGAGTAGTCGTACGGCTGCATTTCCGCTGGCCGAATGCTCTTGATGTTCCAGGCATGAAACAACTCATGGCAACTAACCCCCAACAGCTCCTTGTATAACCCCTCGGTCATCAGCAGCTCCGCTGGCCCAATCGTAATGACAGTGGAATTGAGGTGCTCTACGCCGTGGTAGTACTTGTAGGGCAAAACCTGATTCAGGAAGTGGTAGTCTTGCGCCGGAAATGAGCCAAACAGGGCCAATTGTTCTGCGCTGAATGCCCGAAAGTCAGCCACTAGCCGCGACCAGTCCACGGGGCACTCCCCTTGGATCCAGATGTAAAAGGGGAGGCCTTGCACCTCGTAGTTGCGGTATTGTAGGGTAGGGCTGGCAATAAGGGGTGAATCAGCTAGGTGGTCGAAGCTCTGCGCTTGCAGTGTGTTGGGTCCAGTTTGGGGAAGTCCGCAGGCAAGTTGCCAGCCTTCGGGCAACAGTAGCTGCACCTGGCACGGCTCCTGCTGGCGTCCCTCAATGTATAGGAAGCCCTGCACGGGGTTCAGGTAAAGTTGGGTTTCATCAAGCCATGACCCTCCCGCATCCATTTGGTGTGCGTAGAAGTTGTAATGCACTTGCACCGTCCGGCCTTGGGCGCCACTTACTTCCCACCGGTCTTTGGTGAGCTTACGGGTAGCCAGCAATTCTTGTGAGGATGCGTCGGTTACTTCTACTCGTTGGATTTTTTGAGCGAAGTTCTGTAGCTCGTAGCGTCCGGGCCGCCAGGCAGGCAATTGCAATTCCAACGGCTCTGTAGTGTCTTTCGACACCTCAAAGGTCATTTGCAGCTGCACATAAAAGGTAAGCGGGTTCTCGAACGAAACGTAATAGTGAATCATAGAAACGCGAAGCGGGTAGGCAGAAACCTGGTGTAAAGCTACGGCTATCCGACTGAAAAACGCGGATGAATAGCCGCCTTTGATACGGGAAAACAGCGGTTTCGATTAGGATAAATAGTCGAAAATCGGACAGTTCTCAGAAGTTGCAAACAGAAAAAAGTGACTGTGGCTTTGATGTTTCAAAGTCAAGCTCGTACCTTTGCCGGCCTTACCTGTCACTGAGTCACTACATATACCATGAAACGTACCTTCCAGCCTTCGCAGCGCAAACGCCGCAACAAGCATGGCTTCCGCTCCCGCATGGAAACCGCCAACGGCCGCAACGTGTTGGCCCGCCGCCGTGCCAAGGGCCGCAAGCGTCTAACCGTATCCGACGAAGGCCGTCACAAGCGCTAAGCGCCTGTGAGTAACCTGTTGCCGTCTGGTGTTTCGCCCCTGGGGTCGAAGCCAGAGGATAGGGTTCGTTCCTACTCGTTTTCAAAAGAAGAACACTTATGCCGCA
Organism: Hymenobacter tibetensis; assembly: GCF_022827545.1. Lineage (NCBI taxonomy): Bacteria > Pseudomonadati > Bacteroidota > Cytophagia > Cytophagales > Hymenobacteraceae > Hymenobacter > Hymenobacter tibetensis. Next base: position 697,377 of record NZ_CP094669.1, read on the forward strand.
AGAAGCTCATTGACGAGCTTTTCGGCCAGGGTTCTTCTTTTGGTTTATACCCATTGCGTTTGGTATGGCTGCCGGCTGCCGCGCCTACCGCTACGCCTCCACAAGTGCTGGTTAGCGTAAGCAAACGCAGCTTCAAGCGCGCTGTTGACCGAAATAACTTGAAGCGCCTCATGCGCGAAGCTTATCGGCTCAACAAGCACCACCTCACGGAGGCAGTAGATGGCCACCCCATTGGCTTGTTAGCAATTATCTACACCGGCAAAGAAAAAAAGCCTTTCGCGCTGGTTGAAAAAAAATTAATTTCAGGGCTGGAGCGTTTACTTACCGAACCCTTTGTCGCGCCCGCAACAAAGGACCGAAAAAAGCGTCCTTGAACTAGTTGCGGCTTCAGTGACTTCCGCGGCACCATTTCTCTTTGTTCTCTGGTTCCTGCCCCTTATTTAGGAGCCAAAGACGAGGTTCTACCAGCCTTCGTTTATGCGTAAAAAGTCTATTGTGGCCGGTTTCCTTCTGGGAGGAGCCACCCTATTATCCGTTGCCGCCACTTCAGCCGACAACGAGCGGTATTTCGAAATCGCAAAGAACCTCGACATATTCGCAACCCTTTTCAAGGAAGTCAATACGTACTACGTAGATGAGATACCGCCTGCCAAATTGGTAAAGACGGGCATCGACGCTATGTTGAAGTCGCTTGATCCGTATACCAATTATATTCCTGAAGATGATATCGAGGATTTCCGCACGCTCACTACAGGGCAGTATGGTGGTATTGGGGCGGTAGTCATCAAGCGCGGCGGCAAAACAGTGGTGCAAGCCGCCTACGAAGGCTACCCCGCTCAAAAAGCTGGTTTGCTGCCCGGCGACGAAATCATGACAATCAACGGTGTCAACGTTGAAAAAAAGAACAACAGCGACATCAGCAAGCTGCTCAAAGGGCAAGCCAACTCGCTAGTGAAACTGATGGTAACGCGCTACGGCCAAGATGCGCCCGTGGAAATCAACATCACCCGCGACAAAATCCAGGTTGACAATGTGCCTTACTATGGCATGCTTACTACGGATATCGGGTACTTCCAATTAGCAGGCTTCACTGTTGATGCGGGCAAGGAGGTTCGGATGGCTCTCACCAAACTCAAAGAGCAGGGGGCGAAGAAAATAGTATTTGACATTCGCGACAATCCCGGCGGCTTGCTCAACGAGTCTGTCAATATTTCCAACCTGTTTGTAGATAAGGGCCTTGATATCGTAAGCACCAAGGGCAAAGTAACCGAGTGGAATAAAACGTATAAGGCCCTCGATGTGCCTTTTGATACGCAGATTCCGGTAGCCATCATCACGTCCAACCGCTCAGCGTCAGCTTCTGAAATCGTATCGGGTGTGCTGCAAGACTATGACCGGGCTGTAGTAATAGGGGAGCGGACGTTCGGCAAAGGCCTAGTGCAAGCAACGCGGCCCTTGAGTTATAACTCACAACTGAAAGTGACCACCGCGAAGTACTACATTCCAAGCGGCCGTTGCATCCAAGAAATTGACTACGCTCACCGCTCCGAGGATGGTACGCTTGGTAAGGTGCCCGATTCATTGCGCACTGCGTTCAAAACCCAAGCCGGCCGTACTGTGTACGATGGCGGTGGTGTGGCGCCTGATATAGAAGTGATGGACCGCGAAATTGCAGACATCACCCGCGTGTTGCTCCAAAAAAGCTACCTCTTCGACTATGCTACCCGCTACCGCGCTACGCACCCTACTATAGTGCCCGCTCGGCAGTTCAAGATCAATGACGCCGAGTATCAAAAATTCGTGGATTACCTGAAAGGCAAAGACATCAGCTACAGCACCGATGCTGAAAAGTCATTGGCTGACCTCACCAAAAAGGTGAAGGACGAAAAGCACTATGACGACGTAAAAGCTGAATTGGAGGCAATGCGCCGCAAGGTATCCACCAACAAGAGCAACGACTTAACGCGTTTCAAGCCGGAAATAAAGGATCTGTTGGAGCAGGAGATTATATCGCGGTACTACTTCCAGAAAGGCCAGATAGAAGCCACCTTCGATGATGATCCTAACATCTTGATGGCAATGAATGTCCTCAACGATCCTAACCGGTATGCTGCTCTGCTGCGCCCGAGTGGCCGAGCTGCCAGCAGCACCAAGGGCGCCGGTACGTCGAAGTAGAGGCTACGTTTACATAAAACAAGAAAGCCGCTCATATTGGGGCGGCTTTCTTGTTTTATATATGAATGACTTTGTGCTGCGGGCAAAATACTGGCAGGTATTCTTGTGCTTGTTGGCTCCGCGTTTTGCTTCTTGGTTCGTAACCGATAACGATGTTGACACTGCTTTGACATTTAGCAGTGTCTTGATAATGTTGCTTTGGCTAACCCTGCTTGTGAGTGCATTAAGTCGAATGCAATATGACATTCGAGGTTGCAATTACAAGTTCTTGTTGATCAATGTATTCCTGGTTTCAATTGCTTTCGGCTACAGCGCTGTAGCCGATGATCCTGACTTCCAGTTGTCCTCTAGCAGCTTTAAAGCTTCTGGTATAGGCTCCTTAATCATTCTTTACATTTTGTTTGCTTATATGCATGCTCATTGGTTTCCAGCTTCGTTGCTTGTTGCGAAGGAAACCGGGAACCGGCCAGACGTGAGCCAAGTTGTAGTCCCTTTTTTAGCATTATTTTTCTGGCCAATTGGTATTTGGTTTGTTCAGCCTAGGGTGAATAAGCTATGGAACGATAAACAATGGGAAAAGCAAGCAATAACTAGATTAGGTTCTCAGGATACCATAGACGAGAATGACAGTAGTGGGTAACGTAACTTTGCTCCATGCCTAGCCTGATCCTCTCCCTAGAAACCTCTTCCTCTGTTTGCTCCGTAGCCTTGCATCAGCTAGCGGATGGCAATTTAGTAGGCCAGACAGAGCTACGATTGGAGAAGTCGCATTCCTCCCACTTGAGCGTATTGATTAGTCAGTTGCTTGAAAACAGCCAGCATAACTTGCAGGACGTCGCTGCTGTGGCGGTTTCCGACGGACCAGGTTCTTACACAGGACTGCGCATTGGAGCAGCAGCTGCCAAAGGGCTCTGCTATGCGTTGGATATTCCGTTGGTAGCCATAAGTACCTTGCAGGCGTTGGCGCGGCAGGTAGCTGTTAGCACTGCGTATTCCGAAAACACATTGTTTTGCCCCATGCTCGATGCTCGTCGGATGGAAGTGTACGCCGCTGTGTACACTCACGACGGACAGCAGGTAGTAGCCCCCACGCCGTTGCTACTCGATTCCGACACCTTGGCCGAACAATTAGCCCACCATCGGGTGTTATGCTTTGGTAGCGGCGCATCGAAATTCCAACCATTGGTAGCCAACAATTCCAACGCTATGTTTCTGACAGGTATTGAGCCTTCAGCTATAGCCGTGGGGGCGCTGGGACTGGAAGCTTACCAACGCCAGGACTTTCGGGATGTGGCTTACTACGAGCCTTTTTACTTGAAAGAGGTGTACACTACCACACCCAAACCAAAGTAAGTTGTAGTTTCTGTTGGGCAGACCACAGAGGCTTCTTTGGTTGTTCATTTATATTCTCTTCTCTACAGATTCACCAAGCATGACTTGGCATCATTACATAGCATGGAAGACATACTTGTTAACCGCGTAGCGCAAAGCGCCCTCACCTCTCTGAATCTCGAGGAGCTTATTCACCCCGGTGAGCGGGTGGTGTATGATATCAAAGAAAATCTTTTTCATGGCTTGATGCTGCGCGAAAAGGATTTTCGTGAATTCATCAAAAGCCACGATTGGAGCCAATATGATGGCAAGAATGTGGCTATCGTATGCTCCGCTGACGCTATTGTGCCTACTTGGGCCTACATGCTGTTGGCTAGCAAACTTCAAAACCACGCTCACCGCTACGTATTTGGTAATTTTGAAGCACTAGAGCAAGAGTTGTTTCACGAAGCCATTGCTGCTATAAACGCCGAAGACTATCGGGAAGCGAAAGTGGTAGTGAAAGGGTGTGGCGAAAAGCCAGTACCTACGTATGCGTATGTGGCCATCATGCAGAAGTTGCTGCCAGTCACATCCAGCATTATGTATGGCGAACCGTGCAGTACAGTGCCGCTCTACAAGCGTCCTAAAGCAGTTTAGCAGCGCCTGCTTACCTATCCCGTATCCTTTTTTAGCAAGCCTCTCTTGCCTGTTTTAGGCAGGAGAGGCTTGTTGCCTTACTAAGGGTGTTTGGTGTATGATTGAATCCCACGGATACAGTCAGCACAACTTTGCATCTTTAGCCCCTCAATCTGCTTTTCATGCCCCCTACTGCCAGCTATAAAATTAGCCCTATTACTGGTGTTGCCATTGTTGTAGCCAATATGGTAGGGACGGGAGTTTTCACCAGCCTAGGCTTTCAAGTAGTAGATATTCAAAGCGGATTTACGCTGTTAATGCTCTGGGCGGTTGGCGGACTGATTGCCTTGTGTGGGGCCTTAAGCTACGGAGAGCTAGCAGCCGCCATGCCCCGTTCGGGTGGGGAGTACCACTTCCTCTCCCGTATCTATCACCCAGCGGTAGGTTTTCTCTCAGGGTGGGTCTCGGCTACGGTAGGTTTTGCTGCTCCCACAGCACTTGCGGCTATGGCTCTCGGCAAGTACGCCAAAAGCGTATGGCCAGCCTTGCAGCCAGAATGGCTGTCAATAGGAGTGGTGGTGGCTTTCACGGCTGTGCATGCTACAAGTCGGCAGGCAGGCAGCCGACTGCAGGTAGCCGTTACGGCTATCAAAGTTGTAGTGCTGGTTGTCTTCATCGGGGTCGGGTTGCTGGCTGCTTCTCCGCAGTCTATTCCGTTTGCACCCACTGCCAGTAGTTGGCAAGAACTATTGAGCCCAGCTTTTGCGGTTTCGTTGGTATATGTTTCCTACGCCTATTCTGGCTGGAACGCCGCAGTGTACATGACCGGTGAAGTGGATGCACCACAACGTAACCTGCCCCGCATCCTCATCATCGGAACTGCCGCCGTACTCTTATTATACATCGGGTTGAATTTCGTGTTTCTGTACTCCACTCCCCTCAACAAACTGAAGGGACAAGTGGAAGTAGGGTTTGTGGCTGCAACGGAACTCTTCGGCCCGATAGGAGGGAGGCTGATGGGCGGTATTATTTCTGTGCTGCTGTTGTCCACTATCAGTTCTATGATTTTTGCTGGCCCCCGGGTCGTGCAAGTAATGGGCGAAGATTTGCCTACCCTAGGTGGGTTGGCGAAGCTCAGCAAAAACGACATTCCTGTGCGAGCCACGCTGTTTCAAACCGCTTTAACACTGTTTTTCATTGTTACTGCCACGTTCGACCAGGTGCTGCTATATGCAGGCTTTGTGCTGAGCTTGTTCACGTTCCTGACAGTGTTGGGCCTTTTTATATTGCGTCTGCGTCAGCCAGAACTCCCCCGGCCTTACCGAGCGTGGGGTTACCCAGTTACTCCGCTAATCTTCCTGCTGCTGAACGCCTGGACTCTCTGGTTCATCGTTCATGACAAGCCAATGGAATCACTGTATGGGTTGCTGACCGTGCTGGTGGGCTTGGGGGTGTACTTTATAAGCCGGCGTCAAGAAGTGGCGTAGCGAAAACTGTTGCTCGGGCATCTCCTTGTGAAAGGAACGCACAAAGCATAAGAGCAGCGCTGTAGTGAAATGCTTTATCCAAGCAGGAATGAAGGCAATTAGGGCTCTCACCTCTCTTCTTGATCTGATATCTCAATTCGGCCTCAGTCACTATTAAGTATTTTCGCCTCTCATCAACGTCTTTTCCAATGCGCTTCCCGGTTTGTAGCCTCGTTCTGTCGGCCGCTTTTCTAGTATTCACGGCTTGTACTGAACAAAAAAAACCTGAAACCAAAGAGTACCAAGCCACAGCACCTTCTGAGCCGTCTGATACGGTTGCGGCTGCTCCACCCGCTCCAGCGCGCCCTGATACAGCGTATGCGCAAGATGTAGCTGCTTATCTTGCTGGCCAGACTGTGAGCGGTAAAAGCACGTTGAAGCCGCTCACGGCGCAGCCCGCCTGGCAAGCTTTTGCAGCCGAAGCCAACAAAAGCTGGACAACGTATCATACCACACGCACCAGCAAGATTGAAGAGTGGGCTGCCACCGAACTTGATTCTGTTCGTGCCAGCAGCCCTACCGTCTTTTATCCGTTTAGCGGCCCCGACTTGCTGAACGTTGTGACCATGTTCCCGGATAGCAAAACGTATGTGCTGCTAGGCTTAGAACCAGTAGGCTCGATACCACAACGTAGCACGCTCGAAGACCCTAATTTATTCCCGGCAGTAAAAGCATCACTTTGGTCGGTGCTCAACTTCAGCTTCTTTCGCACCAATGACATGGCCGTGGAACTGAAGTCAGCTGCAGCAGCGAGCAAGCAAGTCAAAGCGCAGCCCGGCGACACGCTAGTAAAGGCCAGAAAGGTCCCAAAGTTAGATGGAGTGTTGCCCCTGATTTTACTTTTCGCAGCCCGTACCGACCACCAAGTGCAGACAGTGCGCTATGTCCAGCTTGATAAACAAGGACAACTCATCGATGCCGACAGTGCTGTTGTGCAGAAGCCAAGCCCCAAAGTTGTTCCTGGTGTCGAAATAACTATGGTTAGCAAAGCAGGAAAAGAGCAGCGAGTGTATTACTTCTCAGCTGATATAAGCGACTGGAAAATGGGTTCTACCAATGATGCCGTTATCCAATACGCCCAAAGTCTTGGGGAACTGACCACCTATGTGAAGTCTGCCACCTACCTCATGCACAAGCCCTACTTCAGCAAAGTGCGCAACCTTATCTTGGAACGTAGTAACTATATTTTACAAGATGACTCGGGTATTGCTCTGAAGTATTTCCGCCCGGCCGATTGGCAGCTAACATACTATGGCACGTACAAGCGCCCTATCAATCTATTTGCTAAACACTATCAACCAGCTATGGCCACAGCCTACGCCGATACAGCTAATCGTTCACGCCCATTGCCATTCGGAACTGGCTATAACTGGCGTCAGAATGATTCCAATCTTCTGCTGGCACGTCGTCAAAAGCCATTGAGCTTGTAGGTGCGCTATCATTTTGTACCCACATATGAGCCGTACCCCATGGTTGCGGCTCTTTGTGTTAAGTAGTGTTTCACACTTCAAGCAGCAAGTGAGAGCATTAAGGAACTTTGCTGCAGTATGCCTTTGATACTGTCAGCATAACCTAGGTTCAGGTGGAGTTATCTTTCCTGTCTTTATTCGCCTGTACATGCCTCGCCAATTTCTACTTGCGCTTTTAATAGCACCTCTGCTAGTGCTAGTGATGTGGCCTACGTTGCCTAACAAAGCGCAAACGCTTGCGCCCCCTAAGCAAACTCTACAACAAACCAGACGCGTAGCCAACAGTCCTCTCCTCGATAGCCTGCTGCGCTCTGACAGCCGTTTGGCAACTGTCGTAAACCATGCTGCCAACTATGAACTACAGATTATCTACACTCAAATCATGCGAGATACGCTGGGACGGCCACATTTCACGCAGCATGACTTTCGGCTCGATGCCAGGCAGTATTTCAATCCGGCTAGCTTAGTCAAGCTTCCTGTTGCCGCTTTGGCACTAGAGAAACT